>NZ_BJWY01000013.1 GCF_007990715.1 Nocardia seriolae NBRC 15557 | reverse complement strand
GTACTAACCGGCCTGCCCGACGAGCGCGGTGACCACGCCGGTCGAGTGCGAATCGCCCTCGACCAGCAGGTCGCCGCCGGGCCGCCACACAGCTGATCCGCCGCACCCGACCCAGGTCCCCGCCCGGCCGACGTGATTCGCCAGCACCACAAACATTTTCGTGTCGCGCGCGATCCCCGGATAGATCGTCGCCCGCTCCCGCACCCCGCCTCCGGTCCCATACAGCGAACTGGCCAGGTGCACATCGCACCCATCGGCGGCGGCCCGCCCGATGAGATCCGGAAAGTGATTGTCGAAGCAGGTGGCGAGCGAGAATCGAAGCCCGCCCAGCGAGAATCGCCCGTCCCGATCCCCCGCGGCGAATACGGCGCTCTCCTGCTCGAACAGATGCTGTTTGACATAGGTGCAGATCAGCTCGCCCGCACCCGCATAGACGTAGGTGGCGATGGCGGGCCCGCGCGCACCGGGCGCGGCGCCGTTGATCACCGTGGCGATCCCGGCGTCCCGAAGCGGTTCCAGCCGAGCGTCATCGGCCGCGACCAGCAGCCCCGGATCCCCGGCCACGGTCTCCAGCTCGTACCCCGTGAGCGTCAGCTCCGGGAACACCACCAGTTCCGCGCCCTCCGCCCGCGCCTGCCGCGCCAGCTCGACCGCCTGCTTGACATTGGCGGCGATATCGCCGGGAACACAGGTGAGCTGGGCGGCCGCGATCCTCATGCCGCCAGCATGGCAGCCGGACCCTCAGCGGTAGCCGACGGCCTCGAAATGCGGCAGCTGATGACTCATGCGGTCGCGCTTGGTGCCGAGGTAGTGCACATTGTGCTCGGTGGGCTGGGTCTGCAACGGGATCCGGCTGTGCACGGCGATTCCGTTCGCCTCCAGCCCCGATTGCTTGTCGGGGTTGTTGCTCAGCAGGTGAACGGAATTCACGCCCAGATCGCTGAGAATGCGGGCCGCGGCCCCGTAGTCGCGGGCATCGATGGGCAGGCCCAGCCGGACATTGGCGTCGACCGTATCGGCCCCATCGTCCTGGAGTTCGTAGGCGCGCAGCTTGTTGAGCAGCCCGATGCCGCGCCCCTCCTGCCCGCGCAGATAGACCACGACACCCCGCCCCGCCGAGGCGACGGCAGCGAGCGCCGCGTCGAGCTGTTCCCCGCAGTCGCAGCGCAGCGAGCCGAAGGCATCGCCGGTGAGGCACTCGGAATGCACTCGGGCCAAGACGTTCTCACCGGCCGGATCGCCGAAGACCAGCGCCAGATGCTCCGCACCGGAGTTCTCGTCGGCGTAACCGTAGACCCGGAAATCCCCGAACCGAGTGGGCAGCCGCGTCTCGACAATGCGAGAGATCCCGTGCTCCAACCGCTTCCGATGCTCGATCAGATCCGCGATGGACACGATGGGAACGCCCCACTCCCGCGCCATCACCAGCAGCTCCGGCAGTCGCGCCATGGTCCCGTCATCGTTGACCACCTCGGCGATGACCCCCGCCGGCCGCAGCCCGGCGAGCCGCATGAGATCCACCGCCGCCTCGGTATGCCCCGGCCGCCCCAGCACCCCACGCGGATTCGCGCGCAGCGGAAACACGTGCCCCGGCCGCGACAGCTGATCGGCGGTGGTCCGCGGATCGGCCAGCACCCGCATGGTCTGCGCCCGATCCGCGGCCGAAATACCGGTACTGACACCGGAAACCGCGTCCACCGACACGGTGTAGGCGGTCCCCTTGGGATCCTGGTTGACCGCCGCCATCGGCGGCAGTTGCAGCCGATCGCAATCCTCGCCCGTCATGGGCACGCAGATGACCCCGCTGGTATATCGCACGAGAAACGCGATGTTCGCCGCGGTCGCCTTCTCCGCGGCCAGAATCAGATCGCCCTCGTTCTCGCGATCCTCGTCGTCCACGACGAGCACCATGCCGCCGTCGGCAATGGCGGCCACCGCCGTCGCGATGGTGTCGAGTTCGCCGGTCATCGTCGACCACCTCCTCCGGCCGCACAGGTTGGCGGCCTATTTCCAATAGAAATATGCCGAGTGCGGAACAACGAGGTGAGATCCCGCTCAGCGGTCAGTGAAGCGCACAGAACGGCCGCGCGACAACGGCCCGGAGACATCCGCCTCCGGGCCGTTGGTCATCGAAATATCAGTACGCCGGCACGATCAGTGCGCCGCACCGCCCGTGGCGGGCGTCCGTCCGTGCTTCATGATCAGCGCACCGATCAGCGCCACCGCCGCCGAGGCCGCCACGAAGTAGAAGCTGATCTCATACCCCTTGTCGGCGTACAGCAGCGGAATGTCCTTGGTGACCGGCGGCGCACCCGCCACCGACACCACCGCCTGGACCGGATTGGCATTCAGGAACGCCGTGGCCACCGCGAGCCCGATGCCCGCGCCCATGGCCTGCATGACGCCCAGCATGCCTGCGCTGATGCCCTGCTGTTGTGCCGGAACGCCTTCCACGATCAGGTTCGGCGTCGAGGCGTAGTACAGCGCGAACGCGATACCGTACACCGCGCTGATCAGCGCCTGCGTCTGCCACCCGTGCGAGAGCGCCGCGTAGGCCAGACCGCTGCCCACGAAGATGACCAGCGCCGAGATCAGCGGCCACCGCGCACCCGAGCGCCGGATCCACAGACCGCCCAGGAACCCGAACAGCATGGCGATCAACGACTGTGCCAGCGTCACGTGCGTGGCGAACTTCAGCAGCGTGAAGTTGTCACCGTAGGTGTAGCCCGGTTCCAGCTCCACCTTGACCATGTCCGGCGGCAGCTTAGAGTACACGGCCTCCGGCGGCACCTGCGCATTCACCAGCTCCGGTGTCACCTGCGCGTTCACCTGGTCGGTGAGCTGCTGGACCAACGCGGTCGGCAGTTCCACGCCCGGCGGCATGGCGGCCTTGGCCTGAGCCTCGGCTTGTGCGAGACCCTGGGCGCGCGCCTGGGTCAACGCCATGGCCTGCGCCTGTGCCAGCGCACCGGCCTTCACCTGATCCCAGGTGGCGGCCTCGACCGTCTGAACCACCTGTCCCGACGGCGGCGACTGCGTCATGTACCCGGTCGCATACGACTGGTACCCGATGATGAACGAGGCCAGCAGACCGATGAACAGCACCACGCTCACCCGCGGATTGAACAGCAGCTTCATATCCATGATCGGTTGCTTCGCACGCTTTTCCACGATCGGGAACAGCGCCAGCAGCACCAGCCCGCCGATCAGCCAGGCCAGCGTGGACGGCTTGGTCCAGCCCCAGTCCTGCCCCTTGTCCAGGTACAGCAGGGTCAGTGTCGCGCCCGCGCCGAGCAGCACCGCGCCGATGATGTCGAGCCGCTGCGGGGTGCGCAGCTTGGACTCCGGCACCACGATGATCAGCAGCGGAATCATGATGATGGTGAAGATGAACAGGAACCAGAACAGTCCGCGCCAGCTGTAGTGATCGGTGATGTACCCGCCGATCAGCGGCCCGGCTAGGGCGGAGACGCCCAGACCCGTGGAGGCGATGCCCAGGCCGATGGGAACCATGCGGCGCGGCATCAGGTCTCGGATCAGACCGTAGGACACCACGGTGGTCGCGATGGCCGTGGCCTCCAGCGCGCGGCCCACGAGGAACACCGCCCAGTTGCTGGTGACCGCGCACATGGCCGTGCCGATCAGGAACAGCACGCCGCAGACCAGGAACATCTTCTTCTTGCCCCAGATGTCGGACAGCTTGCCGATCAGCGGGGACACGGCGGCACCGAAGATGCCGAAAACGATGATGGCCCAGTTGATGTTCGCGCCCTGCTCGGGGAAGGTGGGCGCGATCTGCCGCAGTGCCGACGCGACCATGACGTACTGCATCGGGGAGACCTCGGTGAACAGCACGATGACGGCGAGGACCGACCAGATCCGCAGATTCGACGCGCCGTCGAGGCGGCCGCTTTCGTCAGGCGCGGGGCTGGGAGGCACCGCGGTGTCGACAGAGGTGGACATAGTGCGTCCTCCAGGGTGGGTAGTAACACGATGTTGTGAACCGTGTCACGACCGCCAACCGTCGACTATCACCAAGTCCGTTCAGTGGGAATCGCCGGAATTCTGCTTCTTCACAGTCCGGCGGCGGCTACGCTGTCTCGCCAATTTGTCCATATCCGCCAGCAGGTCCTCGGCGAATTCCTTTTCGGCCTCGTAATGCTTTACGCACCAGCGTAATACCGCGCTCGGATAGGCCCAATCCGGATTCACGTCCGCACCCTCGGCGTCGGCGAGTGCGCGCCGGCGCATGGTCTCGGTGTATTCGATGTGCTGGGTGAGGATTTCGCGCATGCGCTCGGGTTCGGCCAGATGCCCGAGCCAGGCCCGCAGCATCACACTGTGTTTGAGCACCGGGGCCTCGACGGGGGAGTGATTGACCCAGTGCGAGGCCGCCTCCCGCCCGCTCTCGGTAATGGCGTACATGCGTTTGCCGCGCATGCCGTCCTCGGAGACCACGGTTCGCGAGGTCGCGTAGCCATGCTTTTCCAACCGCTTGAGTTCGGCGTAGATCTGGCTGAACGACGGACTCCAATAGAAGAACTGCAGACTCCAGTCCGCCCATTTCTTCAGGTCGTATCCGGAGAGCTCCTCGGCGTGCGAGAGCATGCCGAGAACCGCCCACGCCGTCGTGGGCAGCTCCGGAATCGCCTGCGCCGCCTCGGCGTCCACGCCCTCGGTCATCATCGAACTGTATCGCCCCCGCATGTCCGTACTCCGCTCAACGCCAGTGCGCGCGACGCGGGAACAGGGTGCGACCGGCCTCGTGCGCCACCTCGAGTACGACGCGGGCCAGCCGGTCGTAGCTCATGCCGTCGGCGCGACCGGACAGTGAGAGCGCGGCGGGAGCGGTGCCCCGGCCGCGCAACGGCGCTGCGACACAGGCGATCCCGACCACGGCCTCCTCGCGATCGATGGCCACGCCCTGGCGCAGCCGGATCTGCTGCAGCTCGCGGGTGAGCGCTTCGGGCTCGCAGATGGTGCGCGGGGTCAGCCGCGGCAGCCGGGTCCGCAGCGCGGCCTCGGCGATATTCGGTTCCAGGCAGGCGAGCATGGCCTTGCCCAGAGCCGTTGCGTGCGCGGGCATCCGGCCGCCCAGCCGGGTGGGCAGGCTGGCGGCGAAGCGGCCACCGGCCTTGTCCAGGTACACCACGTCGCGTCCGTCGAGCACGGCCAGGTGCCCGACCATGCCGGTGCGCTGGCTCAGCTCGTGCAGCAGCGGAGAGACGGCATCGCGAATCTCGTTGTGGTCGGCGGTGAGTCCGCCGAGTTCCAGGGCGCGCATGCCGAGCCGATAGCCGCCCGAGGTGTGGGCCAGCCAGCGCAGCTTGATCATCTGATCCAGGATCCGGTGCACGGTGGACCGTGGCAGCCCGGTGCGCTCGACCAGTCCGAGCAGCGTGAGGGTGGGGGTGGAAGCGTCGAATGCGTCCAGGATCAAGGTCATCCGCTCGATCATCGAGACCGGGACTTCGGCGCTGGCGTGGGATTCCTTGGCGCGCATGGGGTTCAGGGGGTGTCGAGTCTCCGCCGGGGGCAGCATGGTGACGGACATATGTACCTCCGTTGGTTCATATCCAGTCTAGGACTATTCCGATTAGGCATGTACCTGGATCGGAGCTTGTGCTACCCATCACAGTGCCCTGCGCTACAACCTGCGGAATCGGGAGAACTACGTAAAAGCTACGCATACGTGTCCCGATCACCGAACCACGGAGTTGACGCGATCCGCTCGCGACCTGCTGTCATGACTTCTAGCTATATTTCGGATCGAAATAAGGAGGGCCCGTGGACCCGGTCCTGGACCAGGCTCCGGCCATCGACGCGACGGCTTTCAAGAACGTTCTCGGGCGCTTCTGCTCGGGCATCACCGTGATCACCGCCCTTGACGAGGGCGAGCCCGTCGGCTTCGCATGTCAGTCGTTCGCATCGCTGTCCATCGAACCACCGCTGGTGAGTTTCTTCCCGGCGCGGACCTCGAGCACCTGGCCGAGAATCCGTGCGGCGGGCCGGTTCTGCGTGAACATCCTGGCCGACGATCAGGCCGAGATCTGCCGTCAGCTCGGTCGGCCCGGGGCCGACAAGTTCGCCGGGGTCGAGTGGGCCGAGTCCGCGAACGGTTCACCGCTGCTCGCCGGGGCCATGGCCTCCATCGACTGCGAGCTGCACGACGAGGTCGACGGCGGCGACCACACGATTGTCGTGGGCCGCGTGACCAGCTTGAACGAGCATTCCGAGGCGCGGCCGCTGCTGTTCTACCGCGCGGCGTTCAACCGTCTCGCAGACCAGTAGCACGCGCCCGGCCAGTGAGACTGCGCTGTCGTCGCCGTCACATCGGCCGGAACCATCGAAGCAAAAGAGGAGAGGAACTCACATGACCACCACCGAAGGTGAAGTTCGGGTCATCGACGCGGGCAAGCCGTCCACGCGATTCGCGCGCGGCTGGCACTGCCTGGGCCTGGCCGACTCCTTCCGGGACGGAAAGCCGCACGCCATCAAGGCTTTCGGTACCGAGATCGTGGTGTTCGCGGCCGAGGACGGCACTCTCAATGTGCTCAATGCCTACTGCCCCCACATGGGCGGCAACCTGGCCGACGGCACCGGTCAAGGGCGATTCGCTGGCCTGCCCGTTCCACGACTGGCGCTGGAACGGCAAGGGCAAGTGCACCGGCATCCCGTATGCGCGCCGCGTCCCCCCGCTGGCCCGCACCAAGGCGTGGCCGACCATGGTCGAGAACAAGATGCTGTTCGTCTGGAACGACCCGGAGGGCAAGCAGCCCCCGGCCGAGCTGGCCATCCCGCGCATCGAGGCCGCCTTCGACGCCGAGTGGACCGACTGGACCTGGAACTCCATGGTCGTCGACGCCAACTGCCGCGAGGTGGTGGACAACGTGGTGGACATGGCGCACTTCTTCTACGTGCACTACGGCTTCCCGACCTTCTTCAAGAACGTCTTCGAGGGCTACACCGCCAGCCAGTACATGACCTCGGTGTCGCGCGAGGACATGATGGGCGAGACCGCCAAGGCGTTGGGCGGCAAGAACGTACTACAGTCGGAGGCTTCCTACTACGGGCCCTCCTTCATGATCGATTACCTGAAGAGCGAGAGCCCGGGCGGCCTTGTCGTCGAGGGCTATCTGATCAACTGCCACTACCCGATCAACGAGAACCAGTTCGTGCTCATGTACGGCGCGATCGCCAAGAAGCCCGACGGTGTGACCCCGGAGCAGGCGAGCGAGATCGCCGAGAAGTTCGTGGGCGGCCTGGGCAAGGGCTTCGAGCAGGACGCGGCCATCTGGAAGCGCAAGTCGCGCATCAACAATCCGCTGCTGTGCGAGGAGGACGGGCCGGTCTATCAGCTGCGTCGCTGGTACGAGCAGTTCTACGTGGACGCGGCCGAGGTCTCCGACGAGATGACCGACCGCTTCGAGTACGAGGTGGACACCACCCGCGCGGTCACCGCGTGGGAGGCGGAGGTCGCCGACAATATCGCCAAGCGCGAAGCCGCGGTGGTCTCCGGAACTGCGCACGCCTGAGAGGCATTGGGATGGACGAGGTTTCGTGCCGGTCCTGCGGGACGTGCGTGCTGGTGGAGAAGTACAGCGAACAGCACACCAGCGTGCAGTGGAACAAGACCGCCGCGGCGGCCTGCACCGAGCTGGCCGCTGACGGTTTGAGATCGCACACCTGCCGGGCATTGCGCGCGAGCATCGACGCGGCCGTGGCCGCGGGTGCGGTCGGCGTCAGCACCCGTGACGTCGACGTCAGCACCCGGGGACGCACCCTCTTGTGACCCGGTGCGACCGGGTAACCCTGGAGGGCCGTCCGGCATCGTCGACGTCCGGCCCGTAGCGGGTGGTTACCCAGCGGGAACCAGCTCGAAAAAATCAGCACAGGAATGGAACTGGTGGAAAGCATGACGGTGACAGACTTCGAGGTAGACGAGGCCCTGGCCGCCGCGCAGGTGAGCGGGATCACATCGGTGCGGGTCGTGCGCGTGGTGCGTGAGACCGCCGACGCGGTGTCGCTCGAGCTCGCCCCGGAAGTCCGGTCCGATCGGTTCTCCTATCGCCCCGGCCAGTTCCTCACCCTGCGCATTCCCAGCGATCTGACCGGTTCGGTGAGCCGCTGCTATTCACTGTCCAGCGCGCCGCACGAGGATGGGACGCTGAAGGTCACCGTGAAGCGGACCGTCGACGGCTACGGCTCGAACTGGCTGTGCGACAACGCCGCCGCGGGTCTGACCCTGGACGTCCTGCCGCCCGTCGGCATCTTCACTCCGGATTCGCTGGACACCGACCTGTTGCTGTTCGCCGGCAGCAGCGGCATCACCCCGGTGCTGTCCATCCTGAAATCCGTGCTCGCCCAGGGCTCGGGCCACTGCACGCTGATTTACGCCAATCAGCACGAGAATTCGGTTATCTTCGCCGGGGAGCTCGCGGAACTGGCTGCCGCGCACCCGGATCGACTGCTGGTGCTGCATTGGCTGCAGTCGGTCCAGGGGCTGCCGAGCGTGGCCGGCCTGGCCGCGCTGGCTCGTCCGTGGGCGGGCCGGGAAGTCTTCGTCTGCGGTCCCGGTCCGTTCATGGACGCCGTCGCGGCCGCCATGGGCGAGCTGGGCGCGGACCGCAAGCGCGTGCACATCGAGAAGTTCGTCTCGCTGTCGGGCAATCCGTTCGAAACCGACACCACCGCAAGCGATGTGGTGGCCGACGAGACCGATGCCGCCCTCGCGCGGGTCCAGCTCGACGGCGAGCACCACGAGCTCACCTGGCCGCGGCAGCAGACCCTGCTCGACACCATGCTCGCCAAGGGACTGGACGCCCCCTACTCGTGCAAGGAGGGCGCGTGCAGCGCCTGCGTGTGCCGGGTGGTTTCGGGTGAGGTGAGCATGCGCCGCAATGAAATTCTCGAGGTCGAGGACCTCGCCGACGGCTACGTGCTGGCCTGCCAGGCGGTCCCGGTCACCGACGACGTCACCGTCACCTACGACTGATAACCCGATAATCCGAGGAGTATCACCATGGCCGCCTTCGCCTCCCTGGGCTACGTGCGCGCCCGCATCGCCGATGTGGACGCCTGGCGTCGATTCGCCTTCGACACCATCGGTTTCGCCGAGGGCACCGGGCCCAATGCCGAATCGGTCTACCTGCGCGTGGACGAGCACACCTACCGCTTCGAGCTGGTGCCGGGCGAGCGCGACGAGGTCATCGCCGTCGGCTGGCAGGTGGCCGATCGCCGCTCGCTGGAGTTGGTGCGCGAGACGCTGGAGAAGGCCGGGGTCGCGGTCAGCACGCTATCGGTGGCCGAGGCGGTCAACCGGCACGTGGAGGAGGCCATCGCCTTCGTCGATCCGTCCGGCTTCACCATCGAGGTCTTCCACGGCCCGCTGCTGGACCACTCGCCGGTGGTCGGCAAGTTCGGAAGCCGGTTCGTCACCGGCGATCTCGGGCTCGGGCACGTGGTGCTGCCGGTCCGCGATATCGAGCAGGCGCGGCAGTTCTACACCGACGTGCTGGGCTTCGCCTCGCGCGGCTCGTTCCGGGTGGGCCCGCCCGAGCATCCGATCTGGATCCGCTTCATGGGCGTGAACCCGCGCCACCACAGCCTGGCGCTCATCCCGGGCTCGCGGCCGGACGGCCCGGGCATCGTGCACGTCATGGTCGAGGTCGACTCGCTCGACGATGTCGGCCGTGCGCTGGACCGCGTCAACAAGGCGGGCTACCACCTGTCCTCCACGCTGGGTCGCCACACCAACGACAAGATGATCTCCTTCTACGTCCGCACCCCCGGCAACTGGGATCTCGAATTCGGTTGCGACGGAATGCTGGTCGGCGAGGACTACGTGGCCGAGGAGATGACCGCCGACAGCTACTGGGGCCACGAGTGGGCCAGGGGCTGACACACGCTTGCCGCGCGTCCTCGGAGCCGAGTGGGGCGCGCGGTGTTCGGAGCACAACTCGACTCCGAAACGGAAGGACGCTGACATGCGCGCGGTAGTCATGCGCAATCGCAAGCTGGTGGTGGATGAGGTGCCCGAGCCGGTGCCCGGACCCGGACAGGTGCTGGTGGAGACCATCGCCTGCGGCGTCTGCGGGTCGGACAAGCAGGCCCTCGACTATACCGATGAATTCCTCCAGGCCTCACGGGATTCCGGGGTGCCGACCTTCCTGTTCGACCCGTGCCGGGACCTGGTGATGGGGCACGAGCTGGCGGCGCGGGTCATCGGCGCGGGACCGGATACGCCGTTCGTCGAGGGACAGAATGTGGTGGCGCTGCCGTGGGCGCTGGACGCGGCGGGCGGGATTCACGGGGTCGGGTACTCCAATGACTTCCCGGGCGGCTACGGCGAGCGAATGGTGTTGCAGGCCATGGCCTTGGAACCCATCCCCGATCATGTGCCGCCGCACGTGGCAGCCATGACCGAGCCGCTGGCCGTCGGGTTCGGCAATGTGGCCCGGACCGGCATCGGGCCCGACGGAACCGGCATCGTGATCGGCTGCGGCCCCGTCGGTTTGGGCGCGGTGGCGGCGCTGGCCGAGCGCGGTGTCGCGCCCATCGTGGCCTCGGATCCGTCCGAGCTGCGCCGCGAGGCCGCGCTGCGGTTGGGCGCGCACCGGGTGGTGGACCCGGCCACCGAGGACCCGGTCGAGGTGTGGCAGGAGCTCGCCTCGCCGGGGCAGAAGCTGCACGTCTGGGTGTGCGCGTCGGTGCCGGGCCTGCTCAACGACCTCATGTACAAGGTCCCCCGCGAGACCGCGATTCTCCAGATCGGCGCGGTCATGACCGACGATGTCATCCGGCCGATCGTCGGCATCTACAAGGACATCTCCTTGCAGATGTGCATGGTCTATCCGCACGAGGAGTACGCGAAGACCCTGCACCGCATAGCCGATGGCACCGTGGACGCCGCTTCGCTGATTACCGATCAGGTCGGGCTGGACGGCGTCGCGGGCACCATCGAAGCACTGCGCAATCCGGACGATCACATTCAGATTCTGGTGCGGCCGGAGTTGTGAGCGCGCACCAGCCGGCAGAAGTCGGCGGGGTGCAGGGCGTCGTCGCGCTGCCAGAGGGCGGCGTCGACGGCCTCGCGCTGTGAAATATGTTCCGCCACGGTGAAACCGTGCGCGGTGAGCAGGGCGGTCACCGTTTCGGGTGAGAAGAAGCTCAGGAACGGTTCGCCCTGCCCGGCGGTGGCAGGGAGGGCGAATTCGGCGTAGACACGGCCGGATTCGTCGCGCAGGTCCGGCAGGAGCGCGTATTCCAGCACCAGTTCGGTGTACGGTGCGAAGCCGGACAGGGTGTCCAGGGTGGCGGATATCGCGGATTCGGTGAGGTACATGGTCACGCCGAGCCAGCTCACCAGGGCGGGGCGTCGCGGGTCGAAACCGTGGGCGGCCAATTCGGTGGCCAGGTTGTCGCACTCGAAGTCCACCCCGACGAATTCGACGGTGGCGGTGCCGATTCCGGCGGTGGCGAGCAATTCTCGCTTCCATTTCTGGGTCGCCGGGTGGTCGACCTCGTAGACCGTCACCCGCTGCGCCAGCGGTGACCGGTAGGCGAAGGTGTCCAGGCCCGCGCCGAGGATCACGTACTGTTCGAAGCCCGCGGCCAGCAGGGACTCGGTGTGGTGGCTGCGGGCGGTGACCTGGGCCCGGGTGCCGCTGAGCACCGGATGATCACCGGATTCCCGGTGATAGGCAATGAGTTCGGCGGCCCGCTCGCCCAGCAGTGCCTCGGCCACGGTGTCCCGGAACAGGTGCGGTTCGCTGTCCACGAGCAGATGCGCCGCGCGGCCCGCCGCCGCCATCATCGCGGTCCGGCTCGGGCCGTTGTTCATCGAATTCTCCACGAGTCCCGATGGTAGACAGGGAAATTCGAATTCGCTTATATCATATCACACGAAAATAAATTCCCTATAACGAAATTCGGGCTATCGGGGATCAATCAGCAGTGGCGGACAGTGCGGCCAATTTGGTGAGGGACTCGTGGATGACCTCGCGCTGTGTCGCGAGGCGCGCGGCCTCGGCCTCCGGAATCTCCACGTGCACATGGATATCGGTGGAATGCCCGTCCTCCGCCAAACTCAGCTGCCAGACGAACAGCAGGTCCGAGACGAGGCAGGAGATCGTCACCAGCGAGTTCCCGCGATCGGCGCGCAGGGTCTGCGGCATCGGGAAATCGGGATAGCCCTCGGGGTACATGGTGTACGTCGAGCCGTCGGCGTCGGGCTCGATGCTGCCGATGCCCGACCACCACTCGGTGAAGCGGGACGGGTCGTAGAGCAGTTTCCAGACCGCCGCCGGGGTCGCCGCGGTTCGCGCGTGATCATCGAAGGTGGGCATCGGGGCTCCTGGGCAGGTCGGTGAGCGCGGCCAATTCGGCTGTCACGAGGCGGTATTCGCGGTCGGGCTCCACCAGTCCCGAGAGCGGTGGCCGACCCAGGTCGATGATGTTGGCGGCGTAGCGGCGGCCCACCGTGGCCGCCGTCGCGCGCCGCCGCCAGCCCTCGACGGCCGCCAGCAGCCGGGTGGTGGCCAGTTCGATATTGCCGTCGCGGGCCGCCAGCAGGCCCTCGACGCGATTCATGCGAGCCACCAGGGTGTCCGGGAAATCGCTGTCCGACATGGGTTCCAGCGCGATGGCCTGGAGTGCGGTCCCGGCTTCGGCGGTGCGGCCGTCACGGGTCAGGGCCTCCGCCAGGTACAGCCGGGTCAGGGGTCGGCTGATCGGCGCGTCGACGGCCAGCGCGGCCCGGAATTCCCCGGCGGCCGTGCC
Source organism: Nocardia seriolae NBRC 15557 (assembly GCF_007990715.1). Lineage (GTDB taxonomy): Bacteria > Actinomycetota > Actinomycetes > Mycobacteriales > Mycobacteriaceae > Nocardia > Nocardia seriolae. The sequence goes on along the minus strand of NZ_BJWY01000013.1, from coordinate 79,107 downwards.
GTAATCGCCCCGATCGAGGGCCAGTTGCGCACGCTCGCTGTGCACTAGTCCGTCCAGGGCCGGGATGCCCAGGCGGCCCGCGGCGGTGTCGGCGGCGGCCAGGGCCGCGGCCGCCTCGCCCGCCCGGCCCAGGCGGCGCAGTACGGCGGACTGTCCGGTGTAGACGTAGACGGCCAGGCGGGTCAGGCCGTTGGGCACGACCAGCGGCAGGCAGCGTTCCACGAAATCCAGGGCCCGTTCGAAATCACCGGCGCACGCGGCGGCCCCGGCGGCATTGGCCAGACAGGAGTACGCCATATCGGGCCGCCCCGCCCGCCCCGCCGCGGCCCGCCGCAACTCCCCGGCCGCCCGCCCCCGATGCCCCGCCAGCCGCAGATGCCGAGCCAACTCCACCGACCGCCGCTGATCACGGACTACCCCGGCACCGCTCGACCCGGCGGCCGACGCCTCGCGCACATCGGCAACTCGCGCATCGCGGAGGTCGGCGGCGAGTGCTGTGTGAGGTCCGGCGGGCGGGACTTCGTGGAGGTGGGCGGCTTGCAGGCTGGAGGCGAGGGCGTCGTGGAGGCGGACGCGGCGCAGTTGGGGGATGTCGTCGTAGACCGCTTGGCGCAGCGACTCGTGGCGGTATCCGATCGAATCTTCGCGGACGCGAAGCAATCCCGCGCCCAGGGATTCGGTGGCGGCGGTGGCGGGGTCGGCCAGCAGCGGCAGCGACATGATCTCGGCGCGGTTCAGGTCCCGGCCCGAGGCTGCCAGCAGTTCGTGGAACAGCCTGCCGGACTCGCTGAGTCGCGCCATGGCCGACGCCGCCGCGACGCGCAGTCCGTCGCCGGGATCGCCGGTGCCGCGCGCGACGTGGCGGGCGGTCTCGGCCGCCAGCAGCGGATTGCCGTCGACCGCCGCCAGAATGCGGTTCTCGAGCGATTCGGGCAGGTGGGCGGCCTCCCGGATGATCAGCCGAATAGCCTGCGGGGGTAAGGGTCTCAGTCCGAGTTCCAGTCGCAGCGCACCCTTGGCGCGCAGCGCGCCGAGCACGCCGTCCAGCTGCGGGCGGGGCGGCAGCGGGCGGCGCGTCAGGATGAGCAGCACCGGCAGCCGCGAGAGCCGCCGCCCCGCGTAGCGCAGCAACTCGAGGCTGGAGAGATCGGCCGCGTGCAGATCCTCCAGTACCAGCACGAGCGGTCGCCGGGCCGCCAGGAAGCCGAGGAACTCGACGACGGCCTCGAACAGCCGGATCCGGTCGTGCTCCACCCCGAGTGCGGTGATCGGGCGGGCCTGGCTGCGCACCGAGGTCAGCGGTGCGCCGAGGTTGCCGAGCCGGGCGACCCCGGGTGTCCTCGACGAGATGGCGGGGTCGTTGTCGGAGAGGGCCGTGACTCCGGGTTTCGATGGGCCGTTCTGGGCCAGCACCACCCCCGAATGCGCTGCGACACTGGGCAACAGCCGAGACAAATTCGCTGCCCACAAGGCGTCGCCGGGCAGTCGATCGTCCGGCTCGAGCACCTCGGCCAGCATTTCCGACCACAGTTCGTAGGGTGCGCCGCCGAGCGCACCGGGTGCTCCGATCGCGGTGCGGGCCCCGTCCCGGCGGGCGATGGTCAGCATTTCCTCCGCCAGCCGGGTCTTGCCGATCCCGCCGTCCCCGACTATGGCCACCGCCATACCCGCGCCGTCGCATACCCGATGCCAGCCACCGACCAGATCGTGCAATTCGGCCGTCCTGCCGAAAAAGGCTGCCGCCGTGTCCATTCCGGGTACGACCGCCATCGTGGTCGCGGCGGGCAGCACGGGCGCGGGCCTGGTCGACCCGTTCGGGACGGGTGCCTCCGGAGCTGTTGCGCCACCATCGATTCCGGGTCGGATGGAATCGGAGTCCGGCGGTTTCGACTGTGGCCGCAGGCTTTCCATCAGGCTGACGGTGGCCGCGGTGGGATCCAGGTCGAGTTCGGTGCGCAGGGCGTCACGCAGGCGGGTGAACGCGGTCATCGCCGCCGGGAGATCACCGGCGGCCGCCGACAGCCGGATCAGCTCGCGGCCCGCCTCATCGTCCAATGGCCGCAGCAGGGCGCGCCGATGCGCCCGGTCCCGGGCGCGGGCGACGTCGCCGCCGGATTCGGCCGCCTGCGCCGAGACGGCCAGGAGCGCGGCCAGCCGTCGGCCGTATTCGTCGCGGAGTTGCCGCACCCATTCCTCGTCGTGATCGGCGAGCAGCTCGCCGCGGCAGATCGCGATGGCCTGTTCCGCATGTCCCGCGGCGCGCAGCCGATCGAACTCGACCGCGTCCACCCAGACCGCGTTCCGGCGCAGGTCGACGATGTCGCGATCGGTGTGCAGGGCCGAGGCGCTGGGGCCCAGGGCGATTCGCAGTGCCCACATGGCGCTGCGCAGGCTGGCCCGGGCCTTGGCGTCGGGGGCATCGGGCCAGAAGAGGGTGCAGACGCGGGTGCGGGGGTGCGGGCCGGGATGCAGGGCCAGCCAGGCCAGCAGGGAGCGGACCAGGCGGCCGCGCGGGAGGGTCACGGGATCGCCGTCAAGTTCGACCTCGAGTGCACCGAAGACGTGAATCCGCAGCATAACCACCATCCGATTACTGAAACGGTAGTCCCCGCGCCCACTCCTGTCCCGGCGTTGACGATCAAATGACGGACCCCGCCGATGCTGAACTCACCGGCCGCGACCGACGGCCCCGATCCGGAGAGACACGAGATGAGCACCATGGAAGCACCCGCGCAGTTCGATCTCGCGGCCCTGCGCCGCGGCATCGAGGAGCGCGACGCCGATCAGCTGATCGGCCTGTACGCCGAGGATGCGGAAATGCGGCTGGTCGATCGGCTGCACCCGCCCAGCAATCCGCAGATCCTGCGCGGGCGGGGCGCGATCGGCGAATACCTCAACGACATCTGTAGCCGGGACATGACCCACAAGGTCGAGCACCTGACCGCCGCGGGCGATCGGGTCGCCTACACCGAGGACTGCGAATACCCCGGCGGCAGCCGCGTCCTGTGCGCGGCCACCCTCGACATCGCCGACGGGCACATCGTCCGCGAAGTCGGCGTCCAGGTCTGGGACGAGTGAGGTGAGCACGATGAGCGAAGACACCATCCAGACCGCACGCGCCGAACACCGCGACTTCGCAGCCCCCGACGAGGTCCGCACCTTCGACCACGGACAGCTGGAACTGCTCCGGGTCCAGGGATCCGACATCGGCCGCCTCGTCCTGCACCCCGGCTGGCGCTGGTCGCAGGACGTGAAACCGCTCGCGGGAACCGAATTCTGCGAAGCACCGCACTTCCAGTACCACGTGGCAGGCACTCTGCACATCCAGATGGCCGACGGCACCGAATTCGACGCCGGCCCCGGCCAGGTCACCGCTCTACCGGCCCGGCACGACGCCTGGGTGGTCGGCGACGAGGACGTGGTGGTCGTCGACTGGTGGGGCGCGAGCAACTACGCCAAGTGAGTCCCGCGCCGTCGAGTGAATTCCGCACAGCCGAATGGGCGCCGCGCCCTGGTAACCGGTTCGTGGACCGGCTACCAGGGCGCGCTGACGGATGCCTCCTCGATGACCGGATTGCCGGTGCCGATCCCGCCGGGAACCGGAAGGCGTCACCCGGCGCGGGTCGGCGAGATCACCCGGCCGTGCGCTGTCGCTGACTGCACCGGCCCCGATCGGGCGTAATCAGTTGTCGTCGAAGGTGATTCGAACCGTGACCGGATCGCTCTGCAGGGCCGCGAAGACGCTGCGGGCGAAGGGGGCCAGGGCCGGATGCGGGGCGAAACTGCGAGCGCGCGCCACCACATCGTCCTCGGGGAGCAGCACGGCGGTACCGGTGCGCCAGCGATCACCCTGGCGGACACGGACATTCGGATCGGCGCTGAGATTCAGGCCCCAGCCCGAGCGCAGTCCGTGCTGGCAGATGGCCCATGCCCCGGTGTCGTCGAACAGCACGGAGATCGGGACCCGGCGCGGCTGTCCCGACTTGCGGCCGATGGTCTCGATCTCGGTGGCGAAGGCGGTGCGGACACCGACCTTGTCCAGGGCGCGCACCGTCGGGTTCATGACGTAGCGGCCCACCGCGCGCTCGGTGCGGAACTTGCGGGCGGCACGGTCGGTAGCCGATTTCGGGGCCGCCGAGCGCTTGCTGCGGAAGGCTTCGAATCCATTGCGGCGCAGCATGGTTACCGCCGTGAGCCAGGGGGAGCGGTCCGGGTCGGGGTCATTGCCGGCTCCTATCAGGTGGAGTTGGTCGGTGTGCCATTGCAGATCGAGGGCGCCGTCGAAGGACTTGAGGTTGCCGTTGGCGGCCAGGCGCGGCGGCAGGCCCAGCGAGATGTGCGGGGGCCGCAGCGTTTCGGTGCGCCCGCTGAGCAGATCGGCCGCGGCACTGGGAATCACGGCCGTGGGACGGCCGAGTCCGATCACATCGCAGATGCCCTCGGCCAGCGCCTCGGACATGGCGGCGCGGGACCGGAAGCCGCCGGTCACCGCGATCGGCACCGCGCCGGCGGCCTTGCGGGCGGTCTGCGCGTAGTCCAGGAAGTACGCCTCGCGGGCGCGGGTGCTGGCCGACGCGGTCCGGGGGCGACCCATCATGGCCGGGGATTCGTAACTGCCGCCGCTGATTTCGAACAGGTCCACATGCTCGCCGGACAGTTCCTCGATGACCGCGCGCGACTCCTCCTCGGTGAAGCCGCCGCGCTGGAAGTCGGCCGAATTGAGCTTGATGCCCAGCCCGAACCCCGGGCTCACCGCGTCCCGGATGCTGCGCGCCACCTCGACCACGAACCGCCGCCGCCGTTCCGCGTCCCCGCCCCAGGCGTCGGTGCGCCGATTGGACAGCGGCGAGAGGAACTGCGAGACCAGATACCCGTGCGCGCCGTGGATCTGGACGCCGTCGAATCCGGCGGCCTCCGCGACCCGCGCGGCCCGGCCGAAGCGGGCGATGATGTCGCCGATCTCGTCCTCGGTCAGCGCGCGCGGCGCGGGTACGCCGGGAATGCCCATGGCGATCGCCGACGGTGCGACCGCGCGGGTGCGGGTGACGATCGGATTGGCCTGCCGCCCTGGATGATTCAGCTGCACCCAGACCTTGCTGCCGCCGTCCTTGGCGACCTTGGCCCAGCGGGTCAGCGCGTCGAGGTGTCGTTCGTCCTCGATGGCGACATTGCCGGGTTCGCCGCAGTGACGGCGGTCGACCATCACATTGCCGGTGACGATGAGCCCGTAGCCGCCCTCGCTCCAGCGCGCGTAGAGTCGTTCCAGCCGCGCGTCGGGGGCGTTCTCGGCATTCGCCAGCCCTTCGCTGAGGGCGGATTTCATAATGCGGTTGGGTAGCACCTGGCCACTGGCCAGCGGCAGGGGATCGTGCAGGGTCGGCATGTCGGGGCCCCGTTCATCTTATTTGGCACAGTCGCGTCGAAGGCTGGAGCGGCGGACTACACTAAGGTAGACCAATCGGTATATGCAAAACGGTAGTACACCGATCGGTATACAGCAAGGAGGAACCGTCCATGGGTGCCCGCGACCGCCTCATCGACAGCGCCATCGCCCTGATGCGCTGCAATGGCATCGCCGGAACCGGTATCGCGCAGCTGCTCGACCACAGCGGCATCTCGCGCCGGTCCATCTACCTGAACTTCCCGGGCGGCAAATCCGAACTGGTCGCCGAGGCCACCCGGGCCGCCGGTCAGGCCTCGAGCGCACTCATGCGGACCATCCTCGACAGCACCGACCTGGCCAGTGCCATCGCGGCCTTCCCGGGTATGTGGCGCGAGACGCTGGTCTCCACCGACTTCACCGCGGGCTGTCCGATCGTGGCCGCCGCGCTCGGGCGGTCGGAGTCGCCGGAGGCGGCCGACGTGGCGGGGGAGACGTTCACCGAATGGGAGGACATTCTCGCCACCCGGCTCGAGGCCGAGCAGGTGTCGTCGAGCACCGCCCGCACCCTGGCCACCACGATCGTGGCGGCCGTCGAGGGCGCGGTGATCATGTCGCTGGCGACCCGCTCGACCGCTCCGCTCGAGCGCGCCGGGAAGCAAATGGCAGACCTGGTCGCCCTGCACACGGGCCGGACCTCGGTCGCCTGAGCCGCCTGAGCCTCAGATCAGGCTCAACCCGCCGTCGATGGTGACAATGGTGCCGGTGGTGTAACCGGACCGATCGGAGGCGAGAAATGCTGCCATATCCGCGATTTCGCGCGGATGGGCCGGGCGGCCGAACGGAAAGTCCGCGGCCATGGCGGCGAAGCGGGCATTGGTGTCGATCAGCCTGGTGATGCGCGCGGTCGCCACCGGACCCGGATTGATGCCGACCACCCGGATGCCGTCGCGCCAGCTCTTGCTGCCGAGGGCGCGGGTGAACGCCATGAGCGCGGCATTGCCGGTGATGCCCGCGATGTAGTCGGCATCGGGGCGCTCGCCCGCCGCGCCGATGACATTCACGACCACGCCCCGGCCCGCCTGCTTCATACGCGCGTAGAGCTTGCGGATCAGATTGATGTACCCGAAGACCTTCAGCTCCCAGCCCTCCCGCCAGGCTTCCTCGTCGACGGCCGTGAGCGAGCCGCCCGGCATGTCACCGGCATTGTTGATCAGAATGTCCGGCGTGCCCACGAGTTCGGCCAGCCGCTCGAGGTCCGCACCCGAGCGCAGGTCGACCGGATGCGTGTGCACCTCCACGCCGTGCTCGGCGCGCAGCTGCCCGGCGATCTCGTCGAGGGCCTCCTTGCCGCGCGCGGCCAGGTGTAGATCACAGCCCTCGGCGGCCAGCACCCGCGCGATCTCCGCGCCGATGCCCGCCGACGCGCCCGTCACCACCGCGGTTCTGCCGCGCAGTCCCAAATCCATTGGTCCATCTCCTGAGTCGAGTCATCGATGCCGAAACCGAACGGGTGGACGACCGTCCGGTTCAAATTCTTGGTCGGATGTCCACGTGAATGGAAGCGAGGATCGCCGCCATCTGTTCCCGGCACTACGACGCTCGCTGGAACTCACATCCGGCTATCGCCGCCCGGCCGCGGCGAGGGCCCGGCGAATCTCGGCGGCCTCCGGAATCGAGGCGCTGGCACCCAGTTTCGTGGTGGCCAGGGCGCCCGCGGTGCAGGCCCAGGCCAGCGCGGTCCGCGGTCCCTCGTGCCAGTGCGCGGCGAGCGCGCCGGTGAAGGAGTCGCCCGCACCGGTGGTGTCGACCACCTCGACCGGGACGCCGGGATGCGACAGCGTGTGCCCGGCGGGGCCGCGATAGGCAGCGCCCGCCGCGCCGAGTGTGGTGATGACGTGCGGGACGGCCGCGAGGGCGGCGTCCAGGCGTGCGGCTTCACCCTCGTTCACCACCGCCACGTCGATGTCGGACCACAGCTCGTCCGGAAGCTCCTGCACCGGTGAGGGATTCAGCAACACCACGGTGTCGTTGGCGCGGGCGTGGCGGGCGGCCGTCGCGACGGTGGGAATCGGAATCTCCAACTGGCACATGAGCACATCGGCGGCCGCGATCGCATCGAGATCGGCCGCGGCCAATTCCGTCAGCCGCCCATTGGCCCCGGCCACCACGATGATGGTGTTCTCGCCGCTCCCGTCCACCACGATCGTCGCGATGCCGCTGGGCCCGTCGACCGTCCGCAATCGCGAGGTCCCGATGTCGGCCTCCCGCAACACTTTCCGCAGCGCGTCCGCGAACACGTCCGAGCCGACCGCGCCCACGAAATCCACCGTGGCCCCCGCCCGTCGCGCCGCGATCGCCTGATTCGATCCCTTCCCGCCCGGCACCAGCGCGAACCCCTCGCCCGACACCGTCTCCCCGGCGTCGGGTCGGCGCCCGACGGTCGTCACCAGATCCATATTGATGCTGCCCACCACCGCGATCCGCGCCATGCCGTAGACCCTAACCGGTCGCCGAGACCGGATGCCGTTACCTGGGCTCGGGTTTCGTCGGCCGGGAGTGGTGATCGGGTTCCAGGGGCGGGCTGACCACGCTGGAGAAACTGCGGCATTCGGGCTCGCATTCGGGCGGGGCCTGGCGCAGGGCGTCGTCGCGGACGGTGAAGCAGGCCAGTGCGGCGGCGGCGACCATGAGCACCACGGAGGTGAGGATGGCCAGGCTGAAGCCGTGATCGAAGGCGGCCGGATCGGTATAGGCCGAACCGGTGAGACCGGCCAGCGGCGGGATGGCCGCGACCGCCAGCAGGCCCGCCGCACGGGCGACCGCATTGTTGACGCCGCTGGCCACGCCCGCATGCCGTTCGTCGGCGGTGGCCAGCACGGTCGCGGTGAGCGGGGCCACCGCCAGCACCAGGCCCAGGCCGAAAACCAGTGCGGCGGGCAGCACATCGCGCAGGTACGAGGTGTGGACGCCGATGCGGGTCATGAGCAGCATGCCCAAGGCGGCCAGCAGGACGCCGACGGTGATCGGCCAGCGCGGGCCGATGCGCTGGGCGAGCGCCCCCGAACGGGCCGAGAACAGCAGCATCAGCACCGTGACCGGGAGCATGGCGGTGCCCGCGGCGATCGGGCCGAAACCGGCCACCACCTGAAGGGTCAGCACCAGCAGGAAGAAGACCACGCTCATCGCGCCGTACATGACGAAGGTGACCACATTGATGGCGGTGAACTGTTTGGAGGCGAACACGTCCACCGGCAGCATGGCCGAGGGATCGGTGCCCGCGCGCGAACGCCGCCGCTCCACCACCACGAACGCCACCGCCGCCGCGACACCGGCGATCGCGCTGCCCCACACCAGGATTCGATTCGCGTCGTGCTCGGGTGCCATGGTCAGGGCGTAGGTGATCCCGGCCAGGCACAGCGCCGCCAGCACCGCGCCCAGCACGTCGAAGCGGCCGTGCGTCTCGGTATCGCGGGTCTCGGGCACATGCCGGGCCGCCACCGCGACCACCAGCGCGGCCAGCGGAATATTGAGCAGGAACACCCACCGCCACCCGGCCGACTGCACCAGCCAGCCGCCCAGGAACGGTCCGATGGCACCGGCGACTCCGCCCAGCCCGGACCAGGCCCCGACTGCCCTGGCCCGTTCCTCGGGCCGGAACGACGCCTGAATGATGGCCAGCGATCCGGGCGTCAGCAGCGCACCGCCCACCCCCTGCAGTGCCCGCGCCGCGATCAGCATCGAAACATCCTGCGCCGCACCGCACAGCGCCGAAGCGATGGCGAACCACACCACCCCGATGAGGAACACCCGTTTGCGCCCGAACCGGTCGCCGAGCGACCCGCCGAGCAGGATCAGCCCGGCCAGCGTCAGCGTGTAGGCGTTCACCGTCCACTGCAGATCGGCCATGGACGCGCCGAATTCGTCGCCGATCCTGGGCAGTGCCACATTCACGACGGTCGCGTCCAGCATGGCCATGCCCGAACCGAGGACGGTGGCGATAAGAACCCATCGGCCGGTGCCCGAGGACAACCGGATGCTCGCGGTCATGGGCTCACGGTAGCAAGATCCGCCGCGGGCGCACCGGAACTGAAGGTGTCCTGAAGAAGGCCCCGGATCCCTGGGGATCTCCCGTGTGCCGGACTTGAATCATGTTCGCGCTCCGTCACTTTCGGAGCATTCCCCCCAGATGAAGGTGATTCCGGCATGACTACAGCCGCTTTTCGACGCACCGCCACCCGCGGCCTGCTGGTCCTCGCGATCGCGACCGCGCCCCTGGCCACCGCGGGCCTGGCCGCCGCCGACCCCGTGACCCCGACCTCCGACCCCGCCCTGGCCGCCCCGCAGGCCCGGTTCGTCGACGCCGACGACTGGCACTGGTGGCACTGCCGCGTCCTGCGCGAATACTGGCGCGAGGGCTGCCGCGCCTGGTGGGAGGACCACCACGACCGCGACGACAACCTGCCCCCGACCGGCAGCGGAATCTAGTCAGTAATCTGTTCCCATGACTGCTCCCACGACCACCGACCGGGACGCCGTCCGCGAAGTAGTGCACGACTCGGCGCGCCGGGCTCGGGTGGCGGCGCGGACGCTGGCCCAGCTCACCACCGCGCAGAAGGACGCCGCGCTGCACGCCGCGGCGGACGCGCTGCTCGCGGCCACGCCCGCGGTGCTCGCCGCCAATGCCGAGGACATCGAGATCGCCAAGGCCGGCGGCACCGCCGAGGCACAGCTGGATCGGCTGCGGCTGACCGCGGCTCGGGTCGAGGGCATCGCCTCGGGCCTGCGGCAGGTGGCCGGGCTGCCGGATCCGGTGGGCGATGTGGTGCGCGGATCGACGCTGCCGAACGGCCTCGAGATCCGTCAGGTGCGCGTCCCGCTCGGGGTCGTGGGCATGGTGTACGAGGCCCGGCCGAACGTCACCGTGGACGCCTTCGGGCTGGCGTTGAAGTCGGGCAACGCGGCGCTGCTGCGGGGATCGTCGTCCGCGGCGCGCTCGAATGCCGCACTGGTCGAGGTGCTGCGGGAAGCGCTCGAGACGCAGGGGATTCCGGCGGACGCGGTGCAGCTGCTGCCGTCGGAGGACCGGTCCAGCGTCACCCATCTGATCCAGGCCCGCGGACTGGTGGACGTGGTGATTCCGCGCGGCGGCGCGGGGCTGATCAATGCGGTGGTGCGCGACGCGCAGGTGCCGACCATCGAGACCGGGACCGGCAACTGCCACGTATTCGTCCATCGGGACGCGGATCTGGAGATGGCCGAGTCCATCCTGATCAATGCCAAGACCAGGCGGCCCTCGGTGTGCAACACCGCCGAGACGGTGCTGATCGACCGGGCCATCGCCGAGGTCGCGGTGCCGCGCCTGATCAAGGCCCTCGAGGACAAGGGCGTCACCATCCACGGTGAGCTGCCGGGTCTGGTGCCCGCCACCGACACCGACTGGGCCGACGAATACCTGTCCCTGGACATCGCCCTGAAGGTCGTCGACGACCTGGACGCGGCCGTCGAGCACATCGACCGGTGGGGCACCGGCCACACCGAGGCCATCGTGACCGGTGACCTCAAGGCCGCCCGCGAGTTCACCTCCCGCGTGGAAGCCGCGGCCGTCATGGTCAACGCCTCCACCGCCTTCACCGACGGCGAGCAGTTCGGCTTCGGCGCGGAGATCGGCATCTCCACCCAGAAACTGCATGCCCGCGGCCCGATGGGCCTGCCGGAACTGACCTCCACCAAGTGGATAGTGTGGGGCGACGGGCAGATTCGGCCCGTCTAGTTGAGAGGACAGTCAGTGGCTCCCACCACCGCACCCAGCCAGGAGCCGATCTTCTCGTCGGTCGACGATGTGATCGAGCGGCTGGCCCGCACCGGCTACCTGGCCGACAAGGCCACCGCCACTTCGGTTTTCCTCGCCGACCGGCTCGGCAAGCCGCTGCTCATCGAGGGCCCGGCCGGCGTCGGCAAGACCGAACTGTCCAAGGCCGTCGCCCAGGTCGCGGGCGCGGAACTGGTCCGGTTGCAGTGCTACGAGGGCGTCGACGAGGCCCGCGCCCTCTACGAGTGGAACCACGCCAAGCAGATCCTGCGCATCCAGGCATCCTCGGAGAACGACTGGGCCGAGACCAAGGCCGACGTCTTCACCGAGGAATTCCTGCTGGAACGCCCGCTGCTGACCGCCATCCGCCGCGACGAGCCGACCGTGCTGCTCATCGACGAGACCGACAAGGCCGACGTCGAGATCGAGGGCCTGCTGCTCGAGGTGCTCAGCGACTTCTCGGTCACCGTGCCGGAGCTGGGGACCATCAGAGCCACTCGCAAGCCGTTCGTGGTGCTGACCTCCAACGCCACCCGCGAACTGTCCGAGGCGCTCAAGCGGCGCTGTCTGTACCTGCACATCGACTTCCCGGACGAAGAGCTGGAGCGGCGCATCCTGGCCAGCCGGGTGCCCGAGCTCGAGCCCGCCGTGGCGGCGCAGCTGGTGCGGATCGTGCACGTGCTGCGCGGCATGCAGCTCAAGAAGCTGCCCTCGGTGGCCGAGTCCATCGACTGGGCGCGCACGCTGCTGGCGCTGGGCGCGAAGGATCTCGACGACAAGACGGTGCGGGCCACGCTCGGGGTGGTGCTCAAGCACCAGGCCGATCACGTGCGCGCCCAGTCCGAGCTGAAGCTGGCCTGACATGACCGAGAACCGGCAGCGCGGACTGGTTTCGGCTGCCATGCGGGCGATTTCGGGCGGGACGCCCGCCAAGCCGGTGACGGTGCCGGGGCCGACGGCCGAGCACGGATTGCAAGGCCATCTGGTCGGGTTCGTGGAAGCGTTGCGCGGCAGGGGAATTCCGGTTGGACCGTCCGCAACCGTGGACGCCGGAATGGTTCTCACCGTGCTGGACCTGATGGACCGGGAGGCGCTGCGCGAGGGTCTGGCCTGCGCGCTGCTGCGCCGCACCACCCAGCGCACCACCTTCGACGGCATGTTCGACCTGTGGTTCCCGGCCGCGCTGGGCGAGCGGGTCGGGGCCGACGAAGTGGAGCTGCCCATCAAGCCCGACGGCTCGGTGGACATTCTCGAACTGCGGAAGATGCTGGCGGAGTTGCTGATCCAGGATCCGTCCGGCGAACAGGCGCAGCAATTGCAGGAGCTGGCCGCGCAGATGGTCGAGCAGATGGGGCAGTACCAGGCCGCGGGCGGGCCGTCGTGCTCCGCCTACCAGACGCTCAAGGATCTCCAGCCCGAACTGCTGGTCAGCAAGATCCTCGCGGGACTGGCCCAGGGCATGGACAACTCGGACTTCGATCCGTCCGGATTCGACGCCGAGGTCGCCCGCCGCACCGCGCGCCAGCGCATCAAGGACTTCCGCGGCACCGTCGAGGCCGAGACCCGCCGCCGCGTCGCCGAGCGCATCGGCCGCGAGCGCGTCGCCACCTACGGCGTCGCCCGCCAGGCCGAGGACGCCGACTTCCTGCGCATCTCCCAGAACGAACTCGACGAACTGCGCCGCAGCAGCCAGCGGCTGGCCCGGGTGCTGGCCTCCCGCCTGGCCGCGCGCCGCCGCCGCGCCCGCCGCGGCGAGATCGATCTGCGCAAGACCATGCGCAAATCCATGTCCACCGGCGGCGTCCCGGTCAACCTGGTCACCCGCAAGCCGCGCCCCGGCCGCCCCGATCTCGTTCTCCTGTGCGATATCTCGGGCTCGGTCGCGGGCTTCTCCAGCTTCACCATGCTGCTGGTCAACGCCCTGCGTGAACAGTTCTCCCGGGTCCGCATCTTCGCCTTCGTGGACCAGACCGACGAGGTCACCCAGCTGTTCGACTCCAAGACCCCCCCTCGACCAGCTGACCCGCCGCATCTTCACCGAATCCAAGGTGGTCGGCATCGAGGGCCACTCCGACTACGGTTCGGCCCTCGAAGGTCTCGCCGACAACTTCCCCGACGCCGTCACCAGCCGCACCTCCCTGCTCATCCTCGGCGACGCCCGCACCAACTACCGCGACCCCGCCCTGGACACCCTCCGCCACCTGGTGGCCACCGCCAAACACGCCTACTGGCTCAACCCCGAAGCCGAAAAAATGTGGGGCACCGGCGATTCCGCCGCCGACCGCTACGCCGACATCATCGAAATGCACGAATGCCGCTCCGCCCGCCAACTCACCACCGTCGTAGGCCGCCTGCTCCCCGTCTAGTCGTCACTGCCGCGGACCGAGTTCGACCACGGTGCCAGGGTGCGCCAGCGAGGCGACCGTGATGCGCCCACCCTCGGCCTGCTCGATGATCTGGCCCTGCCAGGCGACAAAGCACGAGGCGGCCTCGCTGTTGTAGACGCTGTTCAGCACCGGAGCCAGCGCCTTGGCGAGGTCCCCCTCGGCGGCGATGAGCTGACTCCGGTACGGGCCGTAGTAGGGCAGAATCGCCTGCAGCACAACGGCTTCCACACCCTGCGCCTGGCTGATGATCGGATCGATCAACGGCTGGTAGCGGGTGATGACCGGGGCGATCTCGGCGAGCACCGGCCCGGCGAGCTGGAGAATCGGCTGATACACCGACCCCAGCGCGAACGCCTCCGACGAGAACGGCCCGGCCAGCGGAGCCAGCCCGATCAGGGATGCCAAGCCGCCCTGTTGTTTCGGCGCGGGCCAACCGATGGGGCAGGCGGGCTGAGTATTCACCGCCGGTGTCGCGAACGGGCTGCCCGCGCCGAGCGGAACGGCGCTGTCGGAGGTCGCACCCGGGCCGAGAAGAACACTGCCCGAGGGTGATTGCCCATCCGGACCCAGCGCGACGGTGCTGCCCGGGGTGGCACCCGGTGGCGCGGTAGCCGCTGGTGCAGTACCCAATGACACGGCGGCCGCGGGTGCGGCACCCACAGGCACTGACGCGGCGGGCGCGGTGCCCGGTGGCCCTACGGGACTCGTCGCGGCCGGTGCGCCGGAGGCCGGGCTCGCAGCGGGACCGGCTGCGATCGGGGCGGGCGCGACGGGCACACCGACGGGCGCGGATTGCGCAGCGGCGGACGACTGTTCGCCCGTCACTACAACGGTCTGCACGCGCTCATCGGCACGTACGGTCAGCGTGGTGGCCGCAGCGGCACTGCCGACCACGGTGAGCGCGGCGATCGCGCGCAGGGCATTGACCGCGGCGGGCCGCCGGGTCGGATCGGCGGTGGTCATGAGCGACTCCTGATCGGGTGTCTGTGGGCGCGAGGCTATTTCGGTTGTGCGGTGGGGGAAGGTTGCGCGGTGGGGGAAGGCGGGGCGGCGGTGTCGGGTTCGAAGATGCCCTCCAGGTGCCAGACGCCGGTGAAGCCGTTGAAGGGGCCGCCGACGATGAGGCTGGTCCACTGGAGGGTGAAGGCGTGGGTTTTCGGGTCGAAGGTTCCGGTGGCGGAGGGGCCCTGGGCGGCATCGGCTTTCGGGCGGTCGAACCACTGGTGGGAGACCCAGTCCCAGATCTTCTGTGCTTGCTCGGCCCCGGCCACCTGGGCGCCCTGCCTTTCCGGCGGTTTGGGTGCGCCCTGGTTGAATTCCTGGTCGTTCCAGGAGGCGGCCCAGGACGACAGGTCGGCGGTGAGGGTGCCGTCGTTGTTCGTCACCGTCGGCGGGGGTACTTCGCGGCGGGTCTGGGGATCGAGCGGGTTGGTGGAGACGCCGAACTCGACGGCGAAGAATTTGGCTGGTTTGGTGATGGAGTTCGACAGTGAGTTGCCCTGGGCGAAGCCGGGTTGCGGCTCGCTCTGGTAGCCGCCCACCCGCAGGCCGCCCGCGGTGCCCGGCTCGAGCAGGGTGGTGGATCCGGTTTGGGCGGGTGAGTCGCCGTTGGGCATGTAGGGGCCGTTCTCGGGTGTGCCGCCGGGCTGCACCATGCGGAACCAGCTGCCGTGCACCGTGTTTCCGTCCACCGCGCCCGGGGTGAACCTGAGCAGGCCGACCAGTTGTTCCGGGCCGCTGGAGGTTTTCGGTGTATCGGCGCTGCCGCAGCCCGCTGCCAGCAGCGCGGTCGCGGCCAGCACGGCTGTGACGGTGCGGGGACGTGGCTTTCTCATGCCGGTTCACCTCCGGTGGAATCGCTTCGGCCGGAGCCGGTTCGGGATCGGCGCGCGCCGAACAGGGCCAGGCCCGTGACGAGCACGCCGGGAATCAGAAAGCCCCAGGCCAATCCGCGGAATGCGGTGAAACCCAGCGGGCGGCTGACGTCGTTCAATGCCACCACGGCGTCGAAATTGGCGACATTGTCGTTCATGGTGCCGACCAGGTCCGCGAACCGTGATGTCATGGGCTGCCAGCGATTCTGCAGCGCGGTGATGCCGGACAGGTCCGCGTCCGGCTGCGCGGTGCGGGCTGCACCGGAGTAGCGGCTGTTCAGCTCGCCGTCGGCGGCGACCAGAGTGACGAAATACCCCTGGACTCGGCGCACATGTTCGGTGGTGAGGATCGGGCGGAACCCGTCGATGACCGGCTGCGCCGCAGGGCCCGCAGCGAAAAGCCCTGCCGCGAACGGGGTGACGACCAGGGTGCGGCCCGCGAGTGCGGCCACCGCGCGCCAGGTCGTGGCCCGCGAGCCGTTCCCGGCGGCCCGGAAACCGAACACGCCCGCACCGATCAGCACCGCTCCCGGTAATGCCAGCAGCCACGGCAGGATGCCGAAAGGCGCGGTGCCGGAGAGAGTTCGGTAGTTGCCGCGATTGGTGTCGATCGTGTCGAGCATGGTCGAGATGTCGGCCCGGATGCCCGGGTAGTCCCGGACGAACCGATCCACCCGTGGATAGTCGCCCGCTGGGGGCGAACTGTTCTGCACCGCAACGATATTCGCGCGAGCATTGTCGAGGACCTGAAGATCCGAGCGGTAGCCGTCGATGCTCTCACGTGTCGTGTACGGCCCGAAGGCGTCGATCATCGCCTCGCCCTCGACAGCCCGCGGGAACATGCCCGTCGCCAGGGGCGCGGCCACCAGCAGCGCGCCGAGCACCGCCAGCACGGCGAACGGCCAGCGGGCCGTGACCCGGCTCGGGGCCCGCTCGATATTCGAGACGAATTCCGAATACGCGGGCAGCCCCGAGAAGGCCGATGCCGTGGTCATCGCCGAATCCGGAGTAATCGGTCCGCGCCGAAGAATACGGCCGTGCCCGCCACCGCGACGACCAGCAGCACCGGCACCAGCCACGGATAGCGTTGCCCGCGTCGGATTTCCACCGTCTTGGTGGCCAGCACGGGATCGGCCCGGAGTTGCGGTGCAGGCGAGGTGATCGGTGCGGCCGGAGCCGCGGGAGCCGTACCCGGCGACGGCACCGCTGCCGCGTCGGCCGGAGCCCGTGGCGCGCTGACAGGAGCCTGCGGCACGGCGGCTGCCGGTGGCGCGCCTGGCGATCCGGGAGCCACCGGAGCCGCCGCCGGTGCGGCCTGCGGCAGGCTGCCCCGATACTGCCCGGCCAGATGCCAGAGCCCGGTGAAGTTGTTGAACGGCCCGCCCACGATCTGGCTCGTCCACTCGATGACGAAATTGCCCGCCGCGTCGATGGTTCCGCTGATCGGGCTGGTCTTGCCCGGCAGCCCGCCACCCGGCTTGGGCGAGCCCTGGTTGAACACCTGGTTGTTCCAGGTGACGCCCAGACTGCTCAGATCGCCCGACAGCCGCCCGCCGTCACTGAACAACTGCGGCAGACCGGTTCCCACGCCGGTCTGCGGATCCGACGGATTGGTGGCGGTGGCGAAATCGACACCGTAGAACCGCACCGGAGTGGTCACCCGCCCCGATTGCGCATTACCGGCCCCGTCGAATGCCGCCGCGGGTTGCGGCTGATAGCCGCCACTGACGAGCCCGCCGTCGGTACCCGCCGACAGCGGCGTCACCGTCTGATCACTGCATCGGGAATCGCTGTTCTGGAGATAGGGCCCGCCCGCGTCCCCGGTGGGCAGGATCATGCGGAAGAAGCTTCCGCTCACCACCCCGTTGGCGCACACGCCCGGCGCGAGCGCGAACAGACCGTTGAGGGCGGCCGGTTCCGCCCGCGCGCCCGGCGCGGCGAGAGCGGACACGCCGATCGCGGCCAGCGCCGCGGCAAACCGATAAGAATGTCGTCGCATGACGAGTTCCCTTGATTGATTGACTGCTCCGGGACTGCGGGATCACCCGCAGCACACCCATGGCAACTCGAGCCCGGCCGAAAGTCGCGGGTTGTGGTCAGCCTGATCGGAAGGCGGGGACCCATGCTGGGCCTGCCGGTGCGCGGACCGGGCAATAGCCCCCGGTAAGCTCGCTTTTCGTGCATACGAACGGTCGCCGCAAGCTGGGCGTGATGGGCGGCACCTTCGATCCCATCCACCACGGGCACCTGGTCGCGGCCAGCGAGGTCGCGCATCGGTTCGAGCTGGACGAAGTGGTCTTCGTGCCGACCGGGCAGCCCTGGCAGAAGGGAGACCGGTCGGTCAGCCCGGCCGAGGACCGCTATCTGATGACGGTCATCGCGACCGCGTCCAACCCCCGGTTCTCGGTCAGCCGCGTGGACGTGGACCGCGGCAAGGAGACCTACACCGTCGACACCCTGCGTGACCTGGCCGAACAGCACCCCGACGCGGATCTGTACTTCATCACCGGAGCGGACGCGCTGGCCAGCATCCTGACGTGGCAGGATTGGTCGGAACTGTTCGAGCTGGCGAAATTCGTCGGCGTGACCCGTCCGGGGTACGAATTGAATATCGACCATCTGGCCGATCACCTCCGCGATTACCCGGAGGGCACGGTCACGATGATCGAGATCCCGGCCCTGGCCATCTCGTCGAGCGAATGCCGGCGGCGGGCGGGGGAGGGCCGGCCGGTCTGGTACCTCGTCCCGGACGGGGTCGTCCAATACATATCGAAACGGCACCTGTACGTGCCGCAAGACTGTGAATCTTGAAATAACAGACAGTGCATCTCGAAGTGCGCAGGGAAGAGGTAGCAGGGTGACAGCATCGGCAGAAGCGGTCAAGATGGCGACGGTGGCCGCGCTGGCCGCCGACGAGAAGCTGGCCGCCGACGTGGTCGTGCTGGATGTCTCCGAGCAGCTGGTCATCACCGACTGCTTCGTCATCGCGTCCGCGCCCAACGAGCGCCAGGTCAACGCGATCGTCGACAATATCGAGGACAAGCTGCGCGAGGCCGGGCACAAGCCGGTCCGCCGCGAGGGCACCCGCGAGGGCCGTTGGGCGCTGCTCGACTACGTCGAGATCGTGGTGCACGTCCAGCACGAGGACGAGCGCGACTTCTACGGCCTGGAGCGGCTCTGGAAGGACTGCCCGCAGGTGCCGATCGACGGACTCGGCGACCCGCGGGCCAAAACGGCAGCCGACGGCGCGGATCAGGGCGGGGACCAGGAGTGAGCAAGATGGCCGGCGTCCGCCGGTTGATTCTGCTGCGGCACGGGCAGACCGAATGGAATGCCAGCGACCGCATGCAGGGCCAGATCGACACCGAACTCAGCGACGTCGGCAGACGTCAGGCCAAGGACTGCGCACCCGACATGGCGTCCAGTGACCTGCTCGCCATCGTCTCCTCCGATCTCAAGCGCGCCCACGACACCGCGCTCGCCGTCGCCGAATGCGCGGCCATGTCGGTCGTCACCGATTCCCGGCTGCGGGAGACCAACCTCGGCCGGTGGGAGGGCATGGACCACCGCGAGGTGGACGCGATCTACCCGGGCGCGCGCAAGGCGTGGCGGCTGGACCCCACCTTCACCCCGCCCGGCGGCGAATCCAAGCTTCAGGTCGGCGCGCGGGCGCTGCCGGTGGTGCGGGAACTGCTCGTCGCGCGCGAGGACTGGCCCGGCCGTACCATCGTGCTGGTTGCGCACGGCGGGCTGATCGCGGCGCTGACCGCGGCCCTGCTCGAGCTGCCCGAGACGAACTGGCCGGCCCTGGGCGGGCTGGCCAATACCAGCTGGGTACAGCTGACCAGCCACGGTCCGAGCATCGATGAGCCCGGCTGGCGGCTCGATGTTTGGAACGCGCTCGCGAAGGTAGCCCCCGATGTCCTCTGAGGATCCGAACCGCCGAACGGCATCGGATGCGGTACCGGACGCCCCCGCGGCGGCCGAGCGCAAGGTGCTCGTGGTGGTCGCGGACTCGCTGTCCTACTTCGGGCCCAAGGGCGGGCTGCCCGCCGACCACCCCGGCATCTGGCCCAATCTCGTTGCCGCCGAGCTGGACTGGGAGGTCGAGCTGGTGGCGCGCATCGGCTGGACCTGCCGCGACGCCTACTGGGCGCTGATCGGCGACCCGCGCATCTGGGCGGCGGTGCCGCGCGCGGGCGCGGTGGTGTTCGCGACCGGCGGCATGGACTCGCTGCCCTCCCCGCTGCCGACCGCGCTGCGCGAGCTGATCCGTTATGTACGACCGTCTTCCGTGCGCCGCCGGGTGCGCGAGGCCTACAACTGGCTGCAGCCCAAGCTTTCTCCGCTGGGGCGGCCGGTGGCGCTGCCGCCCGCGGTGAGCGTGGACTACCTCGAGCAGTCGCGGAACTCGCTGGCGCAGTTGCGGCCCGAGCTGCCGTTCGTGGCGGTGCTGCCGTCGGTGCATCAGTGCGAGGCCTACGCCAAGGTGCACACCGGACGCAAGCCCATGGTCGAGGCCGTGACCACCTGGGCCGCCCGGCACGCGGTGCCGCTGGTGGATCTCGGGGAGGCCGTGCGCGACAACGTGTTCAACGGTCCCGCCAATCCCGACGGCATCCACTGGGGCTGGGAGGGCCACAGCGCGGTCGCGCGGGCCATGGTGAAGGTGCTGACCGAGGCGACCGCCGACCGGACCTCGAAGCCCGAGAAGGCTCACACTGCATGACCGTGGTGGTGGTGACCGATTCGTCGGCCAGTCTGCCGGCCGAGCTGGCAACCAATCTCGGTGTGCTGGCCGTGCCGCTGCACGTGCTGGTCGACGACCGGGAAATCCGGGAGGGCGTCGACGAGTGCGATATCGACTACGGCTCTTCGCGAGTCACCACCTCCGCCGCGTCGCCGGGCGACCTGCGGGCGGTGTACGAGCGGGCGCTCGAGCTCAGTGACGGCGACGGCGTTGTCGCCGTCCATATTTCGCGCCAGCTCTCGGGCACCTGGGAGGCCGGGCGGCAGGCCGTGCGCGATATGGACGCCGCCGATCGGATCCGGCTGGTGGATTCGCTCAGCGCCGGGCTGGGCACCGGCCTGCCGGTACTGGCCGCCGCGCGGCGCGCCAGATCGGGCGCGGAGCTGGACGTCGTGTACGACTCCGCCGTCGCGGCCGCCAGCCGGGGTCGCGCGTTCATCGTGGTCAACCGCACCGAGCAGCTGCGGCGCGGCGGCCGATTGAGCACGGCGGCAGCGTTCTTCGGCTCCGAGCTGGTCACCAAGCCGATCCTGCAGATCGTGGACGGGCGGCTGGAGCTGCGTGAGAAGGCCCGCACCCGATCCAAGGCCTTCACCAAGCTCGTTGCGGCGGCGGTGGACGCGGCCGGTGAGGACGGGGCGGCGGTGGCCGTCCAGCACCTGGGAGCAGAGGAGGCGGCCGACACCCTCGCCGGTCAGCTGCGCGATCTCATCCCCGGTATCCGCGAGCTCATCATCGGCGAGTTCGGGCCCACCCTGGGCGTGCACTTGGGCGTGGGAGCCGTTGGCGCACTGGTGGTTCCCGGCGGCTGCGGCTGACGCGGACACGGTGGCCGCCCGGCCTTCGGTAACGGCGGCCCACCTTCCTGTCCAGGCCGACAGCCAGCGGAAACGAGTTTGTTCACAACCCGTTCCGCTATCCACAGGTCCAGGAAAAGCCCAGGTCGCCTGACCGGGCGGGAATCTCGTCGCTCCTAGCGTGAGCGACATGACGCAACTCGACGAACGCACCCCGCTGCACCGCCTGACCGGGACCCACCCCGGCCGCTGGGATGAGGAGTCCCTCGACCACCCCACCGACTCGAACCGGCCTCCCGGCGAGCCAGGCCATCCAGTAACCCCAACCCCCGCCTGGCTGTCCGAGCCCTGCGGCAGCGTCTCCCTCTGGCATGAACGCCTGGTTCCCGAACGTTTCCGCGGTACCGGCTGGGACCCGGGCCCACGCGGCGTCCTCGTCATAGCCGCCCTCGGCTTGTTCGCCATCCTCCTCGCCGCCTACGTCTCCCTGCGGGAAACCCCTGTCTCCCAACCCGTCCCGCCGCTCGCCGCCCTGACCGAGACCGTCCCCGCGGAGCCGGGCGCACCTCCGGTCGAGGGTGCCGTCGTCCCCAGCGGCGCGGCCACACCCGTGCCCGGGCCGGTGTCTGTACCCGTGCCCGCCACTCCCACACCCGCTGCCGCCGTGCCCGCGGGGCGAAGCCCGCTCGCCCCCAACGCAACCGCCGCGCCGCAGGGCGCTGCCATCCCCGGCGAGCTCGTCGTGAGCGTCGTGGGCCTCGTGGAACACGGTGGCCTGCGCCGCTTCCCACTCGGCGCCCGCGTGGCCGATGCCCTGCGTTCCGCCTCGCCTCGCCCCGAAGCCGACATCTCCACCCTCAACCTCGCCCAGCCCCTCGTCGACGGCGACCAGATAATCGTCGCTCGCGCCAACCCTCGCCCCACGGCCCAGCAGTCCGGCACCACCGTCGTGAATTCGTCTCACCCCGCATCGAATTCGCCCGCCGCCCCGGGCCCGGCCCGCACCACGGGTCCGCCCGCCAAGGTGAACCTCAATACCGCCACCGAATCCGATCTGGACACCCTCCCCGGCGTCGGCCCGGTCACCGCGAAGGCCATCCTCGCCTGGCGCACCCGCCACGGGCGCTTCACCTCCATCGACCAGCTCGCCGAAATCCAGGGCATCGGCCACTCCCGCCTGAACCGCCTCCGGGAAAGGGTGACGATATGACCACCGCGAAAAGCGCCGTGGCACAACGGGGACAGCGGGGCCCTCGCTCCAGCGCTCCGGGGCGGTGGTGACGATGAGCATCGAACGGGAGCACGGCGGCGGCACGCGGGAGCCCGAGACGCTCGAGGTGCCGGAGGTGCTGGATGCGCGGCTGGTACCCGCGGCCGTGTGCTGTTGGGGCGCAACGGTCGCGGCGCTGATCGCGGGCCGGTGGGCCGGAGCCGGGGTCGCGGCCGGCTGCCTGATCGCGGCGATGGGCGTGCTGGCGTGGGCCGTTCGGTGGGCGCGCGACGGGCGGGGGAGCGGGGTGGCCTGGGTGGTGCTGGGGGCCTTGCTGATCGGGGGCGGGTTCGGGGTGGCGGGCGCGTGGCACGCGCATCGGGTGCAGACGCACCCGCTGGGGGCGGTGCGGGCCGGGCAGCGGGTGGTGGCGGTGGTGGAGCTGGCCGACGATCCGAAGCGGGTGTCCGGCAGGGGATTCGGCGGGCCACAGGTCATGGTGCGTGCCGGGCTGGTCGAATATCGGTTGGGCGGCAGGGTCGTTCGTTCCGGTGGGGCCGTGACGGTGCTGGCACCGGCGGCGGGGTGGCGCGGGCGGATGCCCGGGCAGCGGGTGGAATTCCGTGCGCGCGTGGGGCGTCCGTGGCGGTCGGACCTGACCGTGGCGGTACTGCGGGCCGAGGCGGCCCCGCTCGCGGCGGGAGATCCGCCGTGGTGGCAGCGGGCGGCGGGGCGGGTACGGGGCGAGTTCGCGGGCTCCGCACACCGGGCGCTGTCCGAGGATGCCGCAGGACTGTTGCCGGGCTTGGTCATCGGCGATACCTCCGCACTCACCGAGCACGTTCAAGAGAACTTCCGCGAAACCGATCTGTCGCACCTCACGGCTGTCAGTGGCGCCAACGTGACGATCCTGCTGGGGGCCGTGCTGGTTTCGATGCGTGCCCTCACCGTCGATCCCAGGATCGGCGCGGTCGCGGCGGGTGCGGCGCTGGTCATGTTCGTGATCCTGGCCCGCCCGTCCCCGAGCGTGCTGCGCGCGGCCGTCATGGGCGCCGTCGCCCTGCTGGCCCTGTGTACCGGACGGCGCAAGCAGGCCCTGCCCGCGCTGTGCGCGGCGGTCATCGGGCTGCTGGCGTGGTCGCCGGGTCTCGCCGTGGATGCGGGTTTCGCGCTGTCGGTGCTGGCCACCGCCGGGTTGATCGTGCTCGCGCCCGGCTGGTCGGATTGGCTTCGGGCACACGGCTGGTGGCGGATCCCCGCCGATTCCCTGGCCGTGGCCGCGGCGGCGTTCGTGGTCACCACACCGCTCGTCATCGCCGTGACCGGTCACCTCAGCCTGGTGGCCATCGCGGTGAACATGCTGGTGGAGCCGGTCATCGCGCCCATCACCATCCTCGGCGCGATCGGCGCGCTGCTCGCCTGCCTCTGGTCGCCGATCGCCACCGCGGTCATGCACTGCACCGCCCCGCCGCTGTGGTGGCTGCTCACCGTCTCCGACCGCGCTGCCGCCCTGGGCGCTTCGATCTCACTGCCCACCGGTCTGCGGTCGGGTCTGGTGGCGGCCGTCCTGTGCGGCCTGGTCTTGCTAGCGCTGCATCCGCGCCGGGTCAGGCCACCGAGCAGATGATGTCGGTCAGCGCCGTGGGGTAGTGATCGTTGGTCTGTTCGGTATTGACGCTGACCGCGAATCCGGTTCCGGTGGGTGTGGCGAAGGCGAGGGTGCTGAAGCCGGGTATGCCGCCGGCATGCCCCCAGACCTCCTTCTCCTGCTGCCCGCAGGGCACCCGGAGCCGCAGCAGGCCCAGTCCGTAGGCCATAGCGGTGTCGTCGGACATGGGGATCGTCTGCCTCATCTGTTCGAGTTGCGGTGCGGGAAGGAGTTTTCCGGTCATCAACGCGGTGAAGAAGCGGTTGAGGTCGGCGCCGGTGGAAACGATCGCGCCCGCCGCGCCCGCCCACGCCGTCTCGGTATCGGTGATATCGGCCCACCTGTCGCCGACCTTCTTGTACCCCTCAGGATGCGGGTCGCGCAGCGCGGTTTCGCCGGGGCGCGGGAAGTAGGTGTCGTGCATCGCGAGGGGTTCGAGGATGCGGGTGCTGATCGCGGTGGCGAGGGGCCCGCCGGTGAGGTGCTGGATCATCAGGTCGAGCAGCACGTAATTGGTGTTGGTGTAACGGAATTGCGCTCCCGGCTCGAATTGCGGAGGCATGGTCAGCGCGATGCGCACCAGGTCGGCGGGTCCGAGATCGCGGTAGGCCTTGCCGTCAGAGGTTTGATCGAGTTGCTGCGGCAGCTTCTGCGTGGGGTCCTCCGGTGCGAAGTCCGCCAGCCCGCTGGTGTGCTGCAGCAACTGGTGCACGGTGATCCGATTGCCGTCATTGCCACCGCTCTCGACCACCCCCGGCAGGTATCGCCCGATCGGGGCCTCGAGATCGACCTTGCCCTCGGCGGCGAGTGGCAGCACCACCGAGGCGACGAAGGTCTTGGTGACGCTGCCGATCCGGAAGTGCGCGCCGTCGGCGTAGGGCGCGCCGGTGGCGAGGTCACCGGACCCGGCCGTGGCCGTGCGCACGCCGTCCGGTCCGCTGATGACGGCCTGTGCGCCCGGCATGCCCGAGCGGACCAGATCGTCCAGCGCATCGGTCACCTCGGTGGGAACCGCCGGGGCCGAATGGGACTCGGCGGTTCCCGAACCGCACCCGGCGATGACGGGCAGGGTCAGGGCGAGACAGGCCGCGATGATCGGCACGGTTGAACGTCGCATCGCCCGAGCCTAGGAACCCGACCGGTTCTCCCACATCCAGGACAACCCGGACCCGGCACCCATCCTTTCGGTATTCGAACGCGAGCGGGTGCGGGGGCTGTCGGGGTGGACTCGTAGGATCGGGGCGTGAACCAGCGACCCGCCCCCCTGCATCTCGTGCTCGGTGAAGAGGAACTGCTGATCGAGCGCGCGGTGGCGGGCATTACCGCCCAGGCCCGGGCCACCACCCCGGATCCGGACGCGCTCCCGGTGGACCGGCTGCGGGCGGGCGATGCGAGCACCGCGGAACTGGCCGAGTTGCTGAGCCCTTCGCTGTTCGCGGAGGACCGCGTGATCGTGCTGGAGTCCGCCGCCGAGGCCGGGAAGGACGCGGTCGCGGTCATCCAGGACGCCGCGTCCTCGCCGCCCGAGGGCGTCGTGCTGGTGGTGCTGCACTCCGGTGGCGGCCGGGCCAAGGCGCTCGCGCCCGCCCTGCAGAAGCTGGGCGCGGTGGTGCACCCCGCCGCCAAGCTGACCAAGGCGGGGGAGCGGGTCGAGTTCGTGCGCAACGAATTCCGCACCGCCAATGTCAAGGTGTCCGCCGACGTGGTGCAGGCGCTGATCGAGGCCGTCGGCTCGGACCTGCGCGAACTCGCCGCCGCCAGTTCGCAGTTGGCGGCCGACACCGGCGGGAAGGTCGATATCGCCGCGGTGCACCGGTACTACTCGGGCAAGGCCGAGGTGACCGGGTTCGAGGTGGCCGATCTGGCGGTGTCGGGGGATCGGCCCGCCGCCATGGAGGCGCTGCGCTGGGCCATCGATCGCGGGGTGCCCGCGGTGCTGCTGGCCGACGCGCTGGCCGATTCGGTGCACACCATCGCCCGCGTCGGATCGGCCGGGCGCGGCGACCCGTTCAAGATGGCCGGTGATCTGGGAATGCCGCCGTGGAAGGTGAAGAAGGCCCAGGGCCAGGCCCGCGGCTGGAACGGGGCTTCGATCGGCGCGGCGCTACAGGTGGTGGCGGCCCTCAACGGCGACGTCAAGGGCCAGGCCGCGGACGTGAATTACGCGCTGGAGCACGCACTCTCGCGCATTCTGGACCTGCGCGAGAGCGCCTCGTAGCGAAACCGCCCGGAACTACTCCGAGGGCTTCCAGACGATCTTGCCGCCCTGGAAGTCCTGGGCCTTGCCGCCCTGGTAGTCGTACTCGTCGCCGGTCGGGTAGCCGTAGCGGCCGTTCTGCCCGCCATTGCGCACCCAGTCGTCGCGGATCGCGCCCCACACGATGTGGGTGCCGGTCTTCTGCGTCGAATAGATGGCCCCGCCCTCGAACAGCTGCTCGTGGGTGGTGGTGCTGCCGGTCTTGTTCTCATCGGCGATGGGGAAGCCCAGCGGGCTGGACTCCCACCCGGCCCCGGCGTACTTGTCGCGGATCACGCCGCTGATCACGTGCGTGCCCGAACCCACCGACCAGTAGATCGACCCGCCCTGGAAGTGCTGGAACTGACCGGGCTTGGCGGTCGCGCCCGCATCGGTGACCGGGTACTTCAGCGACCCCGACTCCGACCCGGTGCCGCGCCACTTGTCGCGGATCGCGCCGCCGATGGCGTGCGCGTCGGTGGCCGGGGTCCAATAGATCGAGAGGTTGTTGGCGAAGTCCTGCTTCTTGCCGCCCCCGGCCGCGTCGGTCTCGGGAGTGGTCGGATCGCCGAAGAACTCCGGCCCGCCCGCCGCGTCATACTCCACCTCGATCGCCCCGCCGACCTCGAAGGGTCCGATGGGCCGCGCCGCGGCGACACCGATTCCGGTGGTCAGCGCGACCGCGGCGACGCTGAGCGTCAGCGCCCCCCGAGTCCAGAACGAACGATTGTCACGACGCAGCGATGCCAAGAGAACTCCCAGTAGACGTTTTCGATTGCCCCCGACGGTTCGCAGCCATCCTGCTTCGTATGGCCCGAGTCGGCAAGTGTGTCAGTCGTACCGGACGTGACAACTGATTTCGTAACGGTCGGGGTAACTCGTCGGGTACGCCCGACATTGTTTCGGCTGGCGACCGCCGGCCCGCATGCGCGACGGTCAGCGGATCCCGAGCCGTGCGCTGAAGTCGCGGGGAGGCGGGTATGCCAAAAACCGCCGTGGTCGTCGTGGCCACGGCGGCTGTGAAAAGCATGATGCCGGTAGAGGTTACCGGGTGGATCAGCCGAGCTTGTTGAAAGCCAGCGACAGGGCCGACTTCTTGTTGGCGGCCTGGTTGGCGTGGATGACGCCCTTCGAGGCGGCCTTGTCCAGGCTCTTGCTCGCGGACTGCATCAGCTCGAGCGCCTTGTCCTTCTCGCCCGCCGCGGCGGCCTCGCGGAACTTGCGGATCGAGGTGCGCAGCGCGGACTTCACCGACTGGTTACGCTGACGCGCAAGCTCGTTGGTGCGGATCCGCTTCATCTGGGACTTGATGTTGGCCACGCCGGTTTCCTCGTGTTCCTTCGTTTGGTGTGTATGCGGGATGCAAAGTCTTCGGGCGCGCACTACGAGAGGGGCAGTTGCAGCACCGACCGTCGAGGTTACCAGGCAACGCGCCGAGGTATGAAATCGGGCCTATCCGCTACGTGGCTGAAACCAGAAATTTATCCCGGTCCAACTGCGTGTTGCCCCTGCGTGATGGACCATTTTCCCATGACCCCCGCCGCCTCCGCACCGGGTCTTCCGAGGACCGACAGATCTGCCGCGCTTGCCCCCGTCGCGCCCACTCCCGCCGGTATGCCGCCCGAGAAACCGGATAAATCGGGTGTCTTCGCTGGTTATCAACCCGGTCGGTATGACCGGGCCTACGACGAAATGTTCGATTCGGCGGGCCGCCCGCGCGCTCCCTACCGGGGGATTTTCAATGCGCTGGCCACCATCGACGCCGAGGATCTGGCCGCCCGCGCCGAGGCCCTGGACCGCGCCTTCGTGGATCAGGGCATCACCTTCTCCCTCTCCGGGCAGGAGCGCCCCTTTCCCCTGGACCTGGTGCCCCGGGTGATCGCCGCCACCGAATGGACCAAACTCGAGCGCGGCATCAAACAGCGGGTGCGCGCGCTCGAGGCCTTCCTCGCCGACGTCTACGGCGAACAGACCATCCTGCGCGACCGCGTGATTCCCAAGCGCCTCGTCACCTCCTGCGACCACTTCCACCGCGAGGCCACCGGCCTGGTGCCGCCCAACGGGGTGCGCATCCACGTGGCCGGGATCGACCTGGTCCGCGACGAGCACGGGGATTTCCGTGTGCTGGAAGACAATCTGCGCTCCCCCTCGGGGGTGTCCTACGTCATGGAGAACCGCCGCACCATGGCCCGGGTGTTCCCGGACCTGTTCGCCTCCCACCGGGTGCGCGCGGTCGGCGACTATCCGACCCATCTGCTGCGTGCCCTGCGCGCGGCCGCCGCGCCCAACGAGGCAGACCCGACCGTGGTCGTGCTCACCCCCGGCGTCCACAACTCCGCCTACTTCGAGCATTCGCTGCTGGCCCGGCAGATGGGCGTGGAACTGGTCGAGGGCCGGGACCTGTTCTGCCGCGACAATGTCGTCTACATGCGCACCACCGCCGGGGAGCGGCAGGTGGACGTCATCTACCGGCGCATCGACGACACCTTCCTCGATCCCATGCAGTTCCGGCCCGATTCCATGCTCGGGGTGGCCGGGATCCTGAACGCGGCCCGCGCGGGCTCGGTGGTACTGGCCAACGCGGTCGGCAACGGGGTCGGCGACGACAAGCTCATCTACACCTATGTGCCCGCCTTCATCGAGTACTACCTGGGCGAGAAGCCGGTGCTGCCCAATGTGGACTCCTACCGCTGCTGGGAGCCCGAGGAACGCGACGAGGTGCTGGACCGGATCGCGGAACTGGTGATCAAACCGGTCGAGGGCTCCGGCGGGTACGGCATTGTCATCGGCCCCGCCGCCGGTGCCCGGGAACTCGAGGCCACCCGCCGCAAGGTGCGGGCCAATCCGCGCGGCTGGATCGCCCAGCCGGTGGTGCAATTGTCGACCGTGCCGAGCAAGATAGACGGCAGGCTCGCGCCCCGGCACGTGGATCTGCGGCCCTTCGCCGTCAATGACGGTGACGACATCTGGGTACTGCCGGGCGGTTTGACCCGCGTCGCGCTGCCCGCCAACTCGCTGGTGGTGAATTCCAGTCAGGGCGGCGGCAGCAAGGACACCTGGGTGCTGGCCCCGAGAACCTCGGTGGCGCAACGGGAATTGGCAGGCTCCGAGCTGGTCGCCGAGATGCACATCGCCCCGGAGCGCGATCAGTCGCGCGAACCCTCGCCCGCGCGGATCAATCAGCAACAACAGTAGTAATTCCGGAAACATCAGCAGCAATGGCGCTCGGCAGGTGGTTACAGCGTTAGGTGGTCGGATCATGTTGGCGCGCAATGCCGAATCCCTGTTCTGGATCGGTCGTTACGTGGAGCGGGCCGAATATACGGCGCGCATCCTCGACGTCGCGGTTCATCAGTTGCTCGAGGACGCCACCGTCGATCCGGACAGAACCTCGCGAGTTCTGTTACGCGTGCTGGGTATCGACCCGCCCGAGCAGGACCAGGAATTGGATGTGTGGTCGGTGACCGAGCTGGTCGCCTTCGGCCACGACGGCGGGTCCATCGTCGATTCCATTGCCCGGGCCCGCGAGAATGCCCGGGGTGCAAGGGAAGTCACCTCGACCGAAATGTGGGAGTGCCTCAATGCCACCTACAACGGGCTGGCCGCGGCCGAGCGTGCGGCGCGGGCGCTGGGGCCGCACGAATTCTGTCACTACATCACCGACCGCGCCGCCATGTTCGCCGGACTTTCCGATTCCACCCTCAGCCGCGACGACGGCTATCGATTCCTGCTGCTCGGCAGATCCATCGAACGCGTGGATATGACCGTGCGCCTGTTGCATTCACGCGCCGGTGACCGGACCTCTTCTCCGGCCTGGGTGACGGTCTTGCGGTCGGCCGGCGCCCACGATCCGTATCTGCGCACCCATCGCGGCGTGCTGGATGCCAATCAGATCGCCGAATTCATCCTGCTGGACCGGCTTTTCCCGCGCTCGGTCTTCCATTCGCTGCGGGTGGCCGAGACCTGCCTGCAGGAATTGGATCAACGCCCCAACAGCAGATTCGCCGCCCGGCACGAGGCGCACCGCCTGCTCGGGCGGGCGCGCAGCGAACTGGAGTTCATCCCGCCCACGGTGCTGCTCGAGGATCTGCCCAGTCGGCTGCTGTGGCTGCAGCAGACCTGCCGCGAGGTCGGGGAAGCGGTGGCGCTGCAGTACTTTCACGCCGAATCCTGGGTGGCCTGGACGGGACTGCACGGTCGCAACTCCATCGGTGCCGAGGAGGTCTCAGCATGAGCGGTCAAGCGCGGAGGCGGCAGCGAAGCGTAACCATGGAGCGCTCCGCTCATGCTGGAAAGGACGCAGCATGAGCTGGCGCATGCGGGTGGTGCACACCACCGGATATGTCTACGACGCGCCGGTGGCCCGGTCGTTCAACGAGGCCCGGCTCACGCCGCGCGCCGACAGCAGGCAGAACGTGATCCTCAATCGGGTCGACACCGTGCCCTCCACCCGGTCCTTCCGCTACGTCGACTACTGGGGCACCGTGGTCACGGCCTTCGATCTGCACGCGCCGCACACCGAATTGGAGGTGACCAGCGCCTCGGTGGTGGAGACCGAACCCTTCGCCGGGCCCGCCGAGGAGCTGTCCTGGGAGGAGTTGCGCGACGACGCCGTCGGCGACCGCTTCGACGAATTGCTCGAGCCCACCGCGTATGTCCCGCGCGAGCGCCGCCTGGCCACGATCTCGCGCCAGCTGGCCCGGGGCGTGCCGCCCGCCAAAGCGGTTGTCCGCGCGGCCGAATGGGTCAACCGGGAGATGACCTACCTGCCCGGCACCACCTCGGTGCACACCTCCGCGGTGCAGGCCTTCGCCGAACGGCAAGGCGTGTGCCAGGATTTCGCGCACCTGACCCTGCTGCTGTTGCGCGGCATGGGGATTCCCGGCCGCTACGTCTCCGGCTACCTGCACCCCGATCCCGCCGCCGAGGTCGGAGACACCGTCGCGGGGCAGATGCACGCCTGGGTGGAGGCTTGGACCGGCCAGTGGTGGGGCTATGACCCGACCAACAACATCCCCGTCACCGAGCAACACGTATCCGTCGGTGTGGGGCGTGATTACGCGGATGTGCCCCCTTTGAAAGGTATCTTCAGCGGGAGCGGCTCGACCGATCTCGAGGTGGTGGTGGAGATAACCCGCCTAGCCTGACTTGTTCCGAAGCGGTACCCATGCGAAGCGGAAGGTAGCCGATGTCCCCTACAGCTCAGGAAGTCGCCGAGGATCTCACCGATCTACAACCTCCCACCCTGGGGCGCAAGGTATTCGCCGAGGCACTGGGCACTTTCGTGCTGGTGCTGGGCGGTGTCGGCACCGCCGTGCTGGCGGGCGGACGGGTGGGTGCGCTCGGCGTGGCCCTGGCCTTCGGCCTCACCCTGCTGTTCCTGGTCTACTCGATCGGTCCGATCTCGGGCTGCCATGTCAATCCCGCGGTGACCGTGGGCCAACTGCTGCTCGGACGCGTGAATATCGTGGTGGCCGTGGCCTACTGGATCGCCCAGGTCATCGGCGGTCTCGCGGCGGGCGCGGTGATCTACGCCATAGCCAAGAACCTGCCCTCCTACGATCGCGCCAAAGACGGTCTGGGAGCGAACGGTTGGGGCGCGCACAGTCCCTCCAAGCTGACCCTGGGTGAGATCACCATCAACGGTTACGGCCTGGCCGCCGCCATCACCGTCGAGGTTCTGCTCACCGCGCTGCTGGTGTTCGTGGTGCTCGCCTCCACCGACCAGCTCTCCGACATCCCGCTGGCCGGTCTGTCGATCGGCTTCACACTCACCGTGATCCATCTGATCTCGATCCCGGTCGACAACACCTCGGTGAACCCGGCCCGCAGTCTCGCGGTCGCGTTCTACCAGGACGGCGCGCCCGCGCAGCTGTGGGTGTTCATCGTCTTCCCGCTGGTCGGCGGCGTGCTCGGGTCGCTGGTCTACGGCATGATCTACGGCCGCTCCCGCAATATGGTCAGCTAGTACCAGTGGTATTCGGCGCACAGCCGGTGCGCCACCAGGTCGAAGGTCTTGCGGGGCACGATCGCGCCCTCCCGGCGGATGCCCATCTCGGGAACATCGAGGACGCGATCCAAACGCACCCAGCTGTCGCGCCCGGCGCTGTCCCACGCGCCGGAGCCGATGCCCACCCAGTTGAGATGCTGCGCGTGTTCGGCATTCGAGGACAGCATGAGCCCGAGCAGCGTCTTGCCCTCGCGGCCGACCACCAGGACCGGGCGGTCCTTGCCGTTGTCAGGGTCCTCCTCGTAGGGCACCCAGGTCCACACGATCTCGCCCGGATCGGCGCGGCCGTCCAATTGCGGGCTGTAGACGATCTGGCGGGCGCGTTCCCCGGAGGGGACTCCGGCCGAAGAGGTCGGCCGCACCGAGACTCCCGGACCCTGCCGCGGGGTGCCCATCGCGCGCAGCGCGCGGTCCCACATCGACGACTGCCGCACCTTGCCCACCAACTTCGGGGCCTGCTGATTCACGAGCTGAGCCCCCTGCTCCTTAGCCACAATCCCCAACTGCTTCCCCAGAGCGCTCCACCTGCCGGCCATGCCCGGCAGCCTAACGGCGTACAAGCGGTTTCTCA
The DNA here is from genome assembly GCF_007990715.1 of Nocardia seriolae NBRC 15557. GTDB lineage: Bacteria > Actinomycetota > Actinomycetes > Mycobacteriales > Mycobacteriaceae > Nocardia > Nocardia seriolae. The sequence goes on along the minus strand of NZ_BJWY01000013.1, from coordinate 46,432 downwards.
TCCGCACCGGATTCGCCTGCGGCGATTGGCCGTTCGAATGCGAGGAATGCCGAGGCGAGGACATTCCGTCCAGCACCGTAGACTTGCACGTTGACATGCCGCTGTTTCGCCATGCCGAGGAGTGACTCCGATTAGCAGCTTCGCCGACAAGACGTTCACCGATCCCAGCCGGATCAGGAACTTCTGCATCATCGCGCACATCGACCACGGGAAATCGACCCTGGCCGACCGCATGCTGCAACTCACCGGTGTGGTGGAGGAGCGCGCCATGCGCGCCCAATACCTGGACCGCATGGATATCGAGCGTGAACGCGGCATCACCATCAAGGCCCAGAACGTGCGGCTGCCGTGGAAGGTCAACGGTGAGGAGTTCGTCCTGCACCTGATCGACACCCCCGGCCACGTCGACTTCACCTACGAGGTGTCGCGCGCGCTCGAGGCCTGCGAGGGCGCGATCCTGCTGGTCGACGCCGCCCAGGGCATCGAAGCGCAGACGCTGGCCAACCTGTACCTGGCTATGGACAAGGACCTGACCATCATTCCGGTCCTGAACAAGATCGACCTCCCGGCTGCCGACCCGGACCGCTACGCCGCCGAGCTCGCCCACATCGTGGGCTGCGAGCCCGAGGACGTGCTGCGCGTGTCCGGCAAGACCGGCGTCGGCGTGGCCGAGCTGCTCGACGAGGCGGTCCGCGTGGTGCCGCCGCCGGTCGGCGAGGCCGATGCCCCGGCCCGCGCCATGATCTTCGACTCGGTCTACGACACCTACCGTGGCGTCGTCACCTACGTGCGTGTGGTGGAAGGCAAGCTCGTCCCGCGCCAGAAGATCAAGATGATGTCCACCGGCGCGACCCACGAACTGCTCGAAATCGGCATCGTGTCACCCGAACCCAAGCCCACCCAGGGCCTCGGCGTCGGCGAGGTCGGCTACCTGATCACCGGTGTGAAGGACGTCCGTCAGTCCAAGGTCGGTGACACCATCACCTCGCAGCGCGACGGCGCGACCGAGGCGCTGACCGGCTACCGTGAACCGCGGCCGATGGTCTACTCCGGCCTGTACCCGGTCGACGGGTCGGACTACCCGAACCTGCGTGACGCGCTGGACAAGCTGCAGCTCAACGATGCCGCGCTGACCTACGTTCCGGAAACCTCGGTGGCCCTGGGCTTCGGCTTCCGCTGCGGCTTCCTGGGCCTGCTGCACATGGAGATCACCCGCGAGCGGCTGGAACGCGAGTTCGGCCTCGACCTGATCTCCACCGCGCCCAACGTGATCTACCGCGTGGTCATGGAGGACGGCACCGAGCACGTCGTCACCAACCCGTCGTACTGGCCCGAGGGCAAGGTGCGCGAGATCTACGAGCCCATCACCCGATGCACCGTGATCGCGCCGAGCGAGTTCATCGGCACCATCATGGAGCTGTGCCAGTCCCGCCGGGGCGAGCTGCTGGGCATGGACTACCTGTCGGAGACCCGCGTCGAGATGCGGTACACGCTGCCCATGGCGGAGATCATCTTCGACTTCTTCGACTCGCTGAAGTCGCGCACCCGCGGCTACGCCTCGCTCGATTACGAGGAGGCGGGCGAGCAGCAGTCGGCGCTGGTCAAGGTGGACATCCTCTTGCAGGGCGAGGCGGTCGACGCCTTCTCGGCCATCGTGCACAAGGATGCCGCCCAGGCCTACGGCCACAAGATGACGACCAAGCTGCGCGAGCTGATCCCGCGCCAGCAGTTCGAGGTGCCGATCCAGGCCGCCATCGGCTCGAAGGTCATTGCGCGCGAGAACATCCGGGCGATCCGCAAGGACGTGCTGGCCAAGTGCTACGGCGGTGATATCAGCCGCAAGCGCAAGCTGCTCGAGAAGCAGAAGGAAGGCAAGAAGCGCATGAAGACGATCGGCCGCGTCGAGGTGCCGCAGGAGGCCTTCGTGGCCGCGCTCTCGACCGACTCCGCCACGGAAAAGAAGAAGTAGGACAGGCTCCGGACCTCGTGCCCCGCTTCCTATCGGGAGCGGGGCACAGTGCTGGATGGGGTGGGTGGTGGCCACCGCCGAGGGACCTCGTGCCAGGTGGGGTGATGGCCGCCGCTGTGCTGATGCGGGGGCGGGGCCGTCCACCGGCTCGCCTTCCTCTTGCCCTGTGTCCCGCTTCCGAAGGAAGCGGGACACGAGAGGTATGAGAGCTGTTAGTGTTTGGGACCTCGCAGGGTGCCGGTCGGGCAACGGGTTCGGTATGCAGGCGGAAAATGGGGCTTCCGTACTGATAGGCAGGGTGACAAGCTATGCGGCGCACCTGTGTGAACACCGCCCCCTACCTGGTGGATGTGACAGACCGGTTATCCGGAAATAGGGTGTGAAACGAGTTCGGTCCGGCGATTCGCGCGACGGATTGCCGGAGCCCTGAGAGCGGAGCCTGTATGACACGTGATCTGCCCCTCGACGATGCTGCCGGCGCCGATGACAACGGCGGGGACGCCGCGTATCACATTGCCAACGGTGTAGCGCGCGTGGCCAGGGCAGGCGCGTATGTCACCGGCGGCGCGCTGATCGCCGCGGGCGGCAGCCGCGGCGGCACCCCGGCCATCACCCACGACTCCAAGCAGGTGGGCTGGTCGCAGGTCAACGACCCGCAGCCCGAGGCTCCCAGCCCGACCAAGGCCTTCCCCGATCTGACGCCGGACTCGATGCCGCCGCAGCATCACGCGCCTGTGGCGCTGGTGAACACGCCGTTCCACCGTCTCGACGGTTTCGACCACGGCCTCGAGCGCGGCACCGACGCGGGCCTGTTCCCGACCTCGTTCGATTCGGTCCCGCAGAACCCCGCGGCCCTGTCCGGCTTCCAGGGCCTCGGCCTGCCGGATTCGGATCCCGGCGTCGGTGGTCCGCCCGGCTACGGCCAGCACCCGGCCTGGATGCCCGAGCAGCTCGGGCAGTCCGAGACCGTGACGGCCCAGCCGCACCTGCCCGCCGCCGAGCTGCCCGAGCCCAACTTCCTGCAGCACCTGCCCGGCTTCGGACTGCCCGGGACCGGCGGCATGCATGTGCCCGGCATGACGAACGGCTCGTTCGTGCCCGGCGCCGACGTGGGGCACCAGCCGGGTGCCTTCGACGGCATCGGCGGCATCGGACACACCGATGGACAGGGTGTCGGCGCGTTCGTCGGCACCAACTGGACCGTGGACGCGCACATCGGGCTGGACGGCATCTGGTTCCGCTCGGATCTCAAGGTCGATGTCGGCCTGGGCGATGTGGGGCATCAGCTCGATGCCTTCAATCAGCAGGTGAGCAACAGCCTTTCGCACGGCGGCCCGGCGTACGCGAACCAGCCCAATGCCGGTGCGAACGGTGTGCCGGGGGCCTCCGCCAACCCGGGCCAGTCGGCGAACACGCCGGGATCGGCCACGCCCGCCGCCGCGAATTCCCTTCCGGCGCACGGTGCCTCGGACGCTCCCGCGGGCGCGACACCCACTTCCGCTGTGCCCGGTTCGAATTCGCCGACCGGTACGCCTTTGACCTCGTCCACCGCTCCTGCTTCGACCGCGCCGGTCGGCGGGCTCGGCGCGCCGAGCCCGGTTGCCGCGCAACCGGCCGCGCCCGTGCTCGGCACGCCCGCGCCGTCGGCTCCGGCCGCGCCGGTGACGTTCACCCCGGCCCCCGCGCCCGCCCCGGTCGCCGCGCCCGTGGTGCCCGCACCCACCGCGCCGGTCGTGGTCGCGCCGGTGCCCGTCGCCCAGCCGGTGGCGGTGACACCGTTGCAGACCACCATTCAGCCCGACGCCGCCAATCAGCCGATCGCGAACCTGCTTTCGACGCACGGCGGCCCGTCCCCGCTGACCGCGCCCGCCGCCGTGGCCGCGCCCGCGCTGTACGACCACGGCAAGCAGCCGGTGCCGGCCGGTGGTGAGCCGTCCGCGCCGGGTCATCCGGCCACGCTGGTCGACAAGCCGGTGACGGCCGCGCCGGCCCCCGCGCCGCACCTGAGCGCCCCGGCCACCATCGAGCCCGCGCCGGTGCTCACCACCGTGCCCCCGGTCCCGACCATCAAGGTGCCGAACCCGGACACCGAGATCACCAAGCCGGGTACCGCGGTGACCACGCCCGTCACCCCGCCGGCGAATCCCGGCGGCAAGGACGACATCACCACCAAGCCGCACACGCCGGCCGATGAGCCCGGCGGCCACGGCAGCACCCCGACCGTGCCGACCGACGACGCGGTGCCGACCCATGTGCCGACCGCGCCCACGACCCAGCCGCAGGTGTCGGTCGCGCCCGCCCCGACGGTGGCTCCGGAGCCGGTCCACACCCCGCAGCCGACCGTCTCGGTCGCGCCCGCCCCGACCGTCGCCCCGGTCCCGACCGTGCAGGCCCCCATCACCACGCCCGCGCACATCGAGCCGGTGCCGGTGAAACCCATTGCGGATCACTACGATTCGGGTGCGCTGCCGATCGCCGACGACTCCGGGCTGCACCCGATGTCGGTGCACGACGGCGGTCTGCTGGTGCACGATGCCGGTCTGTTCTCCGGCCTGACGCCCGATGCCTCGTTCGTCGATGCCCACCACACCCCGGCACCGGATCCGGGCAATCACATGCTGCTGCTGTGAGCGTCGCCGGACATCAGGTCGCGGTGAAGAATCCCGATGCGCTGGGTCCGCTGGTCGAGCTGCTCGATCGGCTGCTCGAACTGACCCATGCCTCCGGCCGGTTGGATCTGTCCGGCCGCCTGGGTATCGCCCGGGCGCGCCTGACCGATCCGCGGGTGCGGCTGGTCGTGGTCGGCGAGTCCAAGTCCGGCATGAGCACGCTGGTCAACAGCCTGGTCGGGGCCGCGGTGAGCGCCACCGAGGGCCGGCCCAGCGTGCCGGTGATCGCCGAGTACGGGCCGCAGCCCAGTGCCACGCTGGTGACCCCGGGCCCGGGCGGCAATGCCCGGCGCACGCCGGTGGATCCGCGGGCGGCACTGGCCGAGCTGGCCTCCGGTGAGGTGATCCGCGCCGAATTCACCCAGCCCAGCCCGCTTTTGGCGGAGGGCTTCGTGGTGCTGGACTCGCCGGGCTCGCCCGCCGACACCCCGGCCGCCTGGTCGCTCATCGCCGCCGCGGACGCGGTGCTCTACGTCGCGGACGCGGGCGCGCCGTTCACCCCGGCCCAGATCGAGCAGCTGCAGCGCATCCAGCAGGTGTGCCCGACCGTCGTCTGCGTGCTCAACAAGATCGACCAGTATCCGCACTGGCCGCAGGTGCAGCAGCACGATCGGCAGCTGCTCGACGACGCCGGGCTGGCCTTCGCGGTCGCGCCCGCCTCGGCCCGGCTGCACGCCAAGGCCGGTTCCGATCATCAGCTGGACCTGGAATCCGGTGTGCCGCAACTGCTCGACCACCTGCGCTCGTACGTGCTGGGCCGCGCCGACGCGGTGGCCGTGCGGGCCGCCGTGCGCGACGTCGCGCTCATCACCGACCATCTGGCGCTGGCACTGCGCAGCGAGGCCGAGACGCTGCGGGATCCGCGCCGACTCACCGTCATCACCGAGCAGCTGCGCCGCACCCGCGAGGAGGCCGAGCAGCTGCGTCAGCGCACCGCCAACTGGCAGGTGACCCTGGCCGACGGCGCGGGCGAGCTGATGGCCGACACCGAGCACGACCTGCGGCACCGGCTGCGCAGCCTGATCCGCGACGCCGAGGCCGACATCACCAAGGGCGATCCGGTCAAGGGCTGGGCCGATTTCGGCGCGGACCTGGACGCCAAGATCTGCGAGGCGGTGGAGGAGAACTTCGTCATCGCCCACTACCGCTCGGTGGAGCTGGCCGAGCAGGTGGCGGCGAAGTTCCCCGACAGCGGCATCCCCACCCCGGATCTCAAGCTCGACAATCCCGGCGATGTCGGCGAGGTGCTGGAACCGGTGGCGGCGCTGGACAATCTGGACAGCGCCAAACTCGGTATCACGCAACAGGTCCTGACCGCGCTGCGCGGCTCCTACGGCGGCCTGCTCATGGTCGGCCTGGTCACCAGCCTGCTGCACATGTCGCTGGTGAACCAGTACTCGGTCGGCGCGGCGGTGCTGCTGGGCGGCAACGCGCTGTGGGACGACCGCAAGGCCCGCCGCGCGCGCCGCCAGGCCGAGGCCAAGCTGGCGGTGGCCCGGCTGATGGACGATGTGATCTTCCAGGTCAGCAAGGAGTCCCGCTACCGGCTGCGGTCGGTGCAGCGCAGCCTGCGCGATCACTTCACCGAGATCGCCACGGCCACACTGCGTTCGGTGGACGCCTCGCTGCGCGCCGCGGAGGAGGCGGCCACCGTGAGCTCGGGCGCGGGCCGCGAGGCCCGGCTCACCGAGATCGAGCGCTCGCTGGTGCGGTTGCGCGAGATCCGCGAGCACGCCGACAGCATGGGTGAGAATCCCTCGTACTGACGAGAACCCCTCGTACGGAAAGGAAGTCGGCCGTCGAAAGCGGCCGACTTCTTTCGTCCGGCGTCTTCTTTCGTTCAGCGTCCCGGATGCGCCGGGCTGAAGTGGCTGGCGCTGCGCGACTCCTCGGCCCTGATCACGTGCATGACCGCGTTGATCAACGCCAGGTGGGTGAACGCCTGCGGGAAGTTGCCCAGGTGCCGCCCGGTGCGCGAGTCGATCTCCTCGGCGTAGAGCTTGAGCGGGCTGGCATAGCCGAGCAGCCGCTCGCACAGCTGCCGGGCACGTTGCAGCTCACCGATTTCCACCAGTGCCGACACCAGCCAGAACGAGCAGATGGTGAACGAGCCCTCCGCGCCGGACAGGCCGTCGTCGGTGGTCTCGGTGCGGTAGCGCAGCACCAGGCCGTTCTCGGTGAGGTCGTCGGCGATGGCCAGCACGGTGGCCCGCACCCGGTGGTCGGTGGGCGGCAGGAAGCGGGTCAGCACCACCAGCAGCAGGGAGGCGTCGAGGCTGTCGCTGCCGTAGCTCTGGGTGAACACGCCCGCGGAGTTGACGCCGTGGTCGAGGATGTCGGCGCGGACCTCCTCGGCGAGGTCGTGCCATTTCTTGGCGTAGTCGAATTCCCCGTGCAGCTCGGCCAGTTTCGCGCCGCGGTCCAGCGCCACCCAGCACATCACCTTGGACGAGGTGAAGTGCTGCGGCTCGCCGCGCACCTCCCAGATGCCGCGATCGGGCTTGCGCCAGTTCTCGATCGCCGCCTGCACCTGCCGTTCCAGCATGGGCCACAAGGTCTCCGGCACCTGCTGCCGCGATTTCACGTGCAGGTAAACCGAATCCAGGATGGTGCCCCAGACATCGTGCTGTTCCTGGTTGTACGCGCCGTTGCCGATGCGCACGGGTTGCGCGCCGTCATAGCCGGACAGGTGGGGGAGTTCGGATTCGGTGATCTCGCGCTCGCCGCCGATGCCGTAGAGCACCTGCAGCGGAACGGCATTCCCATTGCCGTCGGTGGCCACATCGTGCAGGAAGGCGAAGAAGTCGTCGGCCTCCCGGTCCAGGCCCATGGTGTAGAGGCCCCACAGCGCGAAGCTGGAGTCGCGCACCCAGGTGTAGCGGTAGTCCCAGTTGCGTTCCCCGCCCGGGGTTTCCGGCAGCGAGGTGGTGGCGGCCGCCAGCAGCGCCCCGGTCGGCGCGTAGGTGAGGCCCTTGAGGGTCAGCGCGCTGCGTTGCAGATAGCCGCGCCACGGATGATCGGGGAAGCGCCCCAGAGTGATCCACTGCCGCCAGCATTCGGTGGTCTGCCACATCTTCTCCGCCGCCTCGGCGAAGGTGCGCGGCGGCGGCAGGTCCGACCAGGACAGTGCGACGAAGACCTCGTCGCCCTCCTTCATCCGGGTGCGCGCCCGCGCCTCCCGGCCCTCCAGGCCCAGCCGCAGATTGGTATTGAGGGTCAATGGCGGGCAGCCCTCGATATCGCAGGTGGCGCTGGCCTGTTCGTACACGTCGCCGCTGTAGTGCCAGACGGCCGGGCCGCGATGGTAGTCGAAGGCGGGCTCGCAGCTCATCTCCAGCTCGACCACGCCGTTCACGCATTTCACCGTGCGCAGCAGGATGTGCTCGGCATCCCAGTCCATGGGGGTGCGCTTGTGGGTGCGGCTGCGCGAGCGGTTGTTGTGCCACGGGCCCAGCACCAGCGCGTCGCGCACGATGAGCCAGCCGGTCTCGGTCTGCCAGGTGGTCTCCACGATCAGCCCGCCCGGCAGATACCGCCGCGCGGCAGGCACATTGCGCCCGTAGGGGCCGATGCGGAAGTGCCCGGCGCTGCGGTCGAGCATGGCCCCGAAGATGCTGGCCGAGTCCGGGCGCGGGACGCACATCCACTCCACCGAGCCATTGCGGGCGATGAGGCAGTTGGTCTCGCAGTCGGACAGGAAGGCGTAGTCGTCGATGGGGGGAAACACCGAGTGATGCATGCCACCGGTGGGGGAGGGCAGGAAGCTGTCCGACATCGACGGGTCGGCGGGCAACAGGGGGTCGCGAGGGGCGTCTACCTCGGGAGGATCGTCGAAATCGGTGCCGGGATCAACGCCGAGCTCACTGCCGAGCGGCCGGTCCATGGACTCCGGTTCGTCGTACGACTCCATACCCAACATCATGTGTCCGGACGGCCCGAATCGTCCACCATCCGCCATTCGGCCTAGGCTGGGGTCCGTGCATGCGATTGCAAATTGGTGGGACAGCGTCGAACTGTGGGTGGCAGGTCTGCCCTTCGTTCCCCAGTTCGCGGTGGTGCTGGCCGCCATGGTGCCGGTCTGCCTGGCCATCGCCTACCTGCTCGACCGGACGCTGCGAGTGGTGCTGCACGTGCTGGGCCGCGACCGGGTCGCCGCCCGGGAGGCCGCGGTCCCCGCGCGCAGCCGCGCCGCATCCGGAAGGAAGCCGCCTGAGATGCCTCGCTCCCGTGTCCAGCTTGCCCTGATCGCACTTCTTGTTCTCGTAGTCGTCGCCTGGTTGTTCACTCGCTGAGCGGGTTTCGGTACCGCTGCGGCGAATTCTCCGCGTACTGTGCAGACCCATGTCAACAACCGATGAAGGTCTGGAAGTGGAGACGCTGTTGTCCGAAGAGGACTTCGACGACGAGCCCCGTCTGATCGCCACCCACTACTGCGGCCCCGACGAGGCCCTCGAAATGGTGAAGGCCGCCCAGCTGCTGGGTCTGGGCGTCCGCCTGAGCAACCGCATCCGCCCCGACGAGGAGGACGCCGAGAGCGCCACCGAGGAGTGGCTGCTCGACATCTTCGAGACCCCGCCGGTCGTCGACCCCGAGGACTAGTCGTCGGATCCGCGGATCCGCTTGCCCAGTTTCGACAGTGTTTCGCTGACTTCCTGACCCACCGTGCCGACCGTCTCGCCGAAGTCCCGGCCCAGGTTGCGCACGGTGCGGATCAGGGGGTCTGCGGACTGCTCGAAATTCTCCCGGTACGACCGTGCGGCGTGCTTGATCTCCTCGCTGATCCGAACGTCCTTGTCCTGATCCCGGCGCGGGTATCGGCCGTCGAGGATGCGGTCGTAGTCGCCGCTGGCGATCCAGCGCCGCAGCTCCGCCGCCCGCAGCACCGAGAACGGGTGGGTCTGCAATTCCAGGTTCAGCAGTTTGAGCACCCCGTCGCGCAGGTCGCCCGCCCGGTCGTAGTCGTCGGCCTGGGCCAGGAAGGCGGCGTGGCTCATCTGGTCCACCCGCGACCCGCCCGCCAGCTTCATGTGCACCCGGACCGAGGCCTCCACGTCCTGCCCGGCCAGCAGCCCGGCCCGGTCGCCGGAGAGCTCGGACTTGCGGCTCCACTCCAGCAGCGCCGCCACGATCGCGCGCAATGCCCAGCCGCCCACCGGCATCCAGCCGATATTGGCCGCCAGCCGCATCAGATGCATGAGCATGGTCCGGTAGACCGCGTGCCCGGACAGCGCGTGCCCGAGCTCGTGGCCGACCACGAACCGCAGCTCCTCGGCGTCGAGCAGATCCAGCAGCCCGGTGGTGAGCACGATGAAGGGCCGGTCCATGCCGATGGTGAAGGCATTGGCCTCCGGGTGCTGCAGCACGAACATCTCCGGCGTGCGCTGCGCGTCCAGGATCCTGACCGCGTCCACGCGCAGCTGATGGATATTGGCGAACTGCCGCTCGTCCACCCGCACCGCGGTCGCCAGGTACATGAGCCGGTGCTGGCGTTCCTGCAGCAGCCCCGACAGGGTGCGCAGCAGGGTGTCGAATCCGCTCAGCTGCCGCAGCCCGACCAGCGCGGTGCGGTCGGCGGGATGCTCCCAGGCGCGGGTGGAGATGCCGGGGAACTCCCGGCGGATGCGAGCGGGTGTGGTCATGTGTTCCCCCGTTGGTGTCAGCAGGCGATGCGGCATCGGGCCGCCCGGATACAGTCTGCCGCGTCGGGCCAGGGTTGTGCTCGAGTCGATTTCAACCCCCGTTCCGAATTCGCGGCCTGACGTGCCGCTCTGCTAAGGTCGCGGCGTGTCATCGAGTGTTCTCCCCCGGGTCCGCCATGAATTGGCGTTGATCGCTGTGGGCTGCCTCGCGGTCGCTGACATCCACTGTCGCTGATCGCCGATCGGGCACTGCTGCACGTCTGAGTAGACTTGGCGCGCACATTTTTCGCAGTTCGTGTTCGTTTCCCCGGCGGCCTCAGGGCCGGAGCGCCACCGTCGCGTGATTCTCGCGGCGGGTCTACGGCAGCACGTTCATTTCCGCCGGTCGATGTTCCCACCGGTGGATCGCCCGAAAGGTCCACGCCGATGTCCCGCAGTGCTCGCTTCTCTCGCCGAACCACCTTCGCCGTCGCCCTGACCGTGGTTGCCGCCACCGTGAGCACCGCGTGCAGCGGTGGTTCCAGCGACACCAAGGACGGCGGCGCGGCCGGCGGGGGCGGCGGCAATATCAACCTGTTCGCCTACTCGGTGGCGAAAGCCGCCTACGACAAGGTGATTCCGGTCTACAACAAGACCGACGCGGGTAAGGGCACCCAGTTCCAGGCCTCGTACGGCCCCTCGGGCGATCAGTCCCGCAAGGTGAAGGACGGGGCCGAGGCCGACGTGGTGAGCTTCTCCGTCGCGCCCGACATCACCCGCCTGGTGGATGCCGGTCTGGTCGACGCCGGCTGGAATGCCGACGCCAACAAGGGCGTGCCGTTCGGTTCGGTGGTGGCCATCGCGGTCCGCAAGAACAATCCGAAGGGCATCAAGAGCTGGGACGACCTGCTCAAGCCGGGCGTCGACGTCGTGACCCCCAACCCGTTCTCCTCGGGTTCGGCCAAGTGGAACCTGCTGGCCCCCTACGCCGCCAAGAGCGAGGGCGGCAAGAACCCGCAGGCCGGTCTGGACTACCTGACCCAGCTGCTCACCCACGTGCACGTGCAGCCCAAGTCGGGCCGCGAGGCCACCGACGCCTTCCTGCAGGGCACCGGCGACGTGCTGATCAGCTACGAGAACGAGGCCATCTTCTCCGAGACCAAGGGCGACCCGATCGAGCACATCGTGCCCGACACCACCTTCCGCATCGACAACCCGGTCGCGGTGCTGAAGAACGCCAAGAATCTCAAGCAGGCCACCGCCTTCCGCGACTTCCTCTACACCAAGGATGCCCAGGAGGCGTTCGCCTCGGCCGGTTTCCGCCCGGTCGATCCGCAGGTGCGCGCGGACCACGTCAAGGACTTCCCGACCCCGGGCAAGCTGTACACCATCGACGACCTGGGTGGCTGGAAGGCCGTGGACAAGGAGCTGTTCGCGCCCAACACCGGCTCGGTGGCACAGATCTACGACAAGGCCACCAAGTAGCCGGGTGACCTGGGACACAAGCGATACTCGAAACCGTGAGTGACAGCAGTTCGAGCGCCGGGATCGATCATGATCCCGGCGTTTCGGTAGACGACAACCCCCGCCGACCGGCGGGCCCGGGCCGGATCCGGTCCTGGCTGCGGGTGAGCGGATCGGTGGGTACGCTCGGCATCGGCACGTCGGTGCTGTGGCTCAGCATCATCGTGCTGCTGCCGCTGGCCGCGTTGACCGCCAAGTCCTTCGAGGACGGCTGGTCCGGGTTCTGGGACGCCATCACCGCGCCCGGCGCGCTGGACGCGCTGAAGGTGACCGTCTTCGTGTCGATCATCGTCACGTTGATCAATGTGGTGATGGGCACGCTCATCGCGTGGGTGCTGGTGCGCGACGAATTCCCGGGCAAGGGCTTCGTGAACGCGCTCATCGACCTGCCCTTCGCACTGCCGACCATCGTGGCCAGCATCGTGCTGCTGGCGCTGTACGGTCCGCAGTCGCCGTTCGACATCCACCTCAACGCCACCCAGCCGGGTCTGGTGGTGGCGCTGGCGTTCGTGACGCTGCCGTTCGTGGTGCGCTCGGTGCAGCCGGTGCTCATCGAGGCCGACAAGGATGTGGAGCAGGCGGCCGCGTCACTGGGCGCGGACAACCTGACCACCTTCCGGACCATCGTGCTGCCGACGCTGGCCCCGGCCATCGTGAGCGGTTCGGGTCTGGCCTTCGCACGCGCCATCGGCGAGTACGGCTCGGTGGTGCTGATCGGCGGCGGCATTCCGAAGAAGACGCAGATGGCCTCGCAGTACATCCAGCAGCAGATCGAGGTGGACCGCCCGGTCAACGCCGCCGCGGTTTCGGTGGCGCTGCTGGCGATTTCGCTGGTGACCCTGTTCGTCCTGCGCGTCACGTCGGACCGGCTGGCGCGCAAGGAACGGGAGGCGGCCTGATGAAACTCGGCTTCTGGACCAGGATCTCGCTGCGCACGGTGGCGCTGTCGTATCTGTTCGTGCTGCTCGTGGTGCCGCTGGGCATCATTCTGTGGCGCACCTTCGAGCGCGGATTCGGCGCGTTCTTCGACTCGATCTCCACGCCCGCCGCGATCTCGGCGTTCAATCTGACCATCACCATCGTCGCGATCACGGTGCCGGTGAACGTCATCTTCGGCGTGATCATCGCGCTGGCCCTGGTGCGCGGGCGCTTCCCCGGCCGCAATCTGCTGCAGGCCGTGGTGGATCTGCCGATGGCGACTTCGCCCGTCGTGGTGGGTGTTTCACTGATCCTGCTGTGGGGCGCGAACGGCTGGTTCGGCGGGCTCGACCACAACGGCTTGAAGATCATCTTCAATCTGCCGGGCATGATCATCGCCACCATCTTCGTGACGCTGCCGTTCGTGGTGCGCGAGGTGGAGCCGGTGTTGCACGAGATCGGCGACGATCAGGAGCAGGCCGCGGCCACCCTGGGCGCGTCGGGCTGGCAGACGTTCTGGCGCATCACGCTCCCGGCCATCCGCTGGGGCCTGACCTACGGCATCGTGCTGACCGTGGCCCGCGCGCTGGGCGAATTCGGCGCGGTGATCATGGTGTCCACCGGTCTGCCCGGCAAGTCGCAGACGCTCACCCTGCTGGTGAACGGGCGATACGTCAACGACCACAACACCTTCGGCGCGTACTGCGCGGCGACCCTGCTCATGGGCATCGCCCTCGTTGTTCTTCTGCTCATGACCCTCCTAGAACGCAAGCGGGGCACTGCCAAATGATCACCGTGACCAATGCGAACAAGCATTACGGCACCTTCGCCGCGCTCGACAATGTCAGCCTCGACATCCCCTCGGGCGCGCTGACCGCGCTGCTGGGTCCGTCGGGTTCGGGCAAGTCGACGCTGCTGCGCTCGATCGCCGGGCTGGAGACCCTCGACAGCGGCGTGGTCACCATCGCCGAGCGCGACGTCACCAATGTGTCGCCGCAGAAGCGCGATATCGGTTTCGTGTTCCAGCACTACGCCGCGTTCAAGCACATGACGGTCCGCGACAATGTGGCCTTCGGGCTCAAGATCCGCAAGCGGCCCAAGCCCGAGATCAAGAAGAAGGTCGACGACCTGCTCGAGATCGTCGGCCTCGACGGCTTCCAGCACCGCTATCCGGCACAGCTTTCCGGCGGTCAGCGTCAGCGCATGGCCCTGGCCCGGGCGCTGGCGGTGGATCCGCAGGTGCTGCTGCTGGACGAGCCGTTCGGCGCGCTGGACGCGAAAGTCCGTGCGGACCTGCGCACCTGGCTGCGGCGGCTGCACGAGGAGGTGCACGTCACCACCGTGCTGGTCACCCACGACCAGGAGGAGGCCCTGGACGTGGCCGACCGCATCGCGGTCATGAACAAGGGCCGCATCGAGCAGATCGGCAGCCCGGAGGACGTGTACGACCGGCCGGCCAACGAGTTCGTCATGTCGTTCCTGGGCGCGGTGGCCAAGCTGAACGGACATCTGGTGCGGCCGCACGACATTCGCGTCGGACGCGATCCCAGCATGGCGCTGGCCGCGCACGAGGGCACCGCGCAGTCCGCCGGTGTCACCCGGGCCACGGTGGGGCGGGTCGTGCAGCTCGGCTTCGAGGTGCGCGTGGAGCTGCGCAACGCGGCGACCGGTGACCTGTTCACCGCGCAGGTGACCCGCGGTGACGCCGCGGCGCTGCACCTGGCCGAGGGCGAGACCGTCTATGCCCGTGCCACCCGGATTCCGGAGCTCCCGGTCTCGTAAGTTCGTCCCGTTTAAGCGATTTCGGCGGGAAGTCACGACACGCCCAGCTGAGTAGCGGTTTGGCGAGTCGCCTCGAGCCGTGTACGCCGGACCGCGCGCTGCCGTAGCGTGTGGCCGGGAAACGTGCAGGTCCCGAGGGGACAATCGAACGTGACGAGTACGGGTGGCAAGCGCGTCGGCATCATCGGCGCGGGCATCGCGGGGTTGGTGACCGCGAAGGTCATGCGAGACGACGGATTCGAGGTCGTCGTTTTCGACAAGGAGGACGCGGCCGGCGGCGTCTGGATCGCGGCGCGCACCTATCCGGGCTTACGCACCAATAATTCCCGGGACACCTACGCCTACACCGATCACCCGTACCCGGAGTCGGCCGATGTGTTCCCCACCGCCGCGCAGGTGCGCGAGTACCTGGCCTCGTATGTCGAGCGGTTCGGACTGACCCCGCTGCTGCGGCTGTCCACCGAGGTGATCCGGGTGTCGGAGGCCGACGGCGGGTTCGAGCTGAAGGTCTGCGGCCCGGACGGGGTCGAGGACCTGCGCTTCGATTTCGTGGTGGTGTGCGCGGGGGTGTTCTCGGCGCCGCGGCTTCCGGAAATCGCGGGTGCCGGGGAATTCGGTGGCGCGCTGCTGCATTCGAGCCAGGCGATCGACCCGGCGGTGTTCGAGGGCAAGCGGGTGGTCGTGGTCGGGGCCGGGAAGTCGGCGCTGGACTGCGCGGCGTGGGCGGGGGAGCACGCGCGGGAGTGCTCGCTGGTGTTCCGCAAGGCCCATCCCATGCTGCCGCGGTTCATGCCCGGCGGGGCGCCATCGGATCGGGTCATCTTGAACCGGTTCACCGAATCGTTCTTCCGATATCACCGGCAGAGCCGGATCGAACGGTTTCTGCACGGGCCGGGCCAGGGGATCACCGACCGGTACTGGCGGGTCATGTCGGCGTTTCTGCGGTTCCTGCTGCGCTCGCCCAAGGCCATGACGCCCGACGCGCCGCTGCCCGCGGGCATCGAGAATCTCGGGGTGAGCGACGAGTTCTTCCGGATGGCCCGGCGCGGGCGAATCGCCTTGCGGCGCGGCAGTATCGCGGCGTTCTCCGGGGACACCGCGGTCGAGCTGGCCGACGGGCAGCGGCTCGACGCCGATGTCGTCGTCTTCGCCACCGGCTGGCGGCAGGAGCTGGAATTCCTTGCGCCCGAACTGGAGAAGACGGTGCGGGTCGAGAGCCGGTTCCAGCTCTACCGCCACATCCTGCCGCCGACCCTGCCGCGGCTGGGCTTCATCGGCTACGGGTCCTCCGACGCCTGCCAGCTCAGCGCGGAGGTCTCGGCGCACTGGCTGTCCCAGCACTTCCTGGGCGAGCTGACGCTGCCGAAGGCCGATGACATGCACGGCGAGATCGCGCGGGTCGGCAAGTGGCTGGGCGAGGTCATGCCCGCGCGGCCGGAGGGCTATTACCTCGGTCCCTATCTGACGCACCACATCGATGAGCTGATGCGCGATATGGGCCTGCCGGTGCGCAGGACCGACAACTTCGTGTCCGAATACTTCGACACGGTGCTGCCGGGCCGCTATGCCGATCTCGCCGAGGAACGCCTACAGGTCCGGGTGCGCGGGTCGCGCCGCCGACGGTATGTGAGCGCCGGTCGGTCCCTGACCGGGGTCGCGGCGCTCACCATGGCATATGCCTGCTACCGGAAGTATCGCGGCCGATCAGCGTAGCGTGGCCAGCCAGCGGCGGGTGTCGGCCGGGTCGATGACATCGTCGAGTTCGAGAACCGTTGCGGCCGTGAGCGCCTTGCCGCTGTCGTAGGCGGCCTTGACCAGGGCGTCGAAGGCCGCCTGCCGCTGTGCCGGATCCTCGATGGCGGCCAGTTCCTTGGCGAAGCCCAGCCGCACCGCGCCTTCCAGGCCCATGCCGCCGATTTCGCCTGTCGGCCAGGCGATCACGAAGCGGGGCGCGCGGAAGGAGCCCGCCGCCATGGCCGGTGCGCCCAGGCCGTAACCCTTGCGCAGGATGACCGTGCCGAACGGGACCTCGAGGGCGGCGGAGTCGATGAACAGGCGGCTGAACTTGGTGACGGTGGCCTCCTTCTCGGCATCGGGGCCGACCATGAAACCCGGTGTGTCGCACAGGGAGACGATGGGCAGGCCGTGTGCGCCGCAGAGCTGGAGGAAGGCCGAGAGCTTGTCGGCGGCGGGTGCGTCGATCGCGCCGCCGAGGTGATGGCAGTCGTTGGCGATGAGGCCGAAGGGGCGGCCCTCGACGCGGACCAGGGCGGTCACGACGCCGACGCCCCAGTCGCGACGCAGCTCCAGGGACGAGCCGAGATCCACGACGGATTCGATGGCGGCGCGGATGTCATAGGCGTGCAGCCGGTTCTCCGGCACCACGTGCCGGGCCAGGCGCGGATCCGGGGCCTCCCAATCATCCACGGCCCCTTGGAAATACGAGAGGTAGCGGCGAGCCACGGCCACCGCCTCGGCCTCGTCGGCGGCGACCACGTGGATCACGCCGTTGCGGCGCTGCACCTCGACGGGCCCGATGTCCTCCGGCGCGTACACCCCCAGCCCGCCGCCCTCGATCATGGCCGGACCGCCCATCCCGATATTGGCGTCGGGGGTGGCGATCACGACGTCGCACATGCCCAGCAGTGCGGCGTTCCCCGCGAAGCAGCGGCCCGACACGATGCCGATCAGCGGCACCTTGCCCGACAGTGCGCCCATCGCCCGGAAGGTGGTGACATCCAGCCCCGAAATGCCGCCGTGATCGGTGTCGCCGGGCCGCCCGCCGCCGCCCTCGGTGAAGAAGACCACCGGAAGCCGTTGCTCGCGAGCCAGTTCCAGCATCCGATCGGTCTTGGCGTGATTGCGCATGCCCTGGGTACCGGCCAGCACCGTGTAGTCGGAGGACATGATCAGCGCCCGCGCCCGATCCGGTCCGAACCGATCGGCGTTGACCGTGGCCAGGCCCGCGATCAGGCCATCGGCGGGGGTGTTCGCGATCAGATCCTCGAGGCTGCGGCGACTGCGTTGCGCGGCGACCGCCAACGCGCCGTACTCCACGAAGCTCTCCGGATCGACCAGATCGGTGATGTTCTCCCGGGCGGTGCGCCGCCCGAGCCGATGCCGTTTCGCGACGGCTGTCTCACGCCGGGCATCGAGGGTGGTCTCGTGCCGGGTCAGCACCTCGGCGAGATCGGCGCGTACCGAATCCAGGTCCACCACGGTCGATTCCGTGGCCGGGCCGTCGTGATCGGCGGCCACCCAGGTGACCAGCACGGCGTGCGGGTCGACCACATCGCCCGGCGCGACGGCATGCCTGAGCACCCGCAGCGGTTCGGTCGCGCGCAGCACGTGCTGCATCTTCATCGCTTCCAGCACCGCGACCTCGGCCCCCGCGGCGAGCACGATGCCCGGTTCGGCCAGCGAGACGACGGTCGCGCCCATCGGGGACCGCAGCGGTTGTTCGCCCTCGGCCGGTTCGAATTCGGCGGTGGGCACAACGGGCGTGGAGTCCGTCGGCCGGGGCGGGGTGGCGTCCTCGAAAGTCTCTGCGCGCGAGCGCAAGTCGTCGAGTCGCTGTTCGAACCAATCGGTGGTCACCACGGTCGTCCCGCCCCGCTCGCGCAGTTCGGCGAGTACGGCGCGCAGCAGGTGCAGGTTGGTGTCGACGCCCTCGATCACCGTTTCCGCGAGCGCGTCCGAGCACCGGCGCAGCGCCGCCTCGTGGGTCGGTGCGTGCGTGATGATCTTCGCGAGCAGCGAATCGAACCGCACCCCTTGGCGCATACCCACCCGGGCGGCGGTGTCCACGCGCACGCCCGCGCCGGTCGGGGCGTCGAAGCGGCCGAGCACACCCGTGCTGGGCAGCACGGTGCCGTCGGCCGCGAGCAGTTCGGCGTTCACCCGCGCCTGCACGGCGTAGCCGCGGGTCTCGTTCTTGGGCAGATCGAGTTCGGCCAAGGTCGCGCCCTGTGCCAGCTCCAGTTGCAGCGCAACGAGATCCACCCCGGTCACCGCCTCGGTCACGGTGTGCTCGACCTGGAGCCGCGGATTCACCTCCAGGAACCAGACATTCGTGCCCTCGACCAGGAACTCCACTGTGATGACGCCACGGCAGCCCACCGCCTCGGCGATGAGCACCGCCTCCCGCTGGACCCGATCCCGTACCGCCGCGGGCAGATCCGGGGCGGGCGCGATCTCGACGAGCTTCTGCCGTCGCCGCTGCACACTGCAATCCCGGTCACCCAACGCGACCGCCGCGACTCCGTCCGCCACCACCTGCACCTCGATGTGCCGCGCCCGGGTCACCAGCGCCTCGGCGTACACGCGATCGTCCCCGAACCCGGCCAGCGCCTCGGCCCGGCAGCGTTCGACGGCCTCGGCCACCCGGGCCGGATCGGTCACGGACCGCATGCCGCGCCCGCCGCCGCCCGCCGCGGCCTTGACCATGACGCCGTCGGGATGATCGGCGAGCAGGGCCGCGATCTCGTCGGCCCCGGCTCCGGCGGGCGTCGCGGGCAGCACGGTGACCCCGGCCCGTTCGGCGGCCGCGCGGGCCGCGACCTTGTCCCCGAAGATTCCCAGCACCTCTGGCGACGGCCCGACGAAGGTCAGCCCCGCCGCCGCACACGCGGCAGCGAATTCGGCGCTCTCACTGAGGAATCCGTACCCGGGATGCACCAGCGCGCCCGGCCCGCATTCGGCCGCCGCCGCCGCGGCGACCACCGCCGCCACATCCAGATAACCCGCCGCACCGCTGCCCGGCAGCCCGAGCGCGCGCTCGGCGAGCCGCACCGCCAGGCTCCCGCTGTCCTCGCCGGTGTGCATCACCGCCGTCTCGTACCCGAGTTCCCGCGCCGTCCGCACCACCCGGACCGCGACCTCACCACGATTCGCAACCACTACTCGCACGCCGCCAGGCTATGGCACGAATCACGGTGGGCGGTCAGAACTTCGTGACGTAGCAGTCGTAGTTGCGTTGCTCGGCGATCAGTCCGTCCCGGATGGTGAGAAAGGTGGCGATCTCCGCCCGCAGCTGTGCGCCGGGCTCCAGCGCACCCAGCGCGACCGCCAGCGTGCCGGTCCAGGTGACCTCCAGCGCCACATCCTCGCCGGTGGCCACGGCTCGGTGAATGTCGAAGTGCTGCTCGCGGATCACCTGCTGTCCGCGCTCGGCGGCCGCGAGAATCCCGGCGAGGTCGCGGGTCGCGCCGTTCGGCAGCAGGGCGTTCGGCAGTTCGCGGTGGACGGCGTCGGGGTGGAAGAAGCGAGCGAGGTCTTCGCCGGTGGCACCGGCGGCGACGGCCTCGTGATAGCGGACGGCCAGCTCGATGTTCGGATGATCCGGAAGCGCGGTCACTCGGCCAGTCAATCACGGCGGTGATCGACGGTGGGGATATGTTCGGGGCATGCATTGGGATCAGATGACGGCTACGCCCGGCGCGCTGCGGACCGCGGCGGCACGACTGCGGCGGGGTGTGGGGCAGCTGGAAATCCTGGCGCGGATTATCGAGGCGGCGGAGGGGCCCTGGCTGGGGGCCATGGATTCCGATGGGCGGGGGACCGCCGAGTTGCGGATGCATCTGGCGGGGAAGTACCGGTTCACCGCGGTGGTGACGAGTATGGGGAAGCTGGCGCTGGCGGAGATGAATTCGCCGGGGCGGGGGAAGCGTGCGGAGCTGGTGCTGTCCACCAAGGCCGCGCAGCGCAAGGGGTTCGACAATCCCAAGGACGTGCCCAAGCCGCAGGAGTGGGTGGATTACGTGGTCGGCTGGGTGAAGTACGCCAGCGCCGAGGTCGGCCGCCGCGATGTGGTGGAGTGGCAGCTCAAGGGCGCGGATCAGCGGCTGGCGGCGATGAACGAGAGCGTCGAGACCATGCGGGCCGCGCTGGTCGAGCGCGAGCAGATGCGCGATGAGCTGGCGGCCGAGGTCGCCGAGCTGCGGGCGGAGTTCGAGGCCGAGTCAGCCCTCGCCGACAAGCGCGTCGTCGGTGGCGGCAGTGTCGCGGTCGGCCGAGACACCGCGGTCGGCCAGGACACCGCGGTCGTCGGAGATGCCGCCGTCCTCGACGACGTAGCGCCAGACGGGGAGCAGGGCGTGGTCGTCGAGGGGGTCGACGGCGAGGTGGGCGGTGGCGCGGAGGCGGTCGAGGACGGCGGGCTCGTCGAGGCCGGAGCCGATCAGGACCAGGTTGCTGACCCGGGGTTCGTGGCGGGTCCAGGCGGTGGGCTCGATGATGATGTGGCGGCCGACCATGTGCAGCACGAACTTTCGCGGGTCGTCGGGGACGGCGAAGGCGAGCACGCCCTTGGCGCGGAACAGGCCGGCGGGCGGATCCTCCAGTAGCGCAATGAGTTCGCGCGGATTCAGGTCCGTGTCGGAGGTGAAGGCGACGCTGTCGTAGGCGTCGTGCAGGTGGCGGTGGTCGCGGCAGTCGCCGTCGTGACTGCACTCGTGGTCGTCGCCGTGCTCGTGATGCTCGTCGTGCAGCAGCTCGTCGAAGCTGAGCTGTTCACCGACCCGGGGTTCGTGCGGCGCGCGGGCGGGGACGTCGAACAGCAGGCCGGGGTCGATGCGCCCGTGGCTGGTCGCGTACACCGGGACCTGCCCGACCAGTTCGGTGATCTCGGTCCGCAGCCGTTCCAAGGCATCGGTTTCGACGCGGTCGGCCTTGTTCAGCACCACCAGATCCGCCATGCGCAGGTGCGTCGCCAGCTCCGGGTGCAGCTCGCGGCTGTCGGGGAAGTGCTCGGCATCGACCACCTCGACCAGCCCGCCGTAGCGGATGCGCGGATTGTCGCTGTTCACCACCATGCGAATGAGATTGCGCGGCTCGGCCAGTCCGCTGGCCTCCACCATGATGACGTCGATCTTCTGCCTGGGATGGGCCAGCCGGTCGAACAGTTCGTCCAGTTCGCTCACGTCCACCGCGCAGCACACGCAGCCGTTGCCGAGCGACACCATGGCGTCGACCTGCCCGGCCACCAGCATGGCGTCGATATTCACCGCGCCGAAGTCGTTGACCACCACCCCGATCCGCGTGTTCCGCGACCGCAGCAGCCGGTTGAGCAGCGTCGTCTTCCCGGCACCGAGGAATCCGGCCACGCTCAGGACAGGGATACGCCGACTCATCCCGACCACCCTACCGATGGCGCGTGAGGCGGCCGCAGCATGTATGAAACCGGGTGGAAATACCGGAGTTCTACCGTGACGGACTAGTCGAACCGACCACGGGAGGTGCGCCGTGCGGGTGCGGGACATTCTCGATGCGCCGCAATTGCGAATGCGGTTGCTGCACGGGAACGCGGGGGAGTTGGATCGGCCGGTGGCTCGGATCTGCGCGACGGACATGCCGGATCCACGCCCGTTCGTGACTCCGGGGGCGCTGGTGTGCACGGGTCTGATCTGGCGGCAGGAACCCACGGATTCCGAGCGGTATGTCGGAATGCTGGCGGGCGCGGGCGTCGCCGGGGTGGTGGCCGGGCAGGCGCTGCACGGGCATGTGCCCGAGGACGTGGTCGCCGCCTGCGAACGCCACGGTCTGCCGCTGCTGTCGGCCCCGCAGAGCGTGCCGTTCAGCCGGATCATCGAATACCTCGCCGAACAGGCCGCCGAGGTGCGCTGGCGACGGGTGCAATCGCGCGCCGACCGGCAGCGCCGGCTGCTGACGGCGGTCGCCGCCGGGGCCGGGATCGAGACCCTGGTCGCGGATTTCGCTGCCGAGCAGCAGGTTTCGGCGTGGCTGGTGACCTCGACCGGGACGGTGATCGCGGGCACCTCGGATCTGGGCGAGGACGAGATCAACCGCATTGTCGCCACCGCCCTGACCGCGCCGCGCCTGCCCGCCGTCACCACCGGCGCGATGCGGGTGCTGCAGGTCGGCGCGGGCGATCGAATCACCGCCTGGTACCTGGTGATCCGGCCGTCCGCCCCCGAACTCGATCCCTTCGGCACGGATCTGGCCGCGGTCGCCGAACTCTATCGTCAGCGCCGCGCCGACCGGCAGCATCTGGACTGGGAACTGGCCGACCGGTTCCCGGTGCCGTTCGCCGAGCGGGCCGATGGCGGCGATGTGGCCGTCGTGTGCGAGATACACGCGGCCGAGGGCGCTCTCGGCATGGCGATGAAAAATGATGCGCAGCAGCGGCGCTCGCTGCCCGGCGGGGTGGCGGGTGCCATCGATCGGGCGGGTGCACCCGTGAACGGCGCGGATGTCACCGCCCCACAGCATGTTTCGGGCTGGACGGATACGGCGGCCGGTTTGTCGGCGGTGCGCGCCGCGCTGCACGACGCGCTGCCCGCGATCGTCACCTCGGTCGACCGGGAGGGCCGGGTGGTCGGGGTGACCGGCGGGACACAGGACGAGATCGCCACCGTCATCCGGCAGCGCATCGGCCGAATCGCGGCCGCGCTCACCGAGATTCGCCTGGCCATCGGCGTCGGCGCCCGCCAGCCGGAGGAGACCCTGGCCGGGGCGATCGGCGCGGCGGCCGCGGCCGCCACCGCCGCCCGCGACGACACCGCGCCGGTCAGCATGCGGGTGGCCGATATCGATACCGCCGTCGGGCTGCTCACCGCGGTCCCGGGCGGCCTGCAACGCCGCTTCGCCGAACGGGTGCTCGGGCCGGTGCTGGATTACGACCGGCGGCACGGGGCCGGACTGCTCGAGACCCTCGGCGTCTTCCTCGGCTGCGAGGGCTCGTGGCGGCAGGCGGCGGATCGAATGCATCTGCACCTCAATACCGTTCGCTATCGGATCGGCCGGATCGAGGAGCTGACCGGGCGTGACCTCGGGCGGCTCGACGATCGGCTGGACCTGTACCTGGCGGTGCGGACCCTGGCGGGTCAGACCGCGCCGGTGTAGGGGTCCCAGGCGATGCCGGCGTCGGGCGCGCCCTCGCGCAGCACGCTCGCCTGGATCAGGCCGTAGGGGCGGTCGTCGGCGTGGAAGACCTCGCCCTTGTTCGGAACACCGAAACGGTCGATGTCGTAGGAGAAATGGTGTTTGTTGGGCGCCGACAACCGGATCTCGGCCAGGCCCGGGTAGGCCGTCAGCGCGGCCTTGCCCATCTCGAACAGGGTCTGCTGCAAGGCTTTCGAGTGCAGCGTTGCGAAGGTCTCGACCAGGGCGGCGCGAATGCCGTGGTAGGCGGCGTCCCAATCCTCCGGCGGGGTGGCGAAGCGCCAGCGGGCGATCAGGCTGGTGGCCAGAATCCGGTCGTAGGCGGGTTCGAGAACGGTGAACGGGTCGGTCAGGAAGCCCGCGAATTCCGAGCCGGTGGACTTGAGGATCACCAGGTCCTTGACGCCGCCGATCACCCACTCGCGGCGGTCGGGGCCGGATCCGCTGACGGTGATCGCCGCGATCCGCACCTCCGGGCCGATCCGCGTCCAGGTGTGGTCGTGTTCGCCCCCGCCGACCGGAACCCGTTGCCACGCATACTCTTCGATCTCGATGCGGGCCGAGTCCACCGGCTCGATATCGTCGACGAAATGCCGGGCCAGGGCCAGCCCGTAGTCCTCGATGCTGCCCTCGCCGTGACTCTTGGCGTAGGTGTAGATGGTCTGCTTCTGCGAATCGGTGGGCAGCACCGCGCCCTGATCGCCGATGGTGTGCGCCTCGTCGAACGCGCCGCGCAGGCACGAGGAGACGTTCAGGTCCCGGATCTCGTGCCGGGCGGTATCGCGGTAGATCCGCACCACCCGGTTCTCCGCCTTGCCGTACTGGTGCGGGCCGAGCACGATCCGGCCGCCGGCTTCGCCCATGGTCGCCTCCCGTCGTCGCTGAACACGGTGTCGCTGCTGAACAAACACTGTGCCCCACTGTGGCGCACGCGGGCCGCCGCCCGGGCTGGTTCGGAAGACAAAACGCCGGAGCCCGTGGGCCCGGGGTTTCGGCACATCGGACAAATCTCCGGCGCGTCGCGACTGCCTAGCCTGACGAGTAACTGACCCGGAAGGAAGATCGGTCCATCATGACGACGACTCATCCCGTGGACACGCGGCTGCCGTGGCATCGGCTGTTGATGTTCGGCATCCAGCACGTGTTGATCATGTACACGGGATGCGTCACCGTGCCTTTGGTTTTCGGCGCGGCCGCCAAGCTCGACAAGCCCACGGTGGCCCTGCTCATCAGCCCGATCTGCTGGTGGCGGGCATTATCACGGTGGTGCAGAGCCTCGGGCTGGGCAAGCTGGCGGGCGCGAGGCTGCCGATCGTCACCGGCGCGACCTTCGTGGCCATGAGCCCGATGATCCTGATCACCAAGGACTACGGGCTGCAGGCCATGTACGGGTCCATGCTGCTGGGCGGTGTCATCGGCATCGCGCTGGCCTGGCCGTTCGCCTCGATCGTGCGGTTCTTCCCGCCGCTGGTGAGCGGGTCGGTGCTGACGGTCGTGGGCATTTCGCTGATCGGGGTGGCGGGCGGGCTCATCGTCGGCAGCGACCCCAAGGCCGCCACCTTCGCCGCACCCTCCCGGATCGCGCTGGCCGCGGGTGTGCTGGCGATCGCGGTGCTGTTCACGGTGCTGGGGCGCGGGGTGTGGTCGCAGCTGGGCATCCTGATCGCGCTCATCGTCGGCGTCGCCGTCGCCGCGCCCATGGGGCTGGTCAAGCTGGACGGGGTGTCCAAGGCGGCGTGGTTCGGTGCGCCGCATCCGTTCCACTTCGGTGCGCCGCAGTTCCCGATCACGGCCGTGGTCGCCATGGCCATCGTGATGGCCGTGGTCTTCGCCGAATCCACCGCGAGCATGCTGGCCATCGGCGAGATCGCCGGAAAGCCGCTGAGCCGCGGCGATCTGGCGCGCGGCCTGGTCGGTGACGGCCTGTCCGCCGTGCTGGGCGGCCTGTTGAACTCGTTCGTGGACACCATCTTCAACCAGAATGTCGGCGCGGTCGCCAGCACCCGCGTCTACAGCCGCTACGTCACCGCGGTCAGCGGCGCGATCCTGGTGCTGCTCGGCCTGGTGCCGCGGTTCGGAGCCCTGGTGGCCGCGGTCCCGCAGCCGGTCATCGGGGGCGTCGGCCTGATGCTGTTCGCGACGATCTCCGTGATCGGCATCGACACCCTGCGCAAGGTGGATCTCTCGGATCGCCTGAACCTCACCCTGATCGCGGTCTCCATCGGCGTCGGCCTGGTCCCGGTGCTGACCAAGGGCATGTTCGACAAGTTCCCCTCGTCGGCCCAGATTCTGCTCAACAGTGGCATAAGTCTCGCCGCCGCAACGGCTTTCACACTGAACCTGATCTTCAACCACACTGGAATCGGCGATATGGCGCGGGGCACGACGAAACCCGCACCGGCGGAACCGGATCCGGAAACCCCCGAGACCGTGCCCGCCACCTGACCCCCCTCCTCATCGGGGAAGCCGGAGCCGTGGATTCCGTCCGAATCCACGGCTTCGGTTTGTCCGGGGGGATCAGCCGCAGGCGTTGACCCATTCCGAGAGGCCGTCGGCGAACAGCTGCCGCTTCCAGATGGGGACCTCGTGCTTGATGCGGTCCACCAGTTCGGCACAGGTGGTGAAGGCCTCACCGCGATGGGGCGCGGCCACCGCCACCACGATCGCCAGGTCGCCGATGCTCAGCGAGCCGATGCGGTGCACCGCGGCGACCGGCAGACCCGAGGACTCGGCGACCTCGGCGCACACCTTGCGCAGGAACTGCTCGGCTTGCGGGTGCGCGGAGTACTCCAGAGCAGAAACCGCCTGCCCGCCATCGTGATCACGGACCTTGCCGGTGAACACCACGATGCCGCCGTGCTCCGGGCCGCTCACCGCCTTCTCCACCTCGGCCGGGTCGAGCGGTTGATCGCTGATCCGGGCCAGCAGCTCACTCATGGTCGCCTCCTCCGGCCACCTGGGCCAGCAGATGTTCGAGAATCGGGGTGAGCACGGCGATGCCGTCCTTCACCCCACCCGGCGAACCGGGCAGATTGACCAGCACGGTGCGCCCGGCCAGGCCCGCCACGCCCCGGCTCAGCGCCGCGAGGGGGAACTTCGCGGTGCCCGCCTGGCGGATGGCATCGGCCACGCCGGGCAGTTCGCGATCGATGAGGGCGCGGGTCGCTTCCGGGGTGCCGTCGGTGGGGGAGGCCCCGGTGCCGCCGGTGGTGACGACCAGATCGGGCTCGGAGGACAGGGCCTCGGAGAGGCCGTAGGCGATATCGGCGTCGGCGAACACCAGCGGGCCGCGGACCGAGAAGCCCTGCTCGGCAAGCCATTTCGCGAGAACAGGACCGGTGGTGTCGGTGCGGGAGCCCGCGGCCGCGCCGGTCGAGGCGACCACCACCGCGGCCGTGCGGCCCTCGCCCGCGCGCGCGGCCGCCGCGGCGGTTTCGTGGCCTTCGTGCTGCCTGTGGTGCCCGTGCTGCCGCTCGGCCTCGGGGCGCACCCAATGTCCGTGCTTGCCACCCTCTTTGGTGATCAGCCGGACCCCGTTCAGGGCGGCCGCCGGGTCCACCGCCTTCACCATGTCGTGCAGCGTGAGTCCCGCGACCGCGACCGCGGTCAGCGCCTCCATCTCGACCCCGGTGGGCCCCTTGGTCTTCGCGGTCGCCTCGATGGTGATGGTGGTGTCGGTGAACCCGAACGACACGTTCACCGACGACAGCGCCAGCTGATGGCACAGCGGAATCAGCTCGGAGGTCTTCTTCGCCCCATTGATCCCGGCGATGCGGGCGGTGCTGAGCACATCGGCCTTGGGCATATCGTCGGCCCGGACCAGCCGGATCACCTCGGCGGTGGTCTGCAATTCGCCGACGGCGACCGCGATGCGCGCGGTATCGGCCTTGGCGCTCACATCGACCATGCGGGCGCGACCCTCGCGGTCGACGTGGGACAACTCACTCATGAAAACCACCTTGGCACAGGGCGGACGGGACGCACATCGAAGGGTTCACAGCGGCCGGACCTCGACGATCGTGCCCGCGGGCACCTCGGTGGCGGCGGCCGGAATGTCCACCAGCACATCGGCGTGCGCCATGGCCGCGATCAGATGCGAGCCCTGACCCGATACCGGCGCCACCCCGCCCTCGGCCAGCCTGCCGCGCAGGAATTGGCGCTTGCCCGCGGGGGAGCGGACCGATTCCAGCAGGGGCAGTTCGGAGATCGGGATGGCGGGCAACCCGGCCAGTTCGCGCAGCAGGGGGCGGGCGAAGATCTCGAAGGACACCATGGTGCTCACCGGATTGCCGGGGAAGCTGAGCACCGGCACGCCCTCGATCAGACTCAGGCCCTGCGGGCCGCCGGGTTGCATTGCCACCGAACCGAATTCGCCGCCCAGCGGGGTCAGCACCTCCTTGACGACCTCGAAGTCGCCCATGGAGACACCGCCGGAGGTGAACACCACATCGGCCGTCGCGACCGCCGCGTCCAGGCGGGCACGGAAATCCGCATGGTCGTCGGTGGCATGCGTGACCGACACCACCTCGACGCCGTTGTCGGACAGCGCCGCCGCCAGCGCGATGCCGTTGGAGTTGAAGATCTGGCCGGGCAGCAGAGTCGCTCCGGCGGGCCGCAATTCGTCGCCGGTGGTGATCACCGCCGCGCGCACCCGGCGCAGCGCCGGCAGCTCGCCCAGCCCGACCGCGGCCAGCGCCGCGATGTGCCGGGGCCGCAGCAGCGTGCCGGCGGCGGCCAGCAGCTGTCCGGCCCGCACATCGGTGCCCGGTTCGCGCACGAAATCGCCGGTGGCCCTGCTGGTTCGGATCGTCACGGTGACGCCGTCGGACTCGGTGTGCTCCACCGGGACCACGCAGTCCGCGCCCGGCGGCACGGGCGCGCCGGTCATCACCTTCACCGCGGTGCCCGGCGCGAGTCGCACCTGCTCGGTATTGCCCGCGGCGACCACACCGGCCAGCGGCAGGGTGGCGGGCACGACGGCCACCGACTCGGCCTGCACGGCGTATCCGTCCATGGCCGAATTCCGGAATACCGGCAGGTCCATGGGGGCGTACACGTCGGCGGCCAGGCGGCGGTCCAGGGCCCGGTCGATCGGGACGGTCTCGGCGGCGCGGTCGGCCAGCGGCCGCAGCGCATCCTCGATGCGCCGACGGTGGTCGTCGACGGGCCGGGCCGGGGCGAGCGCGTGCCGGGAACTCATGCTGGTGAGCCTATACGCGGGTGAAACCTCCGATTGCGGACCGGGCAGTCGACCTGGTTGGCTCGTGCGAATCTACGAACACTTGCGGACCCGGCAATAATGGTCGAATGACCGTGGTTGCGATGGGCATGCCCGCTGTGCGTACCGGGCGACCCGCGATGGATGGGCGCCCGGACACACCATTCCTGCTGGACCGCTTCGGCCGGGTCGCGCGGGACCTGCGAGTCTCCATCACCGAGAAGTGTTCGTTGCGCTGCACCTACTGCATGCCGGAGGAGGGGCTGCCGCCCATTCCCGCCGATGAGCTGCTCTCCACCGCGGAGATCGTGCGCCTGGTCGCGCTCGCGGTGCGCGAACTCGGCGTCCACGAGGTGCGCTTCACCGGCGGCGAACCGCTCATGCGCCGCGATCTGGAGCAGATCATCGCCGGTTGCCATGCGGCGCTGCCGGATACGCCGCTGGCCATGACCAGCAACGGGGTCGGGCTCGAGCATCGGGCGCACAAGCTGGCCGAGGCGGGGCTGAGCCGCATCAATATCTCACTCGACACCGTGGACCGCGCCGGCTTCCACCGCCTGACCCGCCGCGATCGCCTGGACTCCGTGCTGGCGGGCATTCGCGCCGCCATCGCGGCCGGGCTGACCCCGCTCAAGGTGAATGGCGTGCTCATGCGCGAAACCCTGGACGGCGCACCCGATCTGCTGCAGTGGTGCCTGGACGCGGGCGCGGAACTGCGGTTCATCGAGGAGATGCCGCTCGACGCCGACCACGAGTGGGCCCGCGCCAATATGATCACCGCCGCCGAACTGCTCGAGGTGCTCGGCAAGCGGTTCACCCTCACCGAGGCCGGGCGCGAGGACCCGTCCACTCCCGCCGAACGCTGGCTGGTCGACGGCGGTCCGGCCACCGTCGGTATCATCGCCTCGGTGACCCGCAAGTTCTGCGGTGACTGCGACCGCACCCGCCTGACCGCCGACGGCCGGGTCCGGTCCTGCCTGTTCAGCGATCAGGAGTACGACATTCGCGCCGCCCTGCGTTCCGGCGCGACCGACGCCGATATCGCCCAGCTCTGGCGCGGCGCCATGTGGAACAAATCGGCCGGGCACGGCATCGACGCCGACGGCTTCGTCCCGCCCGAACGAACGATGGGAGCCATCGGTGGTTGAGGTCCGCTATTTCGCCGCGATAGCCGACGCGGTCGGCAAGGAGAAGGAGACGCTGGACCTGCCGTCCGGCGCGACCCTCGCGGACCTGCGCACCACCCTCTCGGCCACCTACGGCCCCGAGCTCGAGCCGATGCTCAAGGTCTGCGCCTACCTCATCGGCGACGAACTCACCCGCGACGCCGCCGCGACGCTGTCGCCGCGGGTGGACGTGCTGCCGCCGTTCGCGGGTGGCTAGCCCTCGGTTTCACTGCCGGGCGCTAACATTCGCCGGTCACCGCACGCCGCCGCCAGGAGACCGACCCGAATGACGCCAGCCCCCGAGTCACGACCCCAGTCCCAGCCGCATCCGGCCTTCGCGCAGGTGCAGGCCGACCGCGCCGCCAGCCTTCAGTTGCGCGCGGCGGACTGGATCACCAAATTCGCCGGCTCGATGCACTTCGTGTACATCCACGCGATCGGCTTCGCCCTGTGGATGGTCTTCTTCGAGAAGAGCCCCTGGCCCACCCTCACCCTGGCGGTCTCCCTCGAAGCGATCTTCCTGTCCACCTTCGTCATGATCGGCCAGAACCGCCAGGCGGACTTCCAGCAGGCCAAGGCCGACCACGACTTCCAGGAACAGGAACTCGAACTCAAGACCAACACCGAACTCACCCGCGCCATCCACGCCATGACGGCCGAACTCCACCGGCGCATCATCGAGGACCCGGATCAGCACAAGAACTGACGGAGTCGCTCGACCACCCCGGTGACTATTTCCACCAGGTGTCGAGCGGGGTAACCGGGACGGCTCGCTTGTGGCGGGTGTTTCGGAAGATGGTTTCGAGGCGGTCGGCGACCTCGGGGGTGACGGGCTTGCCCTCGAGGTAGTCGTCGATCTGGGAGTACTTCAGGCCCAGGGCTTCCTCGTCGGGGAGGGAGGGGCGGTCGTCCTCGAGGTCGGCGGTGGGGACCTTCTGCCAGACGCTGGGGGGCGCGCCGAGTTCCTGGAGCAGAGCCGCGCCCTGGCGCTTGGTGAGACCGGTCAGGGGAGTGATGTCGACGCCGCCGTCGCCGAACTTGGTGAAGAAGCCGGTGACCGCCTCGGCGGCGTGGTCGGTGCCGACGACCAGCAGGTTGAGCTGACCGGCGATGGCGTACTGGAGGACCATGCGCTCGCGGGCTTTGATATTGCCGCGCACGAAGTCTCGGAGCGTGGGCTGCTCGTGCAGTTCCAGGATTCCGGTGGCGGCCTCGCCGGCGGCGGCGTCCGCGCTGGGCTTGACGTTCACCACGACCGACCGGTCCGGCTGGATGAACTTCAGCGCGATCTGCGCGTCCTCCTCGTCGAACTGCACGCCGTAGGGCAGGCGCACGGCCACGAAGAGGGCGTCGTGGCCCTCGGCGCGCAGTTCCTCGGCGGCCAGCTGGCACAGGCGGCCGGTGAGGCTGGAGTCCTGGCCGCCGGAGATGCCGAGCACGAAACCGGCCGCGGGCGTAGAGCGGAGATAGTCCTTGAGGAAGTCGATGCGCCGCCGCACTTCGGTTTTCGGTTCGATGGTCGGCAGGACGCCCAATTCGGCAATGATCTGTTCGCGCAGGTTCCCCATGCGCTCACACTGTACTGACCCGGCCGGAGCCGCCTACACCGCCGGAGCGGTCACCTGCCGGACGAGGCTCTCCCAGTGCGCGCCGACCTGTTCCATGGTGTAGCCCAGTTCCCGGATCTGATGCAGCACCAGCGCGGCGTCCAGGGCGGCCAGCAGCGTGTCGGCGGTCAGGCCGATGTCGCCGGGCGCCTGGGCCTGCCGGAGCAGCAGCGACACATGGGTTTTCGCGATGTTGTACGGCGGTCCGGCGTACTGGCCGCCGATGTTCGCGTTCTTGCGCACATCGCCCTCGACCTCGACCAGGGCCAGGCGGGCGCGGCCGAAGGCGACCAGCCGCTCCACCGGCGGCGCGCCCGGACCCAGCGGCGGCGGCCCGAACATGTAGGCCCACTGCAGCTTCTGGTCGGATTGGTCCAGCAGCGCCAGCATGAGCCCGGCGCGATTGCCGAAGCGGCGGAAGACGGTACCCTTGCCCACGCCCGCCAGCTTGGCGACGGCGTCCATGGTGACCGCGTCCGCGCCGCACTCCCGGACCAGGGCCTCGGCGGCGTCGAGCAGCAGTTGCCGGTTGCGGGCGGCGTCGCTGCGCTCGTGGCTGCTGCCGGGCATGAGCAGCGGCACCGAATGCGGCGGCTGCTTGGTGCCGATCGGCTCGATCGACAGGGCGATATTGGGCAGGGCGACCGGCTCGCTCGGCGGTGTGTCGCGTGTCACTTGCTTCCTGCTCCTACCCGGGGAATGTAATCGGACTGCGGTCCGGTTACAGCGTATCGAAAGTCCGCCGCTGAATCGGTAACCCTTGGAGTGATCATCATGTCGCAGACCCGCATTCTCGTTCTGGTCGGTAGCCTCCGCGCCGCGTCCATCAACCGCCGACTGGCCGAGGCCGCCGTCAAGACCGCTCCCGAGGGCGTCGAGCTCGCCATCTACGAGCGTCTCGGTGAGATGCCTTTCTACAACGAGGACATCGACGCCGAGGGCGAAGTGCCCGCCGCCGCGCAGGCCCTGCGTGACGCCGTCGCCGCCTCCGACGCCGTGCTGCTGGTGACCCCCGAGTACAACGGCACGCTGCCGGCCGTGCTGAAGAACGGCATCGACTGGGCCTCGCGCCCGTACGGCGCGGGTGCGCTCAAGGGTCGTCCGGCCGCGGTCATCTCGGCCTCGATCAGCCCCAACGCCGCCAAGTGGTCGCACGACGACGCCGTGAAGGCGCTCGGTGTGGCCGGTGCGGAGGTCGTCGAGGAGGCGTCGCTGAACTTCGGCACCATCGGCCGGCGCTTCGTGGAGACGCACCCGGCCGACGACGCCGAGGCCATCACCCAGCTGGCCGCCACCGTGCACCTGCTGGCGCAGGCCGTCAATGCTCGGGCGAACGTCTGACGCAGCTGGCGAACATCTGATCGATTGTCTCGATCGCTTGCTGAATTCAGCGCAAGGCCACGGCTTTTCAGCCGTGGCCTGCCGCTTTTACGGGACGATCCGGGCTACCGTCAGACCATGAAGCTATCAACGGGCAACTCTGCGGTAGGCCGTTGTTTCATGGCGGTCACGCTGGCCGTCTCCGCGGTCGCGGTGGTGGTGAACGCGGCCGACGCGATGGCCGAATCCGGCGTCGCCTCGAATGTCCGCCTCTACCTGGGCAACTGGGCCGGGTACGTGGTGCGGGGTGATATCCGCGAGGTCAGTGCCACCTGGGTGCAGCCGGAGGTGGACTGCCGGGATCCCGGCGTGCTGCAGCGCGTGGTGCCGTGGGTCGGGTTGAACGGGGCGCAGGGGCTCGACGGCCAGGTGGCGCTGCCGCTCATGCAGACCGGCGTCGAATCCCTGTGCGCCAGTGAAGCGGCCGTGTACGCGGCGTTGCCGGGGTTGCAGGTGGAGAATCTCGCGGCGGGGGTGGCCTACGCGGATCCGCGCTTCGCCGGGACGGTCATGAACGCGGGGGCCAAGCTCTCCAACGCGCTGGGGGCGGCCGCGAACGGGCTGTGCTCGACCGGCATTCTGGGCGGCTTCTGCCGTCCGGACAAGGAGGTCGACGGGTGGTGGGAGGGCTACCCCGAGCCGCCGGTGAGCTATGACGACGTGGAGGTCCGCCCCGGCGACGCCATGCACTCCACGGTCAGCTGGGACGGCGGGCGCTATGTCATGACGCTGGAGAACCGCACCGCGAAGTGGACGCGCACCACGGTGGCGGCCTCGAACGTGCCCGCCCGGACCGCGGAGATCGTGGTGGAGGGGCACCTCGACGCGGCGCTGCCCGGTTTCGCGCCCATCACCTTCACCGAGATCAGCATCGACGGGCGGCCGCTGTCGGACTACGACGCTCAGGTCTACGGCATTCCGGCCACCAATCGATTGCTGGCGCCCGGTCCGGTCGCGGGGGCGTCGTTCACGAGCGAGTAGTTGTGCTGTTCGGGCCGCGACACGCCGAGCGGAGCGGGGGCCCCGGGAATTGGGGGCGGGGCCCGGCGGGTTCGAAAACCGGGTGGTCGCTCGAGTCTGCTGTGACTCGTGGGATGGGTGTTGATCAGCGGTGATGGTGTGTTTGCTGGAAATGAACTGAAGGTCCAAATTGTGATGTGCGTCGCAGTCGTGTCGAGTTGCGAATCGAGTGTCCAGGTACTTACGGCACCGGAATTTCACCTTTGTGAGTCGCAACATGTCGTGTTGTATGAACTTGTCGGCCACTAGGTGTAGTGTCTTGGGAGCTGGAAGGCCACCAGGGGAACACCTCGAAGTTCACCTGGTGACCAGGGGCTTCGGTTCCGCTTCCAGGGGTTTGCGCACTTACTACGTGGATCTTGTTTGAGCCGTGCACTGCAGACGGACCGAAGGCAAGGAGAAGGGGATACCAATGACCATCACCGTTTACACCAAGCCCGCTTGTGTCCAGTGCAACGCGACCTACCGCGCCCTCGACAAGGCCGGTGTCGACTACAGCGTCATCGACATCTCCGAGAACCCCGAAGCCCGCGACTACGTGATGGCACTGGGCTACCTGCAGGCCCCCGTCGTCGTCGCCGGTGACGATCACTGGTCCGGCTTCCGCCCGGACCGTATCAAGTCCCTGGCCGACGCGGTCGCGGTGGCATAACCCGCCACCTCCTGCAGGTTCGTCCGAATCGAAAGGAGGGAAGATGACCGAGAACCACGGTGGCACACCGAATCTGGTCTACTTCTCGAGCGCTTCGGAGAACACGCACCGCTTCGTGCAGCGGCTGGATCTCCCCGCCGTTCGCATACCGCTTCATACCGCCGACTCGCTTCGCGTCGACAATCCCTACGTGCTGATCGTCCCCACCTACGGGGGAGGTCGGCACGTTTTGGGTGGGCAGCGATCCGACAAGGAATTCGTGCCCCGTCAGGTGGCCGGTTTCCTCAACGACCCGCACAACCGCGCACTGTTGCGCGGCGTGATCGCGAGCGGCAACACGAACTTCGGCGATACGTACTGCTATGCGGGAGAAGTCATCTCGCGCAAGGCGGGGGTCCCGTACCTGTATCGCTTCGAACTCATGGGAACTGCCGAGGACGTCGAGCGCGTCCGAGAGGGATTGGGATTGTTTTGGCAACGACAACAGCACCGGTCGGAAAGACTGCCCGCGTAGAGCGCCCGGTCAGCGGCGACTCGTCCGCGACCGAGGGCCTGGACTACCACGCCCTCAATGCGATGCTGAACCTGTACGGCCCCAACGGCGAGATCCAGTTCGACAAGGATCGTGAGGCCGCCCACCAGTACTTCCTGCAGCACGTCAACCAGAACACGGTGTTCTTCCACAACCTGGAAGAGAAGCTCGATTACCTGGTGCGTGAGAACTACTACGAGACAGATGTTCTCGACCAGTACAGCTTCGAGTTCACCAAGCAGCTGTTCAAGCAGGCGTACGCCAAGAAGTTCCGCTTCCCGACCTTCCTCGGCGCGTTCAAGTACTACACGAGCTACACGCTCAAGACCTTCGACGGCAAGCGCTACCTGGAGCGTTTCGAGGACCGGGTGTGCCTGGTCGCCATGACCCTGGCCGCCGGTGACGAGACCCTGGCGCAGGAGCTGGTCGAGGAGATCATGGACGGGCGCTTCCAGCCCGCCACCCCGACCTTCCTCAACTCGGGCAAGAAGCAGCGCGGCGAGCCGGTGTCCTGCTTCCTGCTGCGCATCGAGGACAATATGGAGTCCATCGGGCGCTCCATCAACTCCGCCCTGCAGCTGTCCAAGCGCGGCGGCGGTGTGGCCTTGCTGCTCAGCAACATTCGTGAGCACGGCGCGCCGATCAAGAAGATCGAGAACCAGTCCTCGGGCGTCATCCCGATCATGAAGCTGCTCGAGGACTCGTTCTCCTACGCCAACCAGCTGGGTGCGCGCCAGGGCGCGGGCGCGGTGTACCTGCACGCCCACCACCCCGACATCTACCGCTTCCTCGACACCAAGCGCGAGAACGCGGACGAGAAGATCCGCATCAAGACGCTCTCGCTGGGTGTGGTGATCCCGGACATCACCTTCGAGCTGGCGAAGAAGAACGAGGACATGTACCTGTTCTCGCCGTACGACGTGGAGCGCATCTACGGCGTGCCGTTCGCCGACATCAATGTGACCGAGAAGTACTACGAGATGGTCGACGACAAGCGGATTCGCAAGTCCAAGATCAAGGCTCGCGAGTTCTTCCAGACCCTGGCCGAGCTGCAGTTCGAGTCGGGCTACCCGTACATCATGTACGAGGACACCGTGAACCGCGCCAACCCGATCGCGGGCAAGATCACCCACTCCAACCTGTGCTCGGAGATCCTGCAGGTCTCCACCGCCTCGGAGTTCAACGACGATCTGTCCTACGCCAAGGTGGGCAAGGACATCTCGTGCAACCTGGGTTCGCTGAACATCGCCAAGACCATGGATTCGCCGGATCTGGGCAAGACCGTCGAGACCGCCATCCGGGCGCTGACCGCGGTGTCGGACCAGACCCACATCTACTCGGTGCCCTCGATCGAGCAGGGCAACAACGAGTCTCACGCCATCGGCCTGGGCCAGATGAACCTGCACGGTTACCTGGCGCGTGAGCACGTCCACTACGGCTCCGAAGAGGGCGTGGACTTCACCAACATCTACTTCTACACCATCGCCTACCACGCCATCCGCGCCTCGAATCTGATTGCGCAGGAACGTGGTTCGTACTTCGGTGGCTTCCCCGAGTCGAAGTACGCCTCCGGTGAGTTCTTCGACAAGTACACCGAGCAGGTGTGGGAGCCCGCCACCGAGCGGGTGCGCCAGATCTTCGCCGAGGCGAACGTCCACGTCCCGACCCAGGACGACTGGCGCGAGCTCGAGGCCCTGGTCATGCGGCACGGTATCTACAACCAGAACCTGCAGGCCGTCCCGCCGACCGGTTCGATCTCCTACATCAACCACTCCACCAGCTCGATCCACCCGATCGCCTCCAAGATCGAGATCCGCAAGGAAGGCAAGATCGGCCGCGTCTACTACCCGGCCCCCTACCTGACCAACGAGAATCTCGAATACTTCGAGGACGCCTACGACATCGGCTTCGAGAAGGTCATCGACACCTACGCCGCCGCCACCCAGCACGTAGACCAGGGCCTGTCCCTCACTCTCTTCTTCAAGGACAGCGCCACCACCCGCGACGTCAACCGCGCCCAGATCTACGCCT
The DNA here is from genome assembly GCF_007990715.1 of Nocardia seriolae NBRC 15557. Taxonomy (GTDB): domain Bacteria; phylum Actinomycetota; class Actinomycetes; order Mycobacteriales; family Mycobacteriaceae; genus Nocardia; species Nocardia seriolae. Next base: position 9,445 of record NZ_BJWY01000013.1, on the reverse strand, counting down.
GGCGCAAGGGCATCAAAACCCTCTACTACATCCGCATCCGCCAAATGGCGTTGGAGGGAACCGAAGTCGAGGGCTGCGTGAGCTGCATGCTCTGACGAATGGTATCGATGAGGGCGCCCCGGCTTCTGCCGCGGGCGCCCTTTTCGTGAGTGGGGAGGCGTCATGGAAACCGCCGCACGCTACCGCAACTTCGCCGAACGCGAGGTACACGACTACTCGCCCTGCTATGAGCGATGGTGCCTCGGAATATCCGGGGACACAGAGCTTCTCGCGCTGATCGAAACGCTGCCGGTGTACAAGCGCCAGCCGAACCTGGTCCTCGGCGCGGCCCGCTACCTCGGGGTGACGGTGGGCCCGTTCGAGGAATTCAAAGACTTCTTGATCGCCAATTGGGCTCAGGTACGCGAGGTCGCCATGACCCGTCGAACCCAGACCAACGAAGTTGGGCGGCCCGCGGTCCTGCTGCCGTTGCTGAGCCGATATGGCTCGGATCCAGTGGCGCTCATCGAATTCGGTACATCCGCGGGACTGTGCCTTTACCCCGACCGATACAGCTACACCTACGACGGCGGACCCGTTCTCGATCCGCTGGACGGTCGATCCAGCGTCGTCTTGCCCTGCGCCACAACGGGTAACCCGCCGCTACCCGATCGCCTGCCGAATGTCGTTCATCGTGCGGGCATCGACCTCAACCCACTCGATGTCAGCGATCCGGATGACCTGCGTTGGCTGGAATCACTGGTCTGGCCCGAGCAGCGAAACCGTTTGGACCGCTTACACAATGCTGCTTTGATCGCGTGTCGGGACTCTCCTCGTTTGGTGCGGGGCGATCTCATGAAGTCGCTGAGCGATGTGGTGCGCGAGGCCCCGGCCGGTGTGCCCGTGATCGTCTTTGGAAGTGCCGTACTGCTCTATCTTCCCAAGGAAGATCGGGCGGCGGTTCCAGCGATGATGCAGGAGCTTGGGTTCCTGCGTACTCATCGTCGCACCGTCTTGGGCCGGTCTATTCGGGCGTTCCTGCCAGCGGGATTCGGTAGACGACCAGTGATGAGTACGAGCGAGGGCGGCGCTCGAGCAGAACCATTGCCACCTCGGCGACGGTCACGCGGACCCCATGCATGGTCGTGTTGATCGCAGCGACCGCGCGCGTGGCGTCGGCGGCACTCACTCCATCGGCGTTGGCGTAGGCAATCGTGACATGCGGGTGAAACTCCGCTGTCTTGACCGGGGCGTCCGCGCAGACTGACAACGTCGCTGATCGAAGCGCGTCACGTAGATTTCGAATCCGTTGGGTAGGTGTGGCATTGAACCCAACCGCGCCACGAGTCCCGCCCAATTCGTTCAGGTCGATGTCGAACGGCCCGATTGCGCTGCACGCCTTCGCTGCTGCCGCGCGAATCGCCTCGATCTGTTCGGGGCTGCGCTCCGTGTCGTAGGCGATCCGGTCCAGTGTCATGTGCAGACCGTCCGGCGGTGTCGGATCGTAGTAAGGGAAGTCGATTGCCCCTTGGCAGTGCTTGGCCAGCGAGTGCAGCTCGAGTGCGTTCTCAAAGGTCAGGAACCAGTAATAGGCACGGTGGTTGACTGGGCGTGCCCAGTGGTTTCTGAGCCATTCGACACTCTGACACCCTCCACTGTCCGACCGCCGACTCATGCTTGCGGAACCGTATTACTCAGCGCTGCAACAGCATCGCGGACAGTATCGAGTTGTCCGGCGCTGCCCCAACGGTTTCGGGCGTCGCGCACGAACTCCGCCGCCCTGTTCCGCACTGAAATGATCGGTTTGTCCGAGGACGTTTCCAACGCGCTCAGAACCAGGTTCGTGGCGCGGTCCAGGTCGGGGTTCTTGGCTGCGATCTGCGCGTGCGCGAGATCGATCGCGACGAGGGAGCGGCTCCACGGTGATCCGAATTTGCTGATCTCAGGAAGTGCCAGCGCCGCATACTGTTCGACCTTGTCGGGCATACCCAAGGCTACATAGGCGGTGGCGGCGTTGCTGGCGGTCTGGGTTTCGCTGTAGCAGCCCAGGGAGACGCTAGACGGTATTCCGTCTGGTGGGTTGTGGTGGGCGAGCATTTCGTAGGCGGTGTCAACGGCTCGGCGGACCCCTTCGGCGTCGCGGAGTTTCCCCATTGCCCGCGCGGCCCCGTTGATCATGAGTCGAACGTTTTGCGGCCCGGACGGCGCGCAGGCGAGACCGTCTTGCGCGTAGTCCAGGGCGTCGGCGAAGCGCCCGGCGTAGTACTCACAGAAGCTCTGGAGACCGCGCGCCCATGCCCGTAGGTTCGGATCCTCGGCGAGGTCGGTGAAGGTGTACGCCTCGAGGCAGTACGCGCGAGCGAGGGGGAATTCTCCGCGCCCGACCGCGAGATACCCGAGCAGCCCCGAAGTTTCGCCCGCCACTTCGAACAATTGCTGGCGCTGCTGTGGACGGCTGCACTCGTCGACCAGTTCGCCGACCCATGCGCGCTGCTTGGTCAGTGTCGCGACAAGGTCGCCGTGATCGAGAGACTCGTATCCCTCGATCGTCGCTGCCGTGTTCGCCCGCAGTGCGCGAACGATCTCCGGGTCGACCGATCTGGCCAGCGCGTGGACGCGCCGCAGCACGTCGATTGCGTCCGTGCCCTCACTTGTATGCGGGGGCGGCTCGGCGTGCGGTGCGGTGCGGCGGCCGGTCTGTTCCGTCGTGGCGCGGGCGCGCAGCGCGATCAGTTCGCCGTTCGCGCCGAGGGCCTTGTCGATCGCTGAAACGAGCTCATAAGAAGGGAGATTGGCGTCCTCCCATTCGGCCATGGACACGTATTGACGGGTGTAGCCGATCCTGGTGCCCAGTATCCGCTGGCTCAATCCGGGGATCGCTTTTCTGCGCCGCCGTATCTCGCGCGCCAACTCGTCGGCAACCGTGGTTGCCGCACCTGTGGGCTCATCGGCCCGACGCTCGCCCATCTGCACATTCTTGCCGATGGCAAGAGGGTGGCAAGTCGCTTTCCTGCGGACTTGCCACCTTTCCGGGACTGCCGCGTCCGAGGTTGTCTCGAACCAAGGCAAACGGACTACGGACCTCGAGGGCAGTCAAGATGCGAACGTTGCCGACAGCATTGGGACATATCGACGACGAGGTGACCACAGCGCCGGAATGGGACAAGGCGCTGTGTACGCGGCTGGCGCGCCAGCTCGGGTACCTGCTGCTATGGCCGCCGGAGAACACCCGGCTGAGACTGCTGGACCTGGTCCGCGAAACCGACGTCGACGCCGTGATCGCACCATCGCCCGCGCATGTGGACGCGCTCACCCTGGACCGGATCATGCACGTATGCGATGTCGAAACAGCGACCCCGCGCGAAACATTCGCGCGCTACTTCGGAGGGCGGCGCGGATGTCCAGCGTGAGCCCGCTCGGTCTCCAGGACTTCGCGGTCATCGGCGCGCTCGTCACCGCCGACGCCCTCGAAGTCGACCGGGTCGTGAAGGTGATCGCGGTGCCGCCGTCCGGGCCGGGCATGAGCCTCTCCGATGACGCTGTGCGCCGCATTCTGGCACGCCTGGCGGCACGGGGGCTAGCTGAGAACACCTGCCAGGGATGGAAGCTCACTCGCCGCGGGCGTGCCCTGTGGGGATCCAAGGGAAGCCGGTTCACGTTATGAACTTCCACCTCGGCGAACGGGTGGAGGATGAGAGAATTGTGAAGGAAATATGATGCTACGCAATACTTCTCGTGTCGGCCTGTTTCTGTCTACGGTCGCCGCCACGATCGCGATCGGCGTCGGAATCGCCTCCGCCGGGGGCACTTACGGGGACAAGGATTGGTGCGATGCCCAGGACAAATGGCACGCCCAGCAGTGTTACGACGCGTACGCATACAGAAGCCCTAGTCAAGCGAAATGCCTCGAGAACGCCACCTGGTGGCTGTCGGAGTGCTACAAGGGCACCTGCCCGATCTGGGTCTCACCATATGACGGCCAACCCTATTAAGGTGCCTGCCATGCCTCCCACATTCGACGGCGTCGGAGAGTTCGGCGAACCGATCGCTACCCGCGAACTCGTCTCCGAAGACCACGGTGGCTCGGTAGTCGTTGCGCTGGGCGCACCACGACCCGACCCCGACCGCGACGGGATATGGCTGTGCCCGTGGCGGATTGACGGCATCGGCGAGACGTGGGCCACCGGCAACCCCGGGCGCGGCACCGACTCGTGGCAGGCCCTCACCTCCGCCATAACCATTGCGATGGCTGCACTGGAGGGCTCGGGGCATCCGGTACAGCCAGCCTGACGAACAACACCCAAAGCTACCCCCGGCGTCGATCGTCCGGGGGTCGCGCTCTCCCTCATGAGTTCGAGGTGGGGCGTACCCGGGGGTCAGCGCAGGCCGTGAGACATCGCGTGCCGCTTCTGCACGCAGTACCGCATCGACGCCCTGGGGGATCCGCTTCATCACCTTCGCGATCTGACGAACGTGATCGGTCGAGATCAAGCCCATTTCCTGGATCGCGGCCGTCCACGCCAGGACCGGTTCGAGGATCTGCCCGGCTTCCTGACGCACGCCCAGCGCCTGTTCGGCGGTGACCCGGCCGTGGGCGTCGGCGTGCCCGATGCGCAGGGTCTGCTCGAGGTATTTGGCGGTGTGGTTTTTCCATCCGGCTTTCTCGGGCAGGGCACGGCGATTCACCTGCGCCACCATGCGGTGTTCGACAGCGGCCATCCGACGCTTGGTGGTTTCCCATTCCCGCATCAGGGCCACGGAATTGTCATCGATGAAGGGGGCCAGAGAATCGTTGAGCAGGGTGTCGGTCGCACGCGACACCATGGCGATCGCGTCTGCGGTCGTGATGTCGTCGAGAACCATTCCCTCCCCGGTCATGTCATCGTTTTTACGCTTATCACGCTGATGCTTGAACCCGAATTGTCCGATATTGCAACATAATTCACGGTACCATATGTGAATTGTTCAGGCGGGCAATCCAATTACAATGGCACCGGTCAGAACGCTTGCTATTCCGAACGCTCCTTGCCGAGAAATTCGCTCGTTCAGTAGAACTCGACTGAGTAATGCTCCCGCAACGATGCTCGATTCTCTGACGCTGGCTACGACTGCGATCGGGAGTTGGGGCATGGCGACGAGGGTCAGGCCGAATGCTCCGAGCATTGTGGAGCCGCCCGCGATGGTCAGGGGGAGGGGGCGCAAGGTCAGGGTGGAGGTTGAGGTGGGCCGGGCGAGGTCCCTGATCTTGAGGACTGTGCCGCTGCCGCCCATGACGGTGATGAGGTATGGCATGGGGGCGGCGTGGTGGACGCCGATGCCGTCGAACATTGTGTAGCTGGCTACACAGCAGCCGATTGTGAGACCCCACAAGACCGATCGGCGGCCGCCGACTATGCCGGGGGCGGCGGAGCGGGCGCGGGAGAGGGCGATCATCGCGACGCCCGCGGTGATGAAAGCCACGCCGAGCCAGCGGGTCCAGCCGATGGTGGTGCCGAGGATGGCGGAGGCGGTGACGACCAGGACGGGGGAGCTGCCGCGGACGATGGGGTAGACCTCGCCGACGGGGGCGGTGGCGTAGGCCCTTTCGAGGAGGGCGAAATAGATGGTGCTGAACAGGATCGACGCGGCGGCGAAGGGGACGGCGTAGAGCTCGAAGTGCCAGGTGGCGAGGGCGAGGGGGAGGAACAGCAGGCTGCCCGCGAGGAGCATGTCGGCGGTGGGGGAGACGGGGCGGTGGCTGCGCCGGATCCAGCCGAGGGCGACATTCCAGCCGGCGTGCATGAAGACCGAAACCGCCAGGGCCAGGTATGCCATCGACTGCACGCTCGAATCCTCTCGGATGGTCTAGACCAAATGCTCCGAGATGAACCTAGCCGGACGGCAATGCGCTGGTCAACGTGATATCCGTGATCGAAACGGTTGGTTGACAGCGCGTTTCGAGGGGTTGACGGTGCGGGAACGGGGCGGGGGTGTTCGCTGCTGTGCTGGGTCCCACGCGCGGGCGGGGCCGAATTGTGAACTCTCCAGAAGGTGCTTTGCGACCTGCCTATCGGCACCCCCGGCTGGTTACGCTCGCAATGGGTTCCGATATCGGATCGAGATAAGAATGCGCGGTCGATATCGACACCGGAAACCGCACTGGGACACGCGTTTTGGAGGTGAGGTCCGAGTCCTCCCCTGCCCCGCACGTCGAGGACATTTGTTCGATTCATGACAACTGCCAGTGCAGTCGAGAACTGCACTCCCAACGGATGAAGACACCCACCGAGCGGAAAACCTCGCAACCGCCCGGTGGGTTCTTCGGATATCACGCCCGGGTGCCAGGAGTTACATTGTCGGACAGCAGCATATGGCGGACTCTCGCGATTGCGGTCACATTGGCGATCGTCGCGGTTCTGCCGGTGAACGCCACCGCGGATCGAACCGCGCTGCACGCGAATGTCATTCACTCCGACCGGATCGGGCCGCGCTGGGAACGAGTGCAAGTCGATTCGGCGGCCATGGGCCGCCCGGTCACCCTGGACGTGCTGCACGGTTCGGGTGACGGGCCCCGGCCGACCCTCTATCTGCTCGACGGCGTCGATGCCGAAGGCGTCTCGGACTGGCTCACCAAGGGGCACGCCGCGGATTTCTTCGCCGACAAGCCGATCGATGTGGTCTTCCCGGCGGGCGCGACCGGCAGCATGTACACCGACTGGCAGCACCCCGACGCCGCCCTCGGCTGGAACCGCTGGGATACCTTCCTCGCCGGCGAACTGCCCGGCGTCATCGAGCCGTACCTGCACTCCGACGGCCGTCGCGCCATCGCGGGCGTCTCGATGGGCGCACAGGGCGCGATGATGCTCGCCCACCGCCACCCGGGCCTGTATCGCGCGGTGGCCGGGATGAGCGGCTGCTATTCGACCGTGGACAGCACCGGCAGCATGGTCACCGCCCTCACGGTGGCCTCGCGCGGCGGCAATGTGATGAATCTGTGGGGTCCGCTCGGCACCTTCGATTGGCTCACCCACGACAGCACGGTGGGCGCGGAAGCCTTGCGCGGCACCGTCATCTATCTCTCGGCCGCCTCCGGCGTGCCGGGCGTGCCCGATCTGGCCGAGGTGCTCAGGTCGGCGGATATGCCGGCCGCGTTGCAGTCCGCGGGCGGTGGTGTGGCGCTGGAGGCCGGGGCTCGGATCTGCACCGAGCATTTCGCGAAACGGTTGAGCGACTTGCGGATTCCCGCGACCGTTCACTACGAGCCCACCGGCATCCACGCCTGGGAGGATTTCTCCGCCCAGCTGGGCCCGGCCTGGGATACTCTCGCGACCGCGTTCGGGCGGTAGTCGCGCCGCCCGAAATCTAGCGCGGTACCGGCTGTTTCAATGCCGGAATCCGTAGCGCGGTAGTCGGCGCAGGCCGGGCCGGATCCGGCCGTCCACCGTCACGGCGAGTCCGGCGTGTACCGCCGCCACGGTGAAGTCGGACGCCTCTTTCCAGGTGGCCGCGTATTCCATGGTCAGTTCGGCCCCGTCGTCGGGCCCGCCGAGATAGACGGTGACCCGGTGCGTGAGCGCTTCCCCCAAGCTGTCGAACAAGACCTTGCCTTCGGTGCTGCCGGTCATGCGTGCTGCTCCTCGAGTAGTGCGGGGAGACCCGCGGCCGACCCCTGCGGCGGCGGCGCGTCTCTGTGACCGAAAGTAACTGGAATAGCCCGGACGAGAACGTGTTCCGAATCGGAGCTTGGAAATGTCACAAGCGCCGCACGATTCTTGTTGTTACCCGTTGGAACAGAAACGATTGCGGCTCAAATGATTGGAGCCGCGGGCGGCCTCGACATCAAGGCGCAAGCGTTCACAATCGGCCGCCGCGCCGATTGTGAATGTTCGGAAGGTTCCCCCGAGATGCTCCCGTGACCGCCCTTCCCTTCCTACGCTGCCCGGCATGAGGATTCGTGTGCCGGTCGCGGTCATCGGCGCTGCCCTGTTCACCGTCGCCCTGGGATCGATCGGAGTCGACCCGGGATCGGCTGTGGCGCAACCACTGCTGGCACCGGATCCGGACCCCTTCTACGCCGCGCCCGCCGATATCGCCGATCACAAACCCGGTGACGTGCTCGGGGTGCGCGCCATGCCCGCGCTGGGGAGCTTTCCCGACACCGAGATCAGGCTGATCAAGTTCCGCTCCACCGACTCCGAGGGCAAGCCCATCGCGGCCACCACCACGGTGCTCTCGCCCCGCAACCGCCGCCCGGACGCCCCGCTGCTGTCACTACAGCAGATCATCAACGGGCTGGGCGCTCAGTGCGCGGTCTCGCGGGTGCTCTACACCACCGACCCCAACCTCACGGTCCGCGAGGCTCCGGCCTGGAACGTGCTGTTGCAACGCGGCTGGACGGTCGCGCTGCCCGACCACCTAGGGCCTCGATTCGCCTACGGCGCGGCCAAACTGGGCGGCCAGATCACCCTCGACGGCATTCGCGCGGCACAGCACGTGTCCGATTTGAAGGTCGAGCGCAGTCCGGTCGCCATGGCCGGTTACTCGGGTGGCGGGATGGCCACCGCCTGGGCGGCGGCGCTGGCCGCCACCTACGCCCCGGATCTGCGGATCGCGGGCGCGGCCATGGGCGGCGTGCCGATGAACCTGGTCTCCATGCTCGAAACCCTGGGCCTGAACCGGCATCCCGCCTTCGGGCTGGCGCTCGCGGCGGGGCTGGGGCTCGAACGTGAGTATCCGGACCGGTTTCCGCTCTCCGCCCAGCTCAACGAACACGGCATGGCCGTGCGCGACAAGCTGGTCAACAGCTGCACCAACGACATTCTGGCCGCGGGCGCGGGGCAGGGCGCGCTCGATATCGCCAAGACCACCGTCATGACCGACGACCCGCAGGCGCGCTCGGTGGTGGAGGAGAACAGCCTCGAGCTGTTCCCGGGCGTCCCGAACATGCCCGTATTCGAATGGCATTCGCCCATCGACGGACTGGTGCCGGTGGACGCCATCGTGGACACCGTCCACCGCTACTGCGCGGCGGGCGCGCGGGTCTGGAGCGAGCCCGAACCGGTGCCCGACCACCTCACCGCCGCCGTGCTCGGCCTGCCCGCCGTACTCGCCTGGCTCGACGCCCGCATGCGCGGCGACGCGGCACCGACCAACTGCTGAGCCGCTACCCGGCCTGATAGGTCCGTGCCACCAGCGCGGACCGCAGGTACCACAGGCCCGACGCCTGGGTCGGGTCGAATCCGGTGAGCTGCCCGATCCGCTTGAGCCGGTAGTCGACGGTATTGGTGTGCACGTGCAGCATTCGCGCCGTGCGCTGCCGGTTCAGGTTGTTGCTGATGTGCGATTGCAGCGTCTCCAGCAGCTCCGCGTGCTCGTCGAGGGGATCCAGCAGCGACCCGAGGTGGTCGCGGCCGGGGCCGGGGCGGGTCAGCTGGTATTCCAGGGCCAGCTCGTCGAATCGGAACAGCCCGCGCACCAGCCCTAGTAC
>NZ_BJWY01000012.1 GCF_007990715.1 Nocardia seriolae NBRC 15557 | reverse complement strand
GGACACTAGGACCTTTTCGGCCGCCCGCGTCAATGGGTGATAGCGGTAGTGGAACGCCTCCATCACCACCCGATCGGAAGCGTTCGCCAGCTCGGCGATCTCGCGCGCCTCGGCGGCATTCGCGGTGAACGGCTTCTCGCACAGCACGTGCTTGCCGACCGCCAGCGCGGCGCGGATCCAGCGCCCGTGCAGGCCGTTGGGCAGCGGGATGTAGACCGCGTCGAGGTCGGGTGCGGCGACCAGTTCCTCGTAGCCGCCGTACACCCGCTCGATGCCGTGCCTGCGGGCGAACTCCTCGGCCCGCGCCCGATCGCGCGCCGCGACCGCGGCCACCACCACCTCCGGACTGCGCCGGGCCGGTCCGATCAGCGCGTTCGGCGCGATATTCGCCGCGCCGAGGATTCCGATCCGAAGCTGTGCGGTGTCACTCATCTTCCGACCCTAACAGCGTCCGGTCGATTCCGAATGCGCTTGCTTCGCAGCGGATTCCGGTTCGGGTGGCGCGCCGTCCGCACGGGCGGCGGGCTGCGTGCTCAGGCGGCCGGGCGGGCGGCCGGGTCCGGGCGGTGGTGGGCGTCGATCAGCTCGAGCAGGCCCTCGATGGCGGCCAGTGAGGACCACTCATTGCGGCACACCAGTCCGGGATATCGGTCGGACCGTGCGATATACGCGGCGTCGGGCAGTGAAAAGTGAACCTCGACGCCGGACAGGGTGTCGTCCCGGTCGGCGGTGCGCATCTGCTGTGCCTCTCTTCACCAGTTCCATTTCGGAATCTCGATTGAACCCGACCGGTCGCGCGGGACCGCCGGTCTTTACGGTCCTCGTACGCGCCGGACGACAGTTCTTACGGGCTCGCCGCTCGCGCGCTGACCGCCGCGGGCGTCGGCGGCAGGTGCTCGGCGAATGCTGTGTTGTACTCGTGGGATCCGACTCGCAAAGGGAGGCCCGACCGGGATGCTCGAACGAACTCTGCCACTACGACTGGCGGTGGCATGCGCCGTCCCGGTGTTCCTGACCGCCGGGTGCGGCGCGGACTCTCCGCCCAAGGCCGAGGGCGAAGTATCGGCGGCCGAGGTCAAGGCCGTCACCGATACCTTCGAGCGATTCTTCGACAGCTCCATCTCCGTCGACCAGAAAACGGCGCTGCTCGAGAACGGCCAGGCCTTCACCGAAACCCTGGAGCATCAGGCGCATTCGGCCGTCGCGGGCGGCGCGACGGCGAGCGTGTCCGCGGTGGCGGGCGACGGCCCCCAGCGCGCGGCCGTCACCTTCACCATCAAGAAGCACGGAATCCCGCTGCTCCCCAACCGCCACGGCACCGCACTCGAGCTCGGCGGCAGCTGGAAGGTGGCCGCCGCAACCTTCTGCGACCTGCTCCGCATCGAGGGCGGCGTCCCGGCGGCCTGCGATGCGGCGGCCGCCACGGCACCGCAGTCCACCGGCTCGCCCCAGCCCACCGGCTAGCCCCCCGCCACGTCACCGCAGTCCGCCACGCGTCCGCAGTCCACCGCGCCACCACACCTCACTGGCTCGCTGTCGCACCGCGATCCGCTGTGGTGCTTCGGTTCGCCGCGTCGCCACGGACAGCCGCCGCCGCGGCTTACCGGGCCGATCCGCGCGTGAGCGGGCGTCGAAGTGTCGTAGCCGCGCTACGGGTGGGGTTGGTTATCGTGGTCGGATGCTTACGGGGGCTGATGGGGTTGCCGTTCGTGAAGATACGGCCCAGTTGGACGGTCGCGCGGTCGAACCGCGCGTGACCGATCGCATGCTGTTCGTGGGTGGGCTGCTCGCGGTCGTGGCGCTGGGTGGCGCTGGTGTGGCACGTGTATGCGATACCCGTGGGGAATCCGTACTACGGACTGTTCAGCAATGGACTCGACCTCGAGGTCTATCGCGCGGGCGGGCAGGCCGTGCGCGGTGGGACCGGTCTCGACGAGGGGCCGGTCGTGTTCGGGATGGAATTCACCTACACGCCGTTCGCGGCCCTCCTCTTCCTGCCGCTGACGGTGCTCTCCCTGGTCAAGGCCAAAGCGCTGTGGGGGCTGGCGACCATGCTGGCGCTGGTCGCGCTCACCGGGCGCTGCCTGCTCGTCCTGAAATACCGGAACACGGTGCGCACGTGGCTGTTCGCCGCGCTGTTGGCGGTGCTGTGCAGTGTCCTCGAACCGGTCCGCACCACCATCTGGCTCGGGCAGATCAATGTGTTCCTGGTCCTGCTCATCGTCTGGGATCTCACCCGCCCGCCGAGCGCGCGACTGCGCGGGGTGGGAGTCGGCATCGCCGCGGGCATCAAGCTGACGCCCGCGTTCTTTCTCCTCTATCTCGCCTGCACCCGGCAGTGGCGCAGCCTGGGGATCGCGACCGGGGCTTTCGCGGCGACCATCGCGGCCGGTTTCGCGATCGGCCCGCACAATGCCTACTCGTATTGGCGTGGACAGGTCACCGCGGCGGGCCGGGTCGGGGCGGTCGATTCCCCGGGCAATCAGTCCGTCAACGGCTTCCTCGCGCAGCTGCTGCGCTTCCTCGACATCCGCCGCTTCAGCTCGGATGCCTCCGGTATGACCGTCTTCGCGCCGCCGACCTGGATGTGGCTGGCCGTGTTGCTGCCGATCGTCGCGCTCGGCCTGACCGCCGCGACCCTGGCCCACCGGACCGGCCGCGAGTTGCTGGCCATCACCGTGACCGGCATGACCGCCGCGTGCACGTCCCCGTTCTCCTGGGGTCATCATTGGGTGTGGTTCGTGCCCTTGGTGATTCTGGCCTGGCAGCACGCTCGCACCGCCGCGACCCGGTGGGCGTGGCCGGCCCCGGCGGCCGTCGCCCTGATCGCCTTCAGCTGGTGGTGGACCTTCTCCGACCGCCCGCCCATGGAGGGTTCGCCGCACCCGATCGGCATCGGGCTGGTCATGATGCCGCGCCCCGACAACTCGGTGTGGTTCGCCTACTTCACGGTCCCGGCCTACGCGGGCTGCTTCATCGCGGTGCAGGTGGCCACGAGTTGCTACGCGATCCGCCGGTACGGACGCGGACCGGGTACCGCATGAGGGGGCCGCGGGTGTCGCCGGGATACATTTGCCCGGTACGAACTCCTCCTCGAAAGGCTCACCACCATGTCGATTGCCGCTGACAAGGTCGTTTCCATCGAATACACCTTGACCGACGACGACGGCGAGGTCCTGGACACGTCGGTCGGCGACGAGCCGCTCATCTACCTGCACGGGGCGGAGAACATCGTCGACGGCCTGGAACGGGCCCTCGAGGGCAAGAACCCCGGCGACGAGCTCACCGTCGTGGTCGAACCCGAGGACGGCTACGGCGAATACCTGGCCGAGCTGGTCCAGACCGTCGACCGCGACGCCTTCGAGGGCGTCGACGAGCTCGAGGTCGGCATGGAGTTCGAGGCCGAGGCTCCGGACGGCGAATCCCAGATCGTCGTGGTCCGCGACGTCGACGGCGACGCGGTCACCATCGACGCCAACCACCCCCTGGCCGGGCTGCGGCTGACCTTCCAGGTCAAGGTCATCGACATCCGCGACGCCACCGAGGACGAACTGGCCCACGGCCACCCGCACGGCGACGACGACCACGAACACTGAGCCGACCGATCGGGTCTACCCCGAGTAGGCCCAGCCCCGGATCGACTCGACCTCGATCCGGATCAGTGGTCCGGTCGGGGGCGTCGCTCGGTATTGCGGGTACTTCTCGCTCAGCCATGCCAGCGGAGCGTCGAGTTCGGCAGGGGCGGTCAGGATTTCGGCGACGCCGTCCAGGCGCGCCCACCACAGCCGCGTCCAGTCCTCGTCGTAGTGGTCGGCGAGCAGTGAAACCCGGGGATTGGCCGCGATATTGCGCAGGCGGCGCAGGTCCGTCGTCGACTTGGGTTTGTGATCGATGGCGATGACTACGAAAAGCGGTGTGGCGGAGGGGGATACGGCGAAGGTGACGGGCACCAGGTGCGGTTGCCCGGTGGCGTCGGCGGTGGCCAGGCGGGCCACCCGCGCGGCACGGAACCTGGACAGGGCGGTGTCTGCGTCCGATCGCACCGGATAAACGCTAGACCGCCGGTGGCGTGCGGCCACCGGCGGTCCGATCAGCGGGGGTTTCAGCGACGGGTTGCGAATTCCTGCTGCACCTTGCCCGGGTCGGTGATGCCGTTGGCCAGCAAGAGCTGCACCAGCACTCGCGACTTGGCCGGGTTCAGGAAGAGTGACGACGAGGTGCCCAGGTCGTCATCGTTGAGCTCGGCATTGCGGACCGTCTCGCCCGAACCGACGCGGCTGGAACGGACCACGACCACACCGCTCTTGGCCGCCTTCGACAGCGCGTCGACCACCGGCTTGGCGGTATTGCCGTCGCCCACACCCGCGAGCACGATGCCCTTCGCGCCGTGGCCGAGGGCGTCGTTCACCTGATCGGCATTCATCCCGGCGTGCGAGTAGACGATGTCGACGCGGGGGAGCGGGGCGCTGCCGGGCACCGGGAAGTGCGAATGCCGCTGCGGCGCAGCGGGTTGCGCGAAGGTGACCGCCGCCGCGTCCACATAGCCGACAGGGCCGGTATTGGGCGACTTGAAGGTCTGCACGCTGGTGGTATTGGTCTTGGTGACATCCCCGGCGCCGTGAATGGTGTCGTTGAGCACGACCATCGCACCACGGCCGCGGGCGTCGGGGGAGGCCGCGACCTGAACCGCCGAGCGCAGGTTCGCCGGGCCGTCGGCGCTCAACGCGGTGGACGGTCGCATGGAACCGACGAGCACGACGGGCTTGTCGCTGGAGATGACATTGTCGAGGAAGAACGCGGTCTCCTCGATGGTGTCGGTGCCGTGGGTGACCACCGCACCGTCGATCTCGTTCTTGGCGAACAGGTCGTTGATTCGGTTGGCCAGCTTCACCCAGACCTCGTCGTTCATGTCCTGGCTGCCGATATTGGAGATCTGCTCGGCGCTCAGCTTCGCGATCTTGTCGATGCCGGGGACCGCGTCGATCAGATCCCGCGCGGTGGCCTCACCGGCGGTGTAGCCGACCGCGGAATTGGCATTGGCCTTGCCCGCGATGGTGCCGCCGGTGGCCAGAATCGCGATGCGCGGCTGGGTTCCGGGAGCCGGGGCCGGGGCATCGTCGGTCTTGCCGGTGGCGGCCTGCGAGGTGGCGTCCATAGTGGATTCGGCGGAATCGCCGGAGGTACTGCCGCAGCCGGTGACCACGACCGCCGCGCCGACGATCAGACCGGCGAAACGGAGAAGGGATTTTCGCGCCATTGCGATGTCCTTTCGGGTCCTGTCGCGGGCGCGCAGGAGCCTCCCTGATGGATGTTTCCGCCAACCGATGGTTCCCGAAAAGCCATCTAGCAACCCAGAGGCAAATGTCCTGCTATCAAGATCGTAAGGGGCGGTTCAGGGGCGGGCGGCGAGGCCGTCCAGCAGTATCCGAAGGTTGCGCTGCCACTGGTCCGCGGCGGCGGTCAGGCCGATGGTGTGATCGTCGGTGGTCACCCCGGCCAATAGAAAAGCCACGTCCTGCCAGGTGGTGTCGGACCGCATCGAGCCGTTTTCCTGTGCCCGGCCGACCAATTCGCGCAGCCGCTCGCGGATATCGCCGAGGCAGCGCTCGAGATCGCAGCTGCCCGCGCCGCCCAGGGCCTCGTTCACACCGCAGCTTTCTTTTCGCAAACCCACGTAGGCGGAAGCGAATTCGGTGAATCCCCGCCACGGATCCGGATTCCCGAGCGTGCGATCGGCGGCGGCCACGCCTTCGTCGAGCACCTCCTCCAGGACCGCCTGCAACAACGTCTCGAGCGAGGGCACCCGCCGGTAGAAGGTGCCCTTGCCGACGCCCGCGCGCTGCGCGACCTCCTGCGCGGTGACGCGCACCCCCACCTCCGCGACAGCCGAGCGCGCGGCGGTGACCAGCCGTTCGAGATTGCGCCGCGCGTCGGCGCGCGGGGTCGGCTCGGAGTCCCGGGTGAGCAGGCGATCGACGGCGGTCATGCCCAGCACTCTAGCAAAAGTGGACTTTCTGAGTCCGCTTAGCTAGCGTCGAAAACGGACCGCATGGGTCCGCTTAGTGAAGGAGAAGTCATGTCCGACACCATCCGCGTGGGCATCATCGGTGCGAGCCCGGACCGCGGCTGGGCCTCCCGCGCCCACATCCCCGCCCTGCGCGCGCTGCCCGGCTTCGAACTGACCGCGGTCGGCACCAGCCGCCGCGAGAGCGCCGACGAGGCGGCCCGCATCTTCGGCGCGGCGCACGCCTTCACCAGCGCCAGCGAACTCGCCGAGCACCCCGACGTCGACCTGGTCGCCATCACCGTCAAGGTCCCCGCCCACGCCGAACTCATCAGCGCCGCCTTGGCCGCGGGCAAACACGTCTACTCCGAATGGCCGCTCACCCGAACCACTTCCGAGGCCGAGGCCATCGTCGCCGCGGCCGCTTCCGCCCCCGGCCACCACGCTGTCGGCCTCCAGGCCCGCTTCGCCCCGGCGGTGCTTCGCGCCCGCGAGTTGCTTGCCGAAGGCTTTGTGGGCGAACCGGTTTCGGCCACCGTCTACTCTTCGCGCGGCAAGGGAGCGGGCGGTGCGATCCCGCAGTGGGCGGCCTACACCCTCGATCGTGAGAATGCCGCCGGACTACTCGAGGTCGCGGGCGGCCACACCCTCGACCCGCTCCAATTCCTCCTCGGCGAACTCACCGAGCTGTCGGCGGACCTCGCGATCCGCAACACCTTCAACACCGTGGTCGAAACGGGTGAGCGGGTACGCATCACCAGCCCCGACCATCTGCTGCTGACCGCCCGCGCGGCCGGGAACGTCGTGGTGTCGGCCCATCTGCACGACGCCAAACTCACCAATGCCCACACCCGCATCGAAATCTCCGGCACCGACGGCGACCTGGTGCTGGCCAACGACACCGCCTCGGGCGCGCCCGGCCTGCACGCGGGCGGCATCCAGATGAGCGACCTGAACCTGCTCGCCTCCCGAGGTGCGGGCGGCACCTGGCAGGACCTCACCCCCGCCGACCCGGAGCCGATCGCCGGCCTCCCGGTCGAATCCCGCAATGTGGCAAGGCTTTACACCCGCCTGGCCGAAGACATCCGCACCGGCGAGCACACCGTCCCGTCCTTCGAAACCGGCCTGCGCATGCACCGCCTCCTCGACGCCATCCACCGCAGCGCCGAATCCGGCCTCCGTCAACCCATCCCGGCCTGACCGGGATATGCGAAAGCCCCACCCGCCCAGCCGGATGGGGCTTCGATAGCCGCGTAGCTCAGGACACGAACGCGCCCATGGTCGGCAGCCACTCCGCGATGCTCTTGTCCTCGAGCAGGCCCTCGCGGTTGAACGGGTCGTCCTCGAACAGCTTGGTCACCGACTCCAGGTCCTCGGACTTGACCAGGATCAGCGCGCCCGAGCCGTCGGCGTAGGGGCCGCTGGTGAGCACGGTGCCCTCGTCGACGAGGGCGTTCAGCCACGCGCGGTGGGCGGGGCGGTGGATGTCCCGGGCGGGGACGGTGGCGTCGGAGTAGACGTAGTGCACGGCGAAGACGGCCATGGGCGGTTGCTCCCTGATCGAATGTGTTTGTACGGAAGTGTCAGAGCGTCAACAGCATTCGGGTATTCCCGAGCGTGTTGGGCTTGACGTAGGACAGATCCAGGAATTCGGCGACACCGGTGTCGTAGGACCGGCACATCTCGGCGTAGACCTCGGCGGTCACCGGCGTGCCCTCGATCTCCACGAAGCCGTGCCGGGCGAAGAAATCCACCTCGAAGGTCAGCACGAACAGCCGCCGCAGTTCCAGCTCCCGCGCCTCGGCGATGAGCTGCTCGACCAGCAGCCGCCCCGCGCCCGTGCCCTTGATATCCGGATGCACCGCGACCGTGCGCACCTCGCCGAGGTCGGCCCACAGCACGTGCAGCGCGCCGCAGCCCAGAATGACCCCGTCGCGTTCGGCCACCCAGAATTCCTGCACCGCCTCGTACAGCGTCACCAGGTTCTTCGCGAGCAGGATCCGCCCGGCGTAGATGTCGATGAGTCGTTTGATCTCGGGCACATCAGAGGTTCGCGCTCGACGGACGACCGGCGCGATCGCCGCCTGCCCGTCGAGGGAACCACTGTCACTTGCCCGTGTTGTCATGGGGTGCACAGTAGTCGGCCCACCTACCGATAGGCTTGTCGGTGTGTCGCACATCCAGTCCCCCCGCATACCGGCATGGTCCGGAAACCATGGCCGCGTCGACGGCCGGTGGGGGCGCTGGTGACCGTGCAGCCTGACGAGATCGAAGGTCGCTGGGCCGATGCCGGTCCCGCGGCGAGCCCGGGGTTCGTTTCCGCCCCGCGCCCGGAGCCGGTGGTGGAGCCCGCGGCCGTGCCGCTGATGAACATCGCCAATGTGCTGACCGTGCTGCGCATCCTGATCGTGCCGATCTTCCTGCTGGCGTTGTTCGCCGCCGGCGGGCACGAGACCACCTGGCGCTGGATCGCGGCCGCGCTGTTCGGCGTCGCCGCCATCACCGACCGCATCGACGGGCAGCTGGCCCGCAAATACGGCCTGGTCACCGACTTCGGCAAGCTCGCCGACCCGATCGCGGACAAGGCGCTCATCGGTTCCGCGCTGATCGGGCTGTCGATGCTGCACGATCTGCCGTGGTGGATCACCCTGGTCATCGTGGCCCGCGAGCTCGGCATCACCCTGCTGCGGCTGGCCGTGGTCCGGCGCGGCGTGATCCCCGCGGGCCGCGGCGGCAAGCTCAAGACGCTGGTCCAGTCCGTCGCCATTGCCGTGTTGTTGCTGCCGCTTTCCGGCGGATTCGCTTCGGCCGGAATGGACTTGATGTACGTGGCGGTGGTGCTGACGGTGGTCACCGGATTGGATTACGTCGTGCAAGCGGCCCGCCTGTGGTTCGGTTCGCCGGGCGGCAGCCGTGCCGCGTAGGGTCCGGCCCGATATCGAGGCCGCGCTCTCGCGCGTGGCGACCGCGCCGCCCGTCCCGGCCGACCTCGCCACCGAGGTGCCCGCCGCCGAACTGGTCGCGGCCCTGATCGCGGCCGGGCAGACCGTGGCCACCGCGGAATCGCTGACCGCCGGACTGCTCAGCGCCACCATCGCGGGAATTCCGGGCGCGAGCGCGGTGTTGCGGGGTGGACTGATCGTCTACGCCACCGACCTCAAACACTCGCTCGCGGGTGTGAGTGCGGACACGCTGGCCACCGATGGTCCCGTGGCCGCGAGCACCGCCGAACAGCTCGCCGTCGGGGCCCGCCGCCGCTGCGAATCGGACTGGGGCATCGGGCTCACCGGCGTCGCCGGGCCCGAACCGCAGGACGGCCGCCCGGTCGGCACGGTATTCATTGGTATAGCGGGTCCACGGTCCACCGAGGTACTGCGGTTGAAGTTGTCGGGGGACCGGTGGACGATCAGGGTGGGCGCGGTCCGCGCCGCGGTCACCGAACTCGTCCGCTCGGTCAGGGGCGAGTGAGGGAGCCGGGAACGCGCGGCCGACGCCGGACGTTGTCCAGTCAAACGCTGGGTCCGGCGAGACGAGTGTGAGGAGAACGAGATGACGCTGCTGCGAGAAGCGATCGGGGAAAGCCTGCGGCGTGCTCGGGTCGCCCAGAGCCGGACACTGCGTGAGGTCTCCACCTCCGCGCGCGTGAGCCTGGGGTACCTGTCCGAGGTGGAACGGGGTCGCAAGGAGGCCTCCAGCGAACTGCTGGCCGCCATCTGCCAGGCCCTGGATGTGCCGCTGTCGCAGGTGCTTTTCGATGTGAGCGCGGCCATGGCCGACGCCGACAAGGCCACCGCGCTGGCCAACGAGAAGGCCACCGCGAAGCTGGGCACCGGCAAGGTCGCCGCCAAGACCAGGCTTGCGAAGGGCGGCGACGGCGAGATGGTGATGGCCGCCGACGGTACCTTCGGCCCCCGCATTGTGATTCCGGCCCCGAAGTCGGACCGTCTGGTGCTGGTGGCCGCCAAGTGATCAGCTCGGCCGCGCAGAGAGAAGACTGTGCTCTGGGGCCGAAAGGGATAAATTCTCTGTAGGCTTCGTGCCGGAGGCATCGTGCTGTGGACGGAATCTCCGGAACGACCGTTGCACAGTGGAGATAGGGACAACAGGGGTGCGCGACGGTCGCGCACTACTGTCGCGCTAAGGGGCGCGGCACGTCATATGGAGGCGGGATCAATCGATGGCTAATCCGTTCGTGAAGGCCTGGAAGTACCTGATGGCCCTCTTCGACTCGAAGATCGAGGAGCATGCGGATCCGAAGGTTCAGATCCAGCAGGCCATCGAGGAAGCCCAGCGCCAGCATCAGGCCCTGTCGCAGCAGGCCGCGTCGGTGATCGGCAACCAGCGCCAGCTGGAGATGAAGCTGAACCGCCAGCTGGACGAGGTCGAGAAGCTCAATGCCAATGCGCGCCAGGCGGTTATGCTCGCCGACCAGGCCAGCGGCGCGGGTGACACCGAGAAGGCGATCCAGTACACCAATGCCGCAGAGGCTTTCGCCGCGCAGCTGGTGACCGCCGAGCAGTCCGTCGAGGATCTGAAGGTGCTGCACGACCAGTCGCTGCAGGCCGCCGCGCAGGCCAAGAAGGCCGTCGAGCAGAACGCCATGCTGCTGCAGCAGAAGGTCGCCGAGCGCACCAAGCTGCTTTCCCAGCTGGAGCAGGCCAAGATGCAGGAGCAGGTCTCGGCCTCGCTGCAGCAGATGGATTCCACGCTGTCCGCGCCCGGTGCGGTCCCCAGCCTGGACGCGGTACGCGAGAAGATCGAGCGCCGCTACGCCAACGCCCTGGGTGCCGCCGAGCTGGCGGGCAACTCGGTGCAGGGCCGCATGCTCGAGGTCCAGCAGGCCAGCGTCCAGATGGCCGGCCACAACCGCCTCGAGCAGATCCGCGCCTCCATGCGCGGCGACGCCCTCCCCGCCGGTGGCGCCGCCCAGCCGCAGATCCAGCAGGGCCAGCCCGCCCAGCCCGCCGCCCAGCCCAACTTCAACAAGGGCCAGGCCGCCCAGCAGTAACTGCTGCGCGAAAGGTAGTACGACGATGGGGAGATCGCGGGCCGACCACAGTCCCGCCACCTCCCCTGCCCGTTTCCTGCGCAGAACCCGCACCGAAACCCCCGACCACCTCCCGGGCTTCCCTTCCCCCTTCGGCCCGCCCGCTAACCCCCAGCCGCCGGCGCCGATCCCCGAATCAGCCCCGCCTCCAGCATCTTCCGCACCCGCCGACCAGGTGCTTCCGCACGGATACACCGTGCCGACCGCGCCACCTCCGCCGTCATCGGCCTTCGATGTGCAGCACGGGGCACACCAGAGTCTCGGCAACCCTGGATACTCAGGGCCGCAATCGGCCTGTTCCGGTCCGCAATCAGCGCAGCCGTGGACGACGGCGAGTCGGGCTTCCGGTGCCGAGGTGCCTTCCCGGCCGATGGCAGACCCGGGTAACGGGTTGTTTGTCGGTGGCTCGCCGTACGGTGCGGGTATGCAACCTCCGCAGTCGGCGCGGCCCGATCCTCGGGGCGGTGGCGAGACCGCCACATCGAAGGGGCGCGGGAAACGTAAGCGGGGGAAGCGGGAGCGGGCTGCCGAGGCGGTGCGAGAGGTGTTGGCTCCCACCGGGTTCGAGCCCGAGAAGTTGGCGCAGCGACTGCCGGATACCTTGCGCGGGGTGGGGGAGCAGGCGTTGGTGGCCGTGCGGAAGTGGGCCGACCCCCGCGAGCGGGAGTTGCGGAAGCGGCGGCGCGCCAGGCGGCGTAGTTTCCGGCTGGGCACGGCTTCCGGTTTGACGACGGCGGGAACCGTTGGGTTGGTGCTGATTTCGGCGCCGGCGTGGGCGGTGGTCGTGGTCGGCGGCGGCGCGGTAGCCCTGGTCACCGGGACCGCGGTGACAGCCAAGCGCTATTTGGAGATGCGCAGGGAGCCGTTGCCACAAGCGGCGTTCGTGCCGCGCAAGCTGCCGCCGATCCGTTCGGCGGCACGGGCATCCATTGCCCGGCTGGTCCGTGCGGAGCGGGCGCTGCACGGGCTGCACTCGCAGATCGCGCGCTCGGGCAGACTCCCCGAGGACGATCTCAACGACACCCTCGAAACCGCCGCCTCGGGCGCGGCCGCCCTGCACGCGCTGGCACAGGATGTGGTCGCGATGGAGCGGGCCTCGGGTGCGCTGGGCGTGAATTCGCCACTGGGCGAGCACGTCCGAGCCGTTTCGGTTCGCCTGGACGGCGGTGTGATCGAGTACGAGGGCATGGTGGCGGCGGCCGCGCGCGTGCTCGCCGTGCCCGAGTCCGCCGCCGTGGCCGATGACCTCGGCTGGGCCATGGTCAGCCTCCGCGACGCCGCCGACCGCCTCGACGGCTGGGCGCAGGCCCTCACCGATCTCGCCGACCAGCGTTTTCGCGCGAACCCCTGAGCGATCGGGCCGGCGGTCCGGTCCGGGACTCGGGGTGAACCCTGATTCTGTCCCGGATATCGGTGTTGACCTGGTGATTTTCTCAGGCCGACGACGCAGTATGGATGGTGACGGATCGCGTCGACGGCGGTTCGGAGTCTAGGGAGGCATGGAATGTTTTGGAAGATCCTCGGCGTCGTCGTCCTGGTTTGGATCGCGTTCGCGATTCTGGGCGCGCTCATCAAGGCGCTGTTCCCGATCCTGATGGTGACCGCGGTCATCTTCGGCCTGTACGTGCTGTACAAGGCGTTGTCGGGTTCGAAGAACAAGTCGCCGCTCGGCAAGTTCTGACGGCGCGCAAGGCGAGGACCGTTCATCCCGGATAGCCGGGGCGGACGGTCCTTTTCCGTATCATCGCGACATGGCTACTGCTGTCGTTGCCGCCGCATACGGTGGACCGGAAGTTTTGTCGCTCATCGAGATCGAGGTGCCCGAGCCGGGGCCTGGAGAGGTCACCGTCGCGGTGCGCGCGGCCGGGGTGAATCCCTTCGACTACAAGGTTTACAGCGGTGCGTTCGGCACCGATCCGGGCAAGCTGCCGATGCGGCTGGGTCTTGAGGTGTCGGGTGTGGTCACCGCGGTCGGGTCCGATGCGGTGGGCCCCGCCGGCCCGATCGCCGTCGGCGACGAGGTGATCGCGCCGGTGAGCGGGGGTTACGCGACGGCCGTGAACGCGCGGGCCGCGGTGGTCGTGCCCAAACCGGCCGATGTGGAGTGGAAGCAGGCCGCGGGTGTGCTCTCGGTCGGTGGCACCGCGGTGCACCTGCTGACCGCGACCGGCGTCGGCCCGGGGGACACGGTGCTCGTGCACGGGGCCGCGGGCAGTGTGGGCGCGCTGGCCGCGCAACTGGCGGTCGCACGGGGTGCGCGGGTGATCGGTACCGCGTCGGCGAGCCGCCACGAGCGGTTGCGCGCCTACGGGGTGGAGCCGGTCGAATACGGGCCGGGGTTGGCGGATCGCGTGAAGGCCTTGGCGCCCAACGGTATCGATGCCGCCCTCGACACGGTCGGCACCGACGAGGCGGTGGACGTCTCGCTGGAGCTGGTGGCCGACCGCAGCCGGATCGCGTCCATCGTGGCGTTCGGGCGGGCGGCCGCGGACGGGTTCAAGGTGCTCGGCATGGGCCCCGGCGCGGATCCGGGCACCGAGATTCGCGGCAATACCTGGCGGGAGCTGTTGCCGCTGCTGTCGGCGGGCAAGCTGGATCTGGCCATTGCCAAGACGTTTCCGCTAGCCGAGGTTGCTGCCGCGCACGACTTCGTGCGGGACGGGCACGCGGGCGGGAAGGTGATCCTGCTGCCCTGAACCGGGGGCGATCGATTTGGCGAAACGTCCCATATGAGTGACCCGCACGGCATATGTTGTTGCCCACAACATATGCCGTGTGTGCGCGGTCACACCCAGTGACCGCCGCTTACGGTGTCCTTGGAAAGAAGGTCACCCTGATGAGGACGAAAAGCGCGCTCCCGCCGAAGAAGTCCGGACGCCGACGGGGATACGCCGCTGCCGCGCTGGCACTATCCGGTCTGTTGACCCTCACCGCCTGCGGATCCAACTCCAGCAGCGGTTCCTCCTCCTCGAGCGCGCCGTCGGGCGGCGGCGCCAATGGCACGGTCGGGGTCATCCTCCCCGAGACCGCCACCTCGGCCCGCTGGGAAGCCTTCGACAAGCCGCTGCTGAAGAAGGCGCTGAGCGAGGCCGGTTTCGACGCCGACGTGCAGAACGCGCAGGGCGACGTCCAGAAGTTCTCCACCCTCGCCGACGGCATGATCGCCAAGGGCGTGAAGGTGCTGCTCATCGCCTCCATCAACGGCGAGGTCGGCGGCGCGGTCGCGGCCAAGGCCAAGAAGGCCGACATCCCGACCATCGACTACGACCGGCTCAATCTCGGCGGATCCTCGGACTACTACGTGTCTTTCGACAATGTGAAGGTCGGCGCGCTGCAGGGCCAGGGCCTGGCCACCGCGCTCAAGGACAAGCCGGGCGCGCAGGTCGTCGAGATCGAGGGCGCGCCGACCGACAACAACGCGACGCTGTTCCACCAGGGCCAGGAGTCGGTGCTGCAACCCCTCTATGACTCGGGCGCTTTGAAATTGGTGCGCAGCCAGCCCATCGACGACTGGAACAACCAGAAGGGCGGCACCACCTTCGAGCAGATCCTCACCGGCAACGGCGGCAAGGTCGACGGCGTGGTCGCGGCCAACGACGGCCTGGCCGGCGCGGTGATCACGGTGCTGAAGAAGAACGGCCTCAATGGCAAGGTGCCGGTGACCGGTCAGGACGCCACCGTGGACGGGCTCAAGGCGGTGCTGCGCGGCGACCAGTACATGACCGTGTTCAAGCCCATCAAGGACGAGGCCGAGAGCGCCGCGAAACTCGCTGTGGCACTGGCCAAGGGCGACAAGGCCGCCGCGGATGCGCTGGCGGTGGGCGTGAGTCAGGACCCCAAGGGCAAGCGCGACGTGAAATCGGTGCTGCTGCAACCGCAGTTGATCACCAAGTCCGAGGTCAAGCAGGTGGTGGATGCCGGTTTCGTGAAGGCCGCCGACGTCTGCTCCGGTGACGTGAAGTCCGCCTGCGCCGAACTCGGCATTGCCTGAGGAAACAGACATGAGCGAGCCGCTGCTCCAGATAACCGGACTGAACAAGAGTTTCGGGCCGGTGCACGTGCTGCACGACGTGGACCTCACCGTGCCGGCGGGAGAGGTCACCGCACTCGTCGGCGACAATGGCGCGGGCAAATCCACGCTGGTGAAATGTGTTGCCGGAATCCACGCCGCCGACTCCGGCGAAGTGCGCTTCCGGCGTGAACCCGTGCACCTGCGTGGCCCCAAGGACGCGGCGGCGCTCGGCATCGAGGTCGTCTACCAGGACCTGGCCCTGGCCGACAATCTCGACATCGTGGCCAACATGTTCCTCGGCCGGGAGCGCGGCAAGCCGTGGCTGCTGGACGAGGCGAGCATGGAGGAGGCGGCGCGGCGCACCCTGGCCTCGTTGGGGGTGCGCACCGTGAAGTCGGTGCGCACCCCGGTCGCAGCCCTGTCCGGTGGGCAGCGCCAGACCGTGGCGATCGCGAAAGCGGTGCTGTGGAACAGCAATCTGGTGCTGTTGGACGAGCCGACCGCGGCGCTGGGCGTGGCGCAGACCCGGCAGGTGCTGGATCTGGTGCGGTGGCTGGCCGAAAAGGGACTCGGGGTGGTGCTGATCAGCCACAACCTGGCCGATGTGTTCGAGGTCGCGGACCGGATCGCGGTGCTGTACCTGGGCCGGATGGCGGCGCAGGTGCGGACCGCGGATGTCACCACCGGCCAGGTGGTGGAGTTGATCACCGCGGGACGCTCGGGTGATCTCGGGTTGGCGCGGCCCGAAGCGGTGGCGCTGTGAACGAGAGTGGTGGGGCTGTCAACGAGAAAGCCGCTGAGATGACCAATGTTTCGGAATCGGCGGACACCGAGACCGTCATCACCGATTTCGAGATCGACACCACGACGCTGTCCACCCGGGAAGCCCTGCGCGACTACGTGTCCCGGCTCCGGGGCGGTGAAATCGGTTCACTACCGGCGATTCTCGGGTTGATCGCCTTGGTCGTGCTGTTCTCGCTGATGTCGGATGTGTTCTTCTCGCTCAACAACATCGCGAACCTGCTGGCGCAGGGCGCGGGCCAGACCATCATCGCCATCGGAATCGTGTTCGTGCTGCTGATCGGCGAGATCGATCTGTCGGCGGGCACCGCCTCCGGTGTCGCGGCCGCGGTGCTGGCCATGCACTACGTGGACAACGGAAACCTGTTGACCGGCATGGGATCCACGGTGTTCTTCGTGTTCAACGCCATGCTGCTGCTGGCGGCGATCCTCGCGGGACTGCTGCGGATCTGGCCGGGCGTGGCGTTCTCGCTGCTCGGCATGCTGCTGACGGTCCTCGGCCTGCAGGCGAATCCGTGGATCGAGATGCTGCTCGCGGTGTGCGTGGGCGCGGCCATCGGCTCCATCGCCGGGTTCCTGATCGCCAAGATCGGCATGCCGTCGTTCGTGGTGACGCTGGCTCTGTTCCTGGCGTGGCAGGGCGTGATCCTGCAGCTCATCGGCGAGGGCGGGGTGCTGGGGATCAGCTCCTTGCACGTGCTCAACGAGGTGGCCAACGGGAATCTGTCGACGGCGGGCAGTTGGGTGCTGTGTGTGGTGGCGGCGGGCGGGTACGCCGGTGTCACGCTCGGCGGGCACTTCCTGCGCAGGCGAAGGGGATTGGTGACCTCGCCGACTCCGCTGGTGGCGGCGAAGGTTTCGGCGCTGGTCGGGTTCGCGATCGCGGTGACGGCGCTGCTCACCGTCAACCGCTCGCCCAGCAAGCTGATCGTCATCTCCGGTGTGCCGTACGTGGTTCCGATCGTGCTGGTGCTGCTGGTGGCGGGCACCTACGCGCTCACCCGCACCACCTACGGCCGCCACATCTACGCGGTCGGCGGCAATGTCGAGGCCGCGCGGCGCGCGGGCATCAATGTGACCCAGTTGCGGGCAAGCGTTTTCGTCATCAGTTCCTCGTGCGCGGCGGTCGGGGCGATCGTCTACTCGTCGAAGGTCGGCTCGGTCGATCCGCAGGCGGGCGGGCTCAATACCCTGCTGTTCGCGGTGGGCGCGGCGGTGATCGGCGGCACCTCGCTGTTCGGCGGCAGGGGCCGGGTGGCCGACGCGGTGATCGGCGGCGCGGTGCTGGCGGTGGTGTCGAACGGTCTCGGCCTGCTGCGGCAGCCGGCGGCGGTGGTGTCCATCGTGACCGGGCTGGTGCTGCTGCTCGCCGCGACCGTGGACGCGTTGTCGCGCCGCCGCGCGGCGACCGCGGGCCGGTGAGGCCCGGCGGACACCGGCCGGTGCGGCGTGGCGGACACCGGCCGGTGCGGCGTGGCGGGCACCGGCTTTCGGGCCGTGGTGATATCGGATCATCGGGCCGCGCAATGGTAGAAACCGGTCCATGACCGTCGCCCGACCGGACGAGGTGCGCCGGTTCAACCGGTCCAGCCTCCTGCGGCTCCTGCACACCGGAGGCCCCGCCACCCGTGCGGCGCTGGCGACCGCGCTCGGGCTCAATCGTTCCACCATCAAGATGCTCGTCGACGGCCTGACCGAGGACGGGGTGGTGGAGGAGAAGGTGCCGCGTATGGCGCGCGGGGCCGGGCGGCCCTCGCTGCTGGTGCTGCCGCAACCGCAGGCGGCGGTGGTGCTCGCGGTGGACGTGCAGGTCGAGCACGCGGGGATCGCACTGGTGGGTTTCGGCGGGCAGATCCTGGGGCGCAACAGCTGGAATCTGCGTGGGCGGCAACGGGAACCGGACGAGGTGATCACCCACGTCGCGGAGTCGGCCGCCATGCTGGCCCAGGACCTGGGGTTACGGCCGGTGGCGGCGGGGGTGTGCGTGCCCGGGGTGGTGCGGCGCGCCGACGGGCTGGTGCACACCGCGGCCAACCTGTGCTGGGGCGAGGTGGCGCTGGGGCAGCGGCTGCGCACGGTGCTCGACCTGCCCGTCGTGGTCGGCAACGACGCCGAATTCGGTGCGCTCGCAGAGCATGTCAGGGGTGCGGGGCGCGGGGCGGCCGACGCGGTGTTCGTCTCCGCCGATGTCGGCGTGGGCGGCGGGCTGATCGCGCAGGGCGCGCTGCTGCGCGGCTCCGCCGGATATCTCGGCGAGATCGGCCACATGACCGTGCGCCCCGGCGGCCGAATCTGCCACTGCGGCAACGAGGGCTGCTGGGAGACCGAGGTCGGCGAGGCCGCGCTGTGCCGCGCTCTCGGTATGCCCGAGCACGGCCCGCGCGGCGCGATCGTCGCCGAACTGCTTGAGCTGCACGGCGATTGGGAAACCCACCTGCGCGAATATCTGGACTGGCTGACCCTCGGCCTGGTCAATGTGGTGAACATCCTCGGCCCCGAACTCGTCGTGCTGGGCGATCTCTTCACCGCGCTGCCCGACGGCGCCGTCGCCCGCGTGGGCGAGCAGGTGCGCCGCCGCAGCATGGTCAGCCGCGCCCTGGGCGGTGTCCGTATCGAAAAGTCCAGGCTGGGAGCCGATCTGAAGCTGCTGGGCGCGGCCGAGGCCGCGTTCGAGGGCGTGCTCGCGATGTTGTGAACGCCCGCGCCCGGGCGGTGGGCCGGACGGCGTGCGGGCCGTGCGGCTGAGGTTGAATGGGGGCATGGAACAGCTTCCCGAGGACTGGCAGCGCGGGATCGTCATCGTCGCGCATCCCGATGACATCGAGTACGGTGCGGCGTCGGCCGTCGCGCGATGGACGCGGCAGGGCAAGGACATTCGGTACGTGCTGGTCAGCAGCGGCGAGGCCGGGATCGCGGGGTTGCCGCCCGCCGAGTCGGGCCCGCTGCGCGAGGACGAGGAGCGCGCCTCCGCCAAGGTCGTCGGCGTCTCCGAGGTGGAATTCCTCGGCCACCCCGACGGCCGTATCGAGGAATCCCTGACCCTGCGTCGCGATCTCGCCGCCGCCATCCGCCGCCACCGCCCGGAAATGGTGGTGCTGTTCAACTTCGGCGGCACCTGGGCCCGCGGCTACGCCAACTCCGCCGACCATCGCGCCGTCGGCCGCGCCGCCCTCGACGCCGTCTCCGACGCCGGCAACGAATGGATCCACCCCGACCTCGCCGACCTCCCGGCCTGGTCTCCCCGCTGGGCCGCCGTCTGCGGTGTCACCGACGGCAGCCACGCCGTGGACGTCACCGAAACCTTCGAGGTCGGCGTGGAATCCCTCATCGCCCATCGCCGCTACCTCGAGGCCCTGAGCCCCGACCCCGTCGAAACCCAGGCCCGCGCCGTCCTGGAGATGACCACCGGCCCCAAGGAAGGCTTCCCCGCCGCCCGCGCTGTCGCGTTCGAGCTCTACAACTTCGCGGGCTGAACCCGACCACCTCCACTCGCCACCCCGTGTGCAGATTCCGTCGCCCAACGAGCCGGATCTCGACCGGCCGGTGAGCCGAATCGTGGTCGGCCGGTGGGCCGAGTCCCATTCGATCGGCCGACGAGCTGGTTTTCCGGCGGCGGGCGAGTCTCGGTCTGCCAGTGGGATGGATCGCTGTCGTCTCGGCGTGTGGTCCGTGCTGATGGCGACATCACGGTTGGCAGGTGCGGGCGGCGTCGGTGGGGTGTGGCAGTCTGTCGGCGTGCGAGTAGCGGTGGTGGCCGGGCCGGATCCGGGGCATGCGTTTCCGGCGATTGCGTTGTGTGAGCGATTGCTGGCGGCGGGGGATGAGCCGGTGTTGTTCACCAGTCCGCGGTGGTTCGATGCGGCGCGGGACGCGGGGATCGGGGTGCGGCGGCTGAAAGGGCTGGCACCGCGCGCCGAGGATGACGATGACGACGCGGGCTCGAAGATTCATCAACGGGCCGCGCATATTTCGACGGAGATCCTGCCGGATCTGAGCGCCATGCTGCCGGAACTGGTGGTGTCGGATGTGCTGACCGCCGGGGGCGGAATGGCCGCCGAGCGGTTGAGGCTGCCGTGGGTGGAGCTGTCGCCGCATCCGCTGTATCTGCCGTCGAAGGGCTTGCCGCCCATCGGAAGTGGGCTCGCGGTGGGGGAGGGCGTGCGCGGGCGCGCCCGGGACTCGGTGCTGCGCGGCCTGACCTCGCGGGCGATCCGCCGAGGGGAGTCGCAGCGTGAGCAGGCGCGCGCGAGTATCGGCCTGCCGCCACAGGACCCGGGCCCCACCGCGCGGCTCGTCGCCACCTTGCCCGCCCTCGAGGTCCCCCGCCCGGATTGGCCCGACAACGCCCACCTGGTCGGCCCCCTGCTGTGGGAGCCCACCGATCACATTCTCGACCTTCCGCCCGGCGACGAGCCGCTGGTCATGGTCGCCCCCTCGACCGCCCAGACCGGCACCGCGGGCCTGGCGGAACTCGCCCTGGAAGCCCTCGAGGGCGCGGGCGTCCGAGTGGCCGTCTCCATGCTCGACACCCCGCCCGCCGACCTGCCCGCCTGGGCCACAGCCGGTTTGGGCCGCCAGGACGCCCTGCTGCGCCACGCCTCGGTGGTGATCGGCGGCGGCGGTCACGGCCTGCTCGCCAAAACCCTCCTCGCGGGTGTCCCCATCGTCACCGTCCCCGGCGGCGGCGATCAGTGGGAACTGGCCAATCGCGCTGCCCGCCAAGGCAGTTCGATCCTCGTTCGCCCCGCCACCCCCGAATCCCTGCGAGACGCGGTCAAACGCATCCTCGACGACCCCGCCTACACCGCCGCCGCCCACTCCGCCGCCACCGGCATCTCGGTAGTCTCCGACCCCGTCGAAATCTGCCACGCCGCCACCCGATGAGCAGCGGGTGGGGGCGGTGGGGGCGGCGTGTAGGGTTGCGGCCGTGCGATTGACGGAGTTCCAGGAGTTGTTGCATACCGAGTTCGGGACCGCGCGGGGGGACGTGCTGTTGACCGATCATGTGCTGCTGTCCATGGGGCGGACGGGGGCGCAGGCCATCGAGGCGGGGGTCGATCCCCGGGATGTGTGGCGGGCGCTGTGCGCGGAATTCGATGTGCCGAAGTCGCGGTGGTGAATCGCTAGTTCGGCGGGATCTTCTTCGCGTAGTGGCGGGTGGCTTTGGCGCGGTTGCCGCAGGCTGCCATCGAATGCCAGCGGCGGGTGCCGTTTTTCGAGGTGTCCAGGAAATAGAGGACGCAGTTGGGGTGGGCGCATTTCTTGATGCGGTCGGGGGTGGCGGCCAGCAGGTGTAGCAGGTTGTCGGCGGCCAGCCAGGCGGGGAGCCAGGCCGGGTTGGCGACTTCGGGGAGTGCGGCGGGGCCGTCGGGGGTGAGGGCGCGGCGGATGCGGCCGCGGGTCAGGACGGCGTTGAGGTCGTCGGCGGAATCGCCCTTGACGGTGTGCAGGATGGCTTCGCGGGCGGTGAGCAGGGCCTGACGGGTCGGCTCGTCGGCGGGGAGATCGAGGTCGTTGTCGGCCAGCCATTGCGCCACGCCGGGCACATCGGTGAGCAGGTCCTGGTGCCCTTCCGCGTCTATCCAGCGGGTATTGAGCAGGTCCAGGGCGAGTGGTTCACCGAGGTGGGGGCGCGGATTGGGCACGTCTGAGGGTAACCGTCGCGCTGCTGTCATCTGGTCGGCCACACCTTTCTAACCGGTAACACTCACTTCAGGGGTTGACGGTGGGATGGATCGTCGTTTAGTTTCTAACCAGTTATACAACAGACACTGGTTAGATGATCCGAAAGGGTTCCCATGACTTCCCCAGCGCTCGCCACCGGACACATCGGCCTCAATGTCACCGATCTCGACCGGTCGGTTGCCTTCTATCGGCGGGCCCTCGGCTTCGAACAGCTCGGCGCGGGCGGCGCGGGCTCGCAGCGCTTCGCCTTCCTCGGCAGTGACGGCAAGCTCCAGGTGACGCTGTGGCAGCAGAGCGACGGCGAGTTCTCGGTGAGAACGCCCGGCCTGCATCACCTTTCGTTCCAGGTGGACAGCATCGATCAGGTGCGGGAGGTGGAATCGGTGCTGAAGGAGCTGAACGTGGCCTTCGCGCACGAGGGCGTGGTCGCCCACGGTGAGGGCGCGGCCTCGGGCGGCATCTTCTTCATCGACCCCGACGGCATCCGGCTCGAGGTCTACGCGCCCACCGGCGCGCAGGACGCGCCCGCGCCGAGCGGGGCCGCGCCCACCTGCGGCTTCTTCTGATCTGAAAGCACGCTGTTCGCAGCGCAATTCGAGACAGCGAGCCGCCCGGTCGGTGGCCCGCCGACGGGAGGCATCGTGACGACCATCTATCACCCCGGCGAGTTGGCCGTACAGGAACGGATGGGGCAGACCGCCATCGCCGAGCGGGTCGGTCGGATGATCCGGCCCTACATCGTCCCGGCGGCGGCGGAGTTCCTCGCCGACCAGCCGATGGTCGTGGTGGCGGCGACCGATGCGGAGTCCCGGGTGTGGGCGAGCCCGCTGGTCGGCCCGCCGGGGTTCGCCCGTGCCACGGGCGAGCGGACCATCGCCGTGGACGCGCTGCCGGCCGCCGGTGATCCGCTCGCCGAAACCCTGCGCGCGCCGGGTCATCTCGGCATGATCGCGCTGCAACCGCAGCTGCGGCGGCGCATGCGCGTCAACGGCACCTCGGTACCGACCGAGCGGGGACTGCTGATCGCGACCGACCAGGTGTACTCCAACTGCCCGAAGTCCATCTCCCGCCGCGAGCTCGAATACCGGTCGGACCCGGGTGTCACCGCGGTGCGGCGCACCGCCGCGCTCGACCCGGACCAGCGGTCGGCCCTGTCGGCGGCCGACACCTTCTTCGTCGCCTCCGCCGACCTCGACGGCAATGCCGACGCCTCACACCGCGGCGGCAATCCCGGCTTCCTGCAGGTGCTTTCCCCGACCCGCTTGCGCTGGCCCGACTACCGTGGCAACTCCATGTTCATGACCCTGGGCAATATCGCCGCCAACCCCCGCTGCGGACTGCTGGTGCCAGACTGGCGGACCGGCTCGACCTTGCAGCTCACCGGCGCCGCCGGAATAACCTGGGACGAAACGACCTTCACCACCGGTGCGCAGTGTTCGATCGACTTCGAGATCACCGAAGTGGTGCAGATCTCGCAGGCCACGCCGCTGCACTGGGGCGAACCCGAACTCTCCCCGGTCAAACCCTGACAACCCCGAAAGGTTCACCCATGCGTCCACCGCTTCCGCCCTTCGACCTGGAATCGGCGAAGAAGAAGGTCCTCGCCGCCGAGAATGCTTGGAACACGCGCGATCCCGAGACCGTCGCGCAGGCGTACACCGAGGATTCGGTCTGGCGCAATCGCGACGAGTTCCTCACCGGCCGCCCCGAGATCGTCGACTTCCTGAAACGCAAGTGGGCCAAGGAGAACGGCTACGCGCTGCGCAAGGAACTCTGGTCCTACACCGACGACCGCATCGCCGTCCGCTTCCAATACGAGTGGCACGACGACAACGGCCAGTGGCACCGCAGCTACGGCAACGAACTCTGGGAATTCGCCCCCGACGGCCGCATGTCCCGCCGCGAGGCCAGCATCAACGACGTCCCCATCCCCGAGGCCGAGCGCCGCATCTTCGGCCCCCGCACCCCCGAAGAATCCTCCGTCTCGCTTCCCCTGCGTTAGCAACAAGATCAGGGAGCTCTCACCGAGGCTATTCGGACCAAATCCCTCGGTGAGAGCTCCCTGATCTTGGTCAGGTGGTGGAGCCGCGCCAGGTGAGCTCCAGCAGCGCGGGTGGGGGATTGCCAGGTGTGGTCGCCGTCGAAGCTGGAGTACCAGATCTCGTCGCCGGTCGCGGATTTCCATGCCAGGTGCAGTGTTCCCGCGTGGGCGGCGAGAGCGGGGGCCAGGTCGGAGTAGGCGTCGGCGGGGTTGGCGCGTGCGGTCCGGGTGATGGCGTTGGTGGAGCTCCACAGGCGGATCCACTTGTCGTTGTCCAGTGGGGCCTCGGTGCCGCGGTTGGCGAGATAGAGGATGCCGTCGAGGACCGCCACCGCGGGCGTGTCGGACGAGGCGATGCCGGGCAGGACGACCGGGGCGGTCCAGCCGGTATTGGTGCGCGCCGACATGTAGACGCTCTGGTTCGAGGTCAGCAGGGTGTCGGAGCCGCGCCAGAAGATATGCGGCACACCGTGAAACGAGACCATGGCGGGGGCGCACGCGGTTTCCGCGCCGCCCAGCATCTGCTGGTCCTCCCACTTCTGGCCGTCGGCGGAGGTCGACCACCAGATGTTCTGATCGCGGCCCGCGCCCTTCCAGGCCAGGTAGAGGGTCTCGTCGCCGATTCCGGCGGCCGTCAGGGCCGGGTGCTCGGAGGTGCCGACATTCGGGGTGTTCCACGGCCCGGACCAGCTCTGCCCGTCGGGGCTGCTGGACAGCCAGATGGAATCGGAACTGTCCTCGGCGCGCCAGGCCAGATACGGGTTGTCCTGGAATGTCGCCGATCCCGGCCCGCGCGGGGAGGTGGCGTTGGGAACCGGTGTCTGCGTGGTCCATTGACCGCCCTGGGCGGCGGCCGCGGACCGGAGCCGGGTATCGGGGCGAGGGAGTGTCGACATGATATTCACCGCGGCTTTCTGCGCGAGAACGGTGGAATCGCAGGGGAATTGGGGGCGGACCGCACGGTGCGCCGACGGGCCCAGTCCAGTGCGGTCGCCCCGGTGATCATTCGAAAACTGATCTGGCGGAACGTATTTCGATCCCTCTTCGACTTGCCGGTCGGTTCGTGATGGCACGCACCGTCAGCCGACCGGCACGGGAGCGGGGACGGGTTCCGCCGCTCGCTCGTGGGCGCGGAACAACGCGAAGACCACGGCACCGCAGGCGATTCCGACGGCGGCCGCGACCGCGACCGCCGAGTCGAGCCCGGTCGCGAAGTGTGACGGCGTGAGCCGCTCACCGGCGGCGCCGCGGAAGACCGTGCCCAGCACCGCCACTCCGCGTGCGAGCCCCAGCTGCCGCGCGGTGTTGACCGCACCGGCTGCCGTGCCGCTCTGCTGCGGCGGGACCGCGGCCATGCCGACGGCCACCAGCGGCGGGGCCATCACCCCGACACCCGCGCCGATGACCAGCAGCCCGGGAATCGCGGCGGCCCAGGAGGATCCGGCGTCGATCAGGGTCATCAGCCCGCTGCCCGCGCCGATCGTGACCAGGCCACCGCCGATCGTCCACCGCGGGGACAGATCGTGCAGCCGTCGCCCGAACACACCCGACACCAGGAAGGCGCTGATCGACATCGGCAGCAGCGACAGCCCGGCCCGCAACGGGCTCAGGTGCGATTGCCGCTGGAGCCACAGCGAGATCAGCGGGCTGGCCGCGAAGGCCGCGAAACTCATGCCGAGCGCGGCGATCAGGGTCGCGACCAGGCCGGTGTGGCGCAGCAGCGGCAACGGCAGCATCGGTGCGGCGCTGCGTGATTCGATGAAGAGGAACGAAGTCAGCGCCAGCCCGCCGGCGATCAGCGTGGCGACCGCGCGCGAATCGGTCCAGCCGTGTTCGCCGCCGCGGATGATGCCGTAGGTGATCGCGGTCGCGGCGAGCGCGAAGGCGGCCATGCCGGGCGGGTCGATCCCGCGATCGGCGCGCCGCGGGGACGGCCCGAAAGCGATGGCGGTCAAGGGAATCGTGATCGCGGCGATGGGCAGGTTGACGAAGAAGATCCACCGCCACGACAGCAGATCGGTGAGCACGCCGCCGAGCACCACGCCGATCCCGGCGGACGCGCCCGCCACCGCGCCCCACGCGCCGAACGCGACACCACGATCGCGGCCGGTATAGGTGGCGTGCAACAGCGACAGCGTGGTGGCCAGCATGGCCGCGCCGCCGATGCCCTGCGCGGTGCGCGCGGCGATCAGCCACTCCGAGGACCGGGCGAGGCCGCAGGCCAGCGCGGCCGCCGCGAACAGGACCAGGCCGACCAGATAGATGGGTTTCGCGCCGACCCGATCCGCGAGCGAGCCCAGCACCAGCAGCAACGCGGCCAGGGCCAGGGCGTAACCGTCGACGACCCACTGCAATCCGGACAGGCCGGTGCCGAGATCGACGGCGATATCCGGAAGGGCGACGTTCACGATGGTTACGTCGATGAGGAGCATGAGCGTGCCCAGACAGGCCGCGAACAGCGGGAGCCATTTCCGCATTGGAACCTCCAGAAGAGCGAGCGATTTCGTCACTTAGACTCGCGGGGAAGGCTTGTATCCCATAGCTGCACCGCTGATTACGAAGGATTCCTCCCATGGATAGTGAGAAGGCGGACGAATCCTCCGTCTTGGATACCCTCGACAAGCAGATCATTCACGGCCTGGTCATCGATGCGCGCATCCCGTTCGCCCGGCTCGGCGCGGTGCTCGGCGTCTCCGAGCAGACCGTGGCCCGGCGTTACCGGTCGCTGCGGCGGCGCGGCATGATCCACGTCGCGGGCCAGGTGAATACCGTGCCGCTCGGGCGCACCCGGTGGATCCTGCGCATCAAGACCGCGCCGAATCGGGCGGTGCCGCTGGCCGAGGCGCTGGCCCGGCTGCCGGACGTGAGCTGGGTTTCCCTGCTGGCCACCGGATTCGAGGTGACCTGCGTGTGCCGACCGCGGTCGGCGGAGCGGCAGGAGGAGCTGCTGCTGCGCATGATCCCGCGGGCCGCTCAGGTGCTCGAGCTGTCCGTGCACGAGGTGATGCGGCAGTTCCCGTTCGAGGAGGAGTGGCCGCGCTACGGCCATCTGTTCACCCCGGAGCAATTGCGCGAACTCGGTCCGCGCCCGCCCATGTGGGAGCCGCGTGGGCCGGAGCGGCAGGTCGAGCTGTCGCGCGAGGACGAGGCCATGCTGGCGATGCTGGGGCGCGACGGGCGCGCCTCCTACGCGCAGCTCGCGGCCGCCACCGGGTGGAGCGCGAGCCGGGTGACGCGGCGCATGAACGAGCTCGTCGCGTCCGGGGTGCTGTACTTCGATCTCGACTTCGCTTTGGAGCGAATGGGTTACGCGGCGCGGGCCATGCTGTGGATGCGGGTGCGGCCCGGCGATCTGGAGGCGGTGGGGCAGGCCGTCGCCACGCATCCGGAGGTGGCCTATGTCGCGGCGACGACCGGGACGGCGAATCTGACCGCGTCGGTGGTGTGTCACGACACCGCGCACCTGTACCGGTATGTCACCGAGTCGCTGGGCGCGCTGCCGGGGATCAATGACGTCGAGGTGCTGTCGGCGCTGCGGATGTTCAAGCAATCGCAGACGCTGGTCGACGATCGTATGGTCGCGATCGTGCCCTGACCTGGCCCGGACGTGGGCTTGCCGGCCGTTTGCCGCCAGGTCTTTCGCGTGTCGTTCAGCGCGTCGCTTGCATCGAACACCTGTTCGTCTACGCTCGTCGTCGGAACTTGTCGGTGCCTCCCTCTAACGTGGGCGCCAACCCCAGCAAGAGACACACCCGTTGAGAAGGGGAACTGACCATGGCACCACCGGCTTTCGATCGTGACAAGGCCCTCGAACTGGCGTTGGCGCAGGTCGAGAAGAGCTTCGGCAAGGGCGCGGTGATGCGCCTGGGCGAGGAGCAGCGCCAGCCGATCTCGGTGATCCCGACCGGATCGATCTCGCTGGATGTCGCCCTCGGCATCGGCGGCCTGCCGCGCGGGCGCATCGTCGAGGTGTACGGCCCGGAATCCTCGGGTAAGACGACGGTCGCGCTGCACGCGGTCGCCAATGCCCAGGCCGCGGGCGGTGTCGCCGCCTTCATCGACGCCGAGCACGCGCTGGATCCGGACTACGCCCGCAAGCTCGGTGTCGACACCGACGCGCTGCTGGTCTCCCAGCCCGACACCGGTGAGCAGGCGCTCGAAATCGCCGACATGCTGGTGCGTTCCGGCGCCATCGACATCATCGTCATCGACTCCGTGGCCGCCCTGGTGCCGCGCGCCGAGATCGAGGGCGAGATGGGTGACAGCCACGTCGGTCTGCAGGCCCGCCTGATGAGCCAGGCGCTGCGCAAGATGACCTCGGCCCTGAACAATTCGGGCACCACCGCCATCTTCATCAATCAGCTGCGCGAGAAGATCGGCGTCATGTTCGGCTCGCCGGAGACCACCACCGGTGGTAAGGCGCTGAAGTTCTACGCCTCGGTTCGCCTGGACGTGCGCCGCATCGAGACGCTGAAGGACGGCTCCGACGCGGTCGGTAACCGCACCCGCGTGAAGGTCGTCAAGAACAAGGTCGCGCCGCCGTTCAAGCAGGCCGAGTTCGACATCCTCTACGGCGTCGGCATCTCCAAGGAGGGCTCGATCATCGACATGGGTGTCGAGCACGGCTTCATCCGCAAGTCCGGCTCCTGGTACACCTACGAGGGCGACCAGCTCGGCCAGGGCAAGGAGAACGCCCGCAAGTTCCTCCTCGAGAACACCGATGTCCGCGACGAGGTCGAGAAGAAGATCAAGGAAAAGCTCGGCATCGGCGCGGACGTCACCGCCGAAGAGGCCCCCGCCGACTTCTGATCGATGACCCCTCGGGATTCCGAAGGGCCCCGGCCTGACCCGCCGGGGCCCACCCCCCAACTGGAAGCGGTGGAACGCCTCCGCCGCCAACTCGACGCAACCGCCGCCCGCGCGGCCAGACGCGCTTTCCGCCCCACGGCTTCCCGAACCTCCGAGCCGAGCCACGACCTCTTCGGCCGAGACTCCGCCGACCCCTACACCTCCAGCGCCGGCACATGGAACTACGGACCGGCCACCCACAGCGCGGCCGATCACGCTCCCTCCGAAGACAATTCGGCGGCCACCCGCAGCTCCACCTGGCACACCACCGACGGTGCGTCCGACCGGGTTGCCCCGCTCGCTCCGCGCCCACCGGACCCCGCCACCATCGGCCCCGGGGTCGAACCAGCGCACCGCTCACCCGATGTCGAGCCCGCCGCGAACGACCCGCGCTCACCCGATGCGTCCCACCCGCCGAATCCATCCAGCCCCCACCGCCGTTCGCCCACCGGGCGACGCCGCTCGCCGGGGCAGTGGCGAGAGGAAGCGCCCACTGCCCCCGGCGACGGCGGGAACCCGCTCGCGCCCACTCCGTCACCCCGAGCGCCGGAGCCGTTCGCGCCGGAGTCGATCAGCGCAGGCGCCGAGCCGCGTGCCGCTGGGTTCGGCGCCGGGGAAATCACCAACCACCCGTTCGTAGAGCCGATCTCACCGACGACCACCCGCGAAGAGAAGCTGCGCGCCGCGCGAGCCGCCCTCGCCCGGGCAACCGCCGCGGCCGCCGTCCCCGAATCGGAGGGGCGACCTCGCCATGCGGAACGCGAGAATCGCCGGACCAGCGGGCAAGCGCGCGAGGAATCAGAGAATCGCGGCACGAGCAGGGGATCGTCGCGTCGGCACGGTGATGTTGATGCGGCGGCCGAGTCGGGTGCTGCGCCGATCCCGCCCGCTGCTGGCAGCCAGGACAAATTGCGGGCCGCGCGTGCGGCGCTCGCCGAGGCGACCGCTGCGTCGAAAACGTCTGGGGTGTGGGCGGTTTCGGAGGGGAAGGGGCGGCCAGGAGCGCG
Source organism: Nocardia seriolae NBRC 15557 (assembly GCF_007990715.1). Lineage (GTDB taxonomy): Bacteria > Actinomycetota > Actinomycetes > Mycobacteriales > Mycobacteriaceae > Nocardia > Nocardia seriolae. The sequence continues at coordinate 70,931 of NZ_BJWY01000012.1, read as the reverse complement.
CGCGAGTGCGGCGGAGCGGCGGCCGGGGGAGGCACCGATCGGTGCGGCTGATGGGAGGGGGGCTCATCGCGGTATGGGGCGGCGCGGGGCTGATCCGGAAGCGCTGGAGGCGTATTCGGACAGCGACGGGGAGGACCGGCGTGCCGGTGCGCGTGGGCGACGGGGGAATCGTCGTCGGGCGGATTCCGGCCCGGCGCGGGTCGGCGGCGACGGGGATGACTCCGAGGTCTCCGCGGCTGCCGGGGGCGGTCGGCGGCGACGTGGGCGCGCGGGTGCGGGACAGGAGTCGGCCGGAGCGGAGGGTATGCCGGGCGGTGGAACCGAGGCGCAGGCGAAGGATGTTTGCCTGCGCTTGCTGACCGATCGGGCTCGGAGCCGGGTGGAGCTGGCGGATCGGTTGGCGGAGAAGGGATTCAGCGCCGCGGTGGCGGGGCGGGTGCTGGATCGGCTGACCGAGGTCGGGCTGATCGACGACGCGGCGTTCGCGCAGCAGTGGGTGCGTTCACGCCACACCTACGCGGGCAAGGGCAAGAAGGTGCTCGCCGAGGAGTTGCGGCGCAAGGGCATCGCACCCGAGCACGCCGAACCCGCCCTCGAATCGGTCACCGCCGAGGACGAAACCGCCCGAGCCGCCGACCTGGTCCGCCGCAAGCTCCCGTCGCTCCCCTCGGACCTCGACCGCGACAAGGCAACCCGCCGCCTGGTCGCCATGCTCGCCCGCCGCGGCTACAACCCCGCCACCGCTTACGGGGTGGTCAAGGCCGAACTTGCCGACAGGTTCGCCCCCGACGACCCGTTCGATGCTCCGCACGGCACCCGTCCGGATACTCCGGCCATCGCCTCGCGCGGCGATCGGATTCGCCCCACGCGAGGGCGCGCGGCGAGTCGTGAGTTCGGCTCCGGCACAGCTGGTTCCGAGGAGAGCGCGGAGCCGGTCGATGACGAGCGGGAGCGCGCGGCGGAACTGGTTCGCGCCAAGATCCGCAGCCTGCCGGGCGGTCTCGATCGCGACAAGGCCACCCGCCGCCTGGTCGGCCTGCTGGCGCGCCGGGGCTTCGGCCAATCCGTCGCCTATGCGGTGGTGCGGGACGAATTGTCGCGTGCCGCTCTCGATTCCGAGTGAGTGTGGTTTGCCGGGCCCAGGGCGGGTGAGGGTCTTTGTGCTGGACCGTTGGCCTCTAGGCGGTGGTGTCGTCGCGGTGTGACGATCCTTCTGTGCGTGCGCTACCAGCGGTGCCGGGTGCGGGGATCGTGGGTCCGGAACAGGTCGGCTCGTTCATTCGAGACGGTTTCGTCCGGGTGGAGGGGATGTTCTCCCGGGAGGTCGCGAGACGGTGCCTCGAGATCATGTGGCCGGATACCGGTTGTGTCGCGGACGATCCGGCCACGTGGGCGAAGCCGCTGGTGCGGCTGCCCGGCTACGATGTCGAGCCGTTCCGCAGCATCATGCGGATGCCGGTGCTGGAGAACGCCTTCGACCGCTTGGTGGGGCCGGGCCGGTGGGGGCGCGGGTCGGATTCCGGGACGATTCAGGTCCGCTTTCCGCATCCGGATCCACCGCACGACGACTATTGGCATTTCGAGGGCAGCTATCTACCCGAGGGCTGGTCGGGCCATTCCTTCACCAACTACCGTTCGCGCGGGCGCGCGCTGTTCCTGTTCGTCCTGTTCACCGACGTGAGTGGGGCCGACGCGCCCACCCGCATCCGCGTCGGCTCCCACTTGGCCGTCTCCGCACGGCTGTTCGCCTACGGCGAGCAGGGTCTCGACGCGACCCGCATCGCTGAAACCGGGATTCTCGAGGCCACCACCACCGCCCCGATCACCTGCGCCACCGGCCACGCCGGTGACATCTACCTGTGCCACCCATTCCTGATCCACGCCGCCCAAGCACACCACGGCAGCACCCCCCGCTTCATGGCCACACCGGCCCTGCAACCCGCGTCCCCCCTGGAGATCGACCGCCCCGACGGCAACTACTCACCCGTCGAAGCAGCCATAAGGCTCGGCCTCGGCCGATGACGATTCGTCCGTTGACAGATGCTCCGGGTAGGAGCCGTGTCAGTCCGCCAGTGCGCGCAGGTAGCGGTGGCGGTAGTAGCGCTGGGCTACGAGCAGGAGTGGAAAGGTTGTGCGCCAGGGGCCGTTCGGGGCGGGGCGGGCAAGGGAGCGGAGAGTCAGGAGTATCCGGTCGTCGGTTGTGCGGTGGAGGATGAAGGCTTCCTCGCCGGAGACGGGGTGGCCGGGGAGGGTGCCGTAGGCGAAGCCCGCGCGGTCGGGGGTGTCGACGACGGCGACCACGCGTACCGGTTCGTGGATCGCTATGGGTCCCCATCCGGCGGTGATCCGGAAATTCGCGCCCGGGGTGACGCGGAGGTCGGGGGTGTCGAGTGGGGTGACGTGGAAGCCGCTGCGGCGCTTCACGCCCCAGCTCAGCAGTTCCTCGCTCGCTCGGTCCCAGAGTTCGGTGCCGTGGCCGAGGGGCACCGTGCGTTCGAAGCGGCGGAAGCCGGGCAGGGTGGTGGTCCAGGTGGGATCGGCGGGGGCCGTGATACCGGCCGGGGCGTAGGTGAGGGGCTCGTTCATCGGCCGGTCGCGCGATCACTCTGGGCTGATTCCATGAATATCAGCCTAGGCGGACCGATTCCGCCTCCGGTCAGTGCGGCACGCCGCCGGGGCGGCGGGTGGAGATCGTGCGGCGGGCGTGGCGTTGGTTGGTGTGGCGGAGGGCGCGGTGGGCGGCCATGTGGGGTGCCAATGGCGCGGTGGACTTCTCGCGGCGGGCGGCGCGCAGGCGTTCGGCGCTCGCGTGGGCGAGATGGAAGCCGAGGACGGCGGTGAAGGCGGTGAGGCCGGCGAGGAGGGGAGCGATCACGGTGGCCAGGAAGAGCCCGAAGACGAATTCTCTTCGAGTGGTGTCGTCTTCGTTCATGAAACCAGTATGCGAGCTGGATGTGGCAGTTGTCCGCAGGTCGGGGCGGCATTCCTGGAATGCCCGGTCCCGGTTCGGGAATCATGGTCCCGAACCGGGAAGCGAATCAGGCGCCGGAGCGCGCGTCGCCGATCACCCCGGCCGCGGGCTGGTCGGCCATGACGACGTCCATGCCCGGGGGCGGTGCGATGTTGCCCGGCGTGAGCACGGTCCGCGAGCCGCGCTTGCGGGTGCGCAGCCACTTCTCCAGCCGGGTGGCGATCACGGTCAGCGTGTAGTTGATGGCGATCATGACGATGCCGACCACCATCAGCGACGGAATCGGATTCTGTTCCGCCGCACCGAGTTGCGCACCCGACCGCACGACCTCGAGATAGGTGATCTGGTACCCCAGCGCGGTGTCCTTGAGCGCCACCACCATCTGCGAGATCAGCGCCGGCAGCATGGCCGTCACCGCCTGCGGCAGCAGAATCGACACCATCACCTGCGTCTTGCGCATGCCCAGCGCGATCGCGGCCTCGGACTGCCCCTTGGGCAGCGAACGAATGCCCGACCGCACGATCTCGGCGATCACCGACCCGTTGTAGATGGTCAGCGCCACCACCACGGCCGCCAGCGCCAGCTGCTCGGGCAGGAAGACATTGTTCTTGGCGAACAGATTGTACAGGAAGATCATCAGGATCAGCACGGGGATGGCCCGCGAGATCTCCACCACCACGCCCGCGATCACCCGCACGACGCGATGATCCGACAATCGCAGAATGCCGAAGACCGTGCCCAGGATCAGCGCGAACACGATCGACAGCGCCGCCGCCTCCAGGGTGCCGCGCAGGCCCGGCAGCAGATAGGTGCGCCAGACGTCGGCCTCCACGAACGGCTTCCACTTCGCGGCCGTGAACTGTCCCTTGTCGGCCAGCCCGCGGTAGACGTACCAGAGCACGGCCGCCGCGACCAGCACCACGATCACCGAGTAGACGCGATACCGCACCCGCGCGCGGGGTCCGGGTGCGTCGTAGAGCACCGAGGCGGTCATCGCTGTACCTCGAATCGTTTGGCCAGCCAGCCGAAGAACAGGCCGGTCGGCAGCGTCAGAATGACGAACCCGAGCGCGAAGATGGCGCCGATGTTCAGCACCGCCGCCTCGTTCTCGTTCATCTCCCACATGAGCAGCGCGGCCTCACCCACACCGATGGCCGAGGCGATGGTCGAGTTCTTGGTCAGCGCGATGAACACGCTGCCCAGCGGCGCGATGACCGACCGGAACGCCTGCGGCAGCACCACATGGCGCAGGTTCTGCACGAAGGTGAACCCGAGCGAGCGCCCCGCCTCCGACTGCCCGAACGGCACCGTATTGATGCCCGACCGCAGCGACTCGCACACGAAAGCCGCGGTGTAGACGCTCAATCCGATAATCGCGAGCCGGAAGTTGTTCTCCGGGATACTGTCCGGGCCCTCGGGCGCGAGCCGGACCCCGAGCGTGTTGTACAGGCCCAGCGAGGTGAACACGATGATCAGCGTCAACGGCGTATTGCGAATGATGTTGACGTACAGCGATCCGATCCAGCGCGCGATCGGAATCGGCGACACCCGCATGGCCGCCACCACGGTCCCGAGAATCAGCGCGAAGAACGCCGAATACAGCGTCAGTTTGATGGTCACCCAGAACGCGTCGAGCAGTTTGGTGTGATAGTTGGAGATCAGGTCGAACACGACTGCCCCATTCCTCCGATCGGAAAACGAAGCGCGCCGGGTGATTTCATGAATAACTCCACCGTGAAATCATCCGGCGCGCGTCCGTGCCTCAGTACCGGTCGACCTTGGGCGGCTCCGGGATCTGGAAGCCGGTGGATCCGAAGTTCTTCTCCAGGGCGGCCTTCCACGCGCCGGAGGTGATCATGGCGTCGATGGCGTCATTGATCTTGCCGCGGGTGTCGGCGTCGCCCTTCTTCACGCCGATGCCGTACTTCTCGGTGCTGAAGGTGGCACCGACCACCTTGATCGCGCCCGGCGACTGCGCCGCGTAACCGCGCAGGATGATGTCGTCGGTGGTGACCGCGTCGACCGCGCCGGACTTGAGCGCCTCCACGCACAGCGAGTACGTGTCGTACTCCTGCAACTGGACTTCCTTGGCGCTGACGTACTTGTCCTTGATCTTCTGTGCCGGGGTCGAGCCCTTGACCGAGCACAGCTTCTTGTTGCCGTTCAACGATTCCGGCCCGGTGATGTCGGTGTTGTCCGACCGCACCAGCAGAGACTGCCCGGTCTGGAAGTAGGGGCCCGCGAAGTCGACCTTCTCCTTGCGCGCGTCGGTGATCGAGTAGGTGGCCACGATGAAGTCGACCTGCCCGTTCTGGATCAGCGTCTCGCGCTGCGCCGACGGCGACTCCTTGAAGGTGATGTTCTCCGGCTTCACACCCAGCTTGTCGCCGACAAACTTGGCGACATCGACGTCGAAGCCGCTGTAGCTGCCGTCCTTGTTCAGCAGCCCCAGGCCCGGCTGGTCGTACTTGATGCCGACGGTGAGCTTGCCGCTGGCGGCGTGCTCACCGGCGGACTTGTTGCTGCCGCCACCGCAGGCGGTGACGGTCAGCGCCAGGGCAGCCACTCCGGCGGCGATCCGGATTGCGTGGTTGATCCTCATCGAACGTCCTGTTCTCTCGTGGAGTGCGGGGTCTTCCCCCATGGAACGAAGTCGGTAACGGAGTGGGTCAGTGCGAGAGGATCTTGCCCAGGAAGTCCTTGGCGCGATCCGATTTCGGTGCGGTGAAGAAGGATTCGGGCTCGGTGTCCTCGACGATCTGCCCGTCGGCCATGAACAGCACCCGATTGCCGGCCCGGCGCGCGAAGCCCATCTCGTGCGTGACGACCAGCATGGTCATCCCGTCGCGGGCCAGCCCGACCATCACCTCGAGCACCTCGGACACCATTTCCGGGTCGAGTGCGGAGGTCGGCTCGTCGAACAGCATCACCTTCGGGTCCATGGCCAGCGCACGGGCGATGGCCACGCGCTGCTGCTGCCCGCCGGAGAGCTGTGCGGGGTACTTGTCGGCCTGGTTGGCGATGCCGACCCGGTCGAGCAGCTCCAGCGCCCGCTTGCGGGCGGCCGCCTTGTCGATGCGGCGCACTTTCACCGGCGCGAGCATCACATTGTCGAGAATCGTCTTGTGCGCGAACAGGTTGAACTGCTGGAACACCATGCCCACATCGGCGCGCAGCTTTGCGAGGGCCTTGCCCTCGTCGGGCAGTTTCACGCCGTCGACGGCGATGTCACCGGAGTCGATGGTTTCGAGCCGGTTGATGGTTCGGCACAGGGTCGACTTGCCGGAGCCCGAGGGTCCCACCACGATCACGACCTGCCCCTTGGGCACCTCGAGATTGATGTCACGCAGTACGTGCAGCGAGCCGAAGTGCTTGTCCACATTCCGCATCGAGATCATCGGCGCGGAGGTGCTGACGGAATCGGCCACGTCGGTCATGACCAGTGACCCTAACCACCTCGCGCCCGAAATGCTCGTCTTTGCCTTTGCGGTTCGAACTGTGCCGAGTCTCGACACCCGCGCGTAACCAGCGATTGACACCGCCGAGACCGCGAATGCCCGGTGGCACGATGATTCGGCGACAATCGCCCGACCATCGATGCGACCGCCGCGAGACCCCGGTCACCCGGCGGGGACGGCGTTTATGGCCTGCGCCGGGCAGCTATTACCCTGGTTGGGTGAATTCCCCGGCCCGGACCTACGAGGTACGCACCTACGGCTGCCAGATGAACGTGCACGACTCCGAGCGCCTCTCGGGTCTGCTCGAGGACGCCGGATACGTCAAGGCCGTGGCGGGCGACACCGCTGACCTGGTCGTATTCAATACCTGCGCGGTGCGCGAGAATGCCGACAACAAGCTCTACGGCACCCTCGGCCACCTCGCCCCGATCAAGGCCGACCGCCCGGGCATGCAGATCGCCGTCGGCGGCTGCCTGGCGCAGAAGGACCGCGACACAGTAGTCAAGAAGGCCCCCTGGGTGGATGTGGTGTTCGGCACCCACAACATCGGCTCGCTGCCGGTGCTGCTGGAGCGGGCCCGCCACAATGAAGCGGCCCAGGTCGAGATCATCGAAGCGCTGGAAGCGTTTCCGTCGACGCTGCCCGCCAAGCGCGAGTCCGCCTACGCGGGCTGGGTGTCGATCTCGGTGGGCTGCAACAACACCTGCACGTTCTGCATCGTCCCGTCGCTGCGCGGCAAGGAGGTCGACCGGCGGCCCGGCGACGTGCTCGCCGAGGTGCAGGCGCTGGTCGATCAGGGCGTGCTCGAGGTGACGCTGCTGGGTCAGAACGTGAACTCCTACGGTGTCTCCTTCGCCGACCCGACCGAGGAGCGCGACCGCGGCGCGTTCGCGAAGCTGCTGCGCGCCACCGGAACTATCGAGGGCCTCGAGCGGGTGCGCTTCACCTCCCCGCACCCGGCCGAGTTCACCGACGACGTCATCGAGGCCATGGCGGAGACGCCGAACGTGTGCCCGCAGCTGCACATGCCGTTGCAGTCGGGCTCGGATCGGGTTTTGAAGGCCATGCGCCGCTCCTACCGCAGCGCCAAGTTCCTCGGGATCATCGAGAAGGTGCGTGCGGCCATGCCGCACGCGGCCATCACCACCGACATCATCGTCGGCTTCCCCGGCGAGACCGAGGAGGACTTCCAGGCCACCCTGGATGTGGTGGCGCAGGCGCGTTTCACCAGTGCCTTCACCTTCCAGTACTCGATCCGCCCCGGAACTCCCGCCGCGACCATGCCCGATCAGCTGCCCAAGGAGGTCGTGCAGGAACGCTATGACCGCCTCATCGCGCTACAGGAGCGGATCTCCCTCGAAGGCAACCAGGCCCTGCTCGGCACCACCGTCGAACTGCTGGTCGCCGAGGGCGCGGGCAAGAAGAACGACAAGACCGCCCGCATGTCCGGCCGCGCCCGCGACGGCCGCCTCGTCCACTTCCGCCCGCCGGTGAACCCGGCCCCCGGCACCGAGATCCGCCCCGGCGACATCATCACCATCGATGTCACCGGCGCGGCCCCGCACTACCTCATCGCCGACGGCGAAGTGCTGACCCACCGCCGCACCGCGGCCGGTGACGCCCACGCACGCGGCATCACCCCCAAGACCGCCCCCATCGGCGTCGGCCTGGGCCTGCCCGGCATCGGCGCTCCGATCGTGGTCGAGACCGCCGCCGCGGGCTGCGGTTCCGCCTGCGGCGACTGAGGTTCCGGCCGCGCCTTCCGTGTCATTCCGGCGCTTCCTCGTCTGCGTGGTTTGCCGGAATGGCGGGGTCGCTGTCAACTACGCAGCGTCATAGGGCAGGATGCGTTGGGTACGTGCGGGTGGATTCGCCCGTGGCGGGAACTCCGGACCGCCCGCCGCCGACCAATCAGTACGCGCCAGGCGTGAGCGAGGATCGCGAGCGGTATGACCGAGCAGCAGCCCACCGGCCCCGATGCGGGCGGTGACCGACCGGAGAACCCGGAAGAGCAAGCAGCACAGGCGGAACCGGTGTCAGATCGGGCACCCGAGGCGAACGAGGAGAGCATGAAGGCGGCCGAGAACAGTCAGGACTTCGAGCAGTTCCGTTCGGATCTCGAGGCCGTCGAGCGCAAGATCGCGGGGGAGATCGACCCGGGCGTGCGGGCCATGGTGGTCGCGGGTTCGGTGTTCGTGCTGCTGGCCTCGCTGGTGCTGCCGCACGCGGGCAAGACGCGCGGTTTCGATGTGCTGCTGTACGACACGGTCGCGCAGGCCGATCACATCGGACTGCCCTCGCGGCTGTTCGTGTGGTTCGTGGTCGTGTTCGGCATCGGGTTCTCCGTGCTGGCGTTGATCACCCGCCGCTGGCTGCTGGCCTGGATCGCGGTCGCGGGCTCGGCCATCGGCAGCGTGTTCGGCGTGCTGTCCATCTGGCACCGGCAGACCCCGGGTCTGGGCAACTACCACGGCGCGGGCCCGGGCATCGGGTTGATCGTGGCGACCATCGCGATCATCGTGCTGACCTTCCACTGGGTCCGGGTGGTGTGGGCCCGCACCTCGGTGCAGCTCGCGGCCGAGGAACAGCGCCGCCTGGCCGCAGCCCAGGCCGAAGAACAGCAACGCCGCCGCTTGTTCGGCGACAACTGAGCCTGCGCACTCGGCGAGGGACTGAGCCTTCGAGCAGGGCCCGGCGGCAACCCGATCCGGTTGCCGCCGGGCCTTTTTCGCATCCGGATCACGCCCGGGCCGGGCTGCGGTCGGGCCGATAGGCGAGTCCGGCGACCATGGCGGCGAGCCCAGCGACCACCATGTAGAGCCAGCCCGCCCGGAACTCCGCCATGGTCCGGCCCGCCGCCTCGCCCATGATGGCGGTCAGGATGGCGACGCCCAGCGCCGAGCCGGTCTGCCGCGCCATCATCAAAGTGCCGGAGCCCAGCGAGATCTGATCGGTGGGCAGCAGGGTCGAGGCCCCGAACAGCGGCGGCTGCAACAGCGCGGTGCTGGCCCCGGCCAGAATCGCGCCCGGAAGCATCACCACCGCATAGGAATCCGAGAACCCGCTGCCCAGCACCCACCAGACGCAGCCGAGCGCAACGGTCGCGCCGCCCAGCGCCGCCGAGGCGCGGGCCCCGACCAGGGCGACGAAGCGGCCCGAGAACGGCGACAGCAGCAGGCAGCTGATCGGCATGGCGGCGACGCCGAGGGCCGCACGCAAGGTCGAGTAGTGCCATTGCTCGGTCATGAACGGCGTCGCCTCCAGAATCAGGGCGGCGAAGGCCAGGTAATAGGAGAAGACGCCGAGGGTGGCGGTGCGGAACAACCGGTGCCGCAAGACGATCGGGCTCACCACGGGGTCGGGGTGGTGACGCACGTGCCGGACGAACAAGGCGGTCAGGGCGAGCGCCGCGAGCAGACAGCCCACGGTGGCGGGCGCGGTGTAACCCCAAGCGGTGGCCTGCACGAACACGGTGGTGAAGGCGGCGGTGGCACCGAGAATCAGTGCCGCCCCGAGCAGATCCAGCCGCCGATCGGCGCGCTGCTGGATATCGGGCAGCACCTTCAGTCCGAAGGCGAATGCCACCACCGTGAACGGCGCGTTCAGCCAGAAGATCCAGCGCCAGTCGGCTTGCAGCAGTAGCCCGCCGATCACCGGTCCGCTCGCGCCGCCCGCTGAGGCGACGGCGGTCCAGACGCCCATGACGGTGGCGTGCTCGCGTTTCGGGAACACCGGTAGCACCAGGCCCAACCCGGTCGGGACGAGCAGCGCGGCGGCGGCCGCCTGCCACACCCGCGCCACGATCAGGACCGTCAGGTTCGGGGCCAGGCCGCAGGCGATCGACGCCAGCCCGAAAAGCGCTATGCCGAGCAGGAATCCGCGTTTGCGACCGGTGTCGTCGGCGAAGCGACCGGCGGGGACCAGCAGGGCGGCCATCACGATGGTGTACGCGTTGAGCGTCCACGAGACCGCGCCGGTCGAGGCGTTCCCGAAGGACTGCTGCAATGCCGGGAACGCGACGATGACCGCGAAAAGATCCAGAATCGCGAGGTATTGCGCGATCCCCGCGATGGCCAGCACCCGCCACCGGTGCGGGTCGGGCGTCGTATTCGGCTGGGGGACAGGGGTTGTGCGCTCGCTCGTCGTGGTCATGTCTTCGACTATGCGAAGCCGCAACCCGATCCACGAGTGGCAGGAATGCCACACTGCGCTAGATTTCTGACAGCCCGCGGCGCTACATTCGAGCCATGGAGCCGAACGGTCATCCCGGAACGCTGGCGGTCGCCGTCTCACCCGGCATGCCGATCTTCGAAATGGCCATCCCGTACCAGATCTTCTATCAGCCGCCCCTCGGCTTCACCTCGGACACCTGGTACGACTTCCGGCTGTGCGGCCCGCGCGGCGCTCGCCACGCCACCCTGCGAGATCCCTTCGTAGCGTTGACCGATCACGACTACGACGACCTCGTGCGCGCCGACACCGTGATCGTCCCGTCCACCCCGAACGTCCGCGAGGACCCGCCCGCCGACCTGGTGGATGCCGTGCGCGCGGCCTACGAACGCGGTGCGCGCATCGCCTCACTCTGTAGCGGTGCCTTCGTGCTCGCCGCCGCCGGTCTGCTCGACGGCCGCCGCGCGACCACCCACTGGCGTCATCTGGCCGCCCTGCGCGAGCGCTGTCCCAGCCTCGACATCGACCCCGGCGTCCTCTACATCGACGACGGCCGCATCCTCACCAGCGCGGGCACCACGGCCGGGCTGGATCTGTGCATCCACCTCATCCGCAAGGATCTGGGCTCCCGGGCCGCCAATGCCGCCGCCCGCTATCTCGTCGTCTCCCCGCACCGCGCGGGCGGCCAGGCCCAGGACATCCAATCCCCGGTTCCCGCCCGGCCCGCCGACCCCGGCCTGGCCGCGACCCTCGAATGGGCCCTCGCCAATCTCGAACGCCCCCTCACGGTTTCGGACCTGGCCGCCCACGCCAACCTCTCCGACCGCACCCTGGCCCGCCGCTTCCACGCCGAACTCGGCAGCACCCCACTGCAATGGCTGCTCACCCAGCGTCTCATCCGAGCCCGCGAACTCCTCGAACTCACCGACCTCCCCGTGGACGCGGTAGCCGACCGCTGCGGCCTCGGCAGCCCCGCCAACCTCCGTGCCCACTTCAACCGCGAGGTCGGCGTTTCCCCGACCGAATACCGCCGCTCCCACCGCCCCACCCGCCACGAGTTCGTCACCCAGCCCGCCCCGGCCCAACTCAACTGAGCCGAACCGCGGTGTGATTTCTGCGATCATCGATAGCGTCGATTGCATGAGCACCGGGAAGAAGCGGCCCGCCTCGCTCACGATTCGCAACCTGGACCCGAAGGTTGAAGGAACGCCTTCGGAAAAGGGCCGCCCAAAACGGCCATTCGATGGAGGCCGAGGTGCCGCCCTCATCGAGCGTCTGGCCAACCTGAGGCGGGAGCTGGACGCCGCGGACGTGGAGTTGGTGATCCCCGACCGGCACGAGTCGTGATCATCCTCGACACGAACGTCATATCGGACGCGCTCATGGCGCCGAAGAAGGCTCCGAGCCTGATCACCACCGATCCCCGCGCCGAGATGTTCTCGAGCCGTAGCCGAATTCACCGGTCGGCGTATCGCATCGATGCGGGGCCGCGCGTCATGGACTTGGCGCGCCCGCGGTGTCGCAGCCTCGCGCCGATGGAGTTGCCGACTCGCGTCGCCCGTGGAGACGGAGGCTCGCGCCGAGGGGCCCTACGTTTCGGTTCGCGGGATTCCGCCGGAGAGCATTCGATCCGGCGGCTTTCGGGGCCGCCGGATCGAATCGGGTTGTGCCGGTTCAGCGCTGGCTGACTGCGCCTTCGGCGGCTTCGGCCCATTCGCGCCACTGCTTGGCCTGTTCGAGGGCCTTTTCGGCGTCTCGGGTCTTGCCTGCGGCCTGGGCCTTGGCGGCCTGTTCCTCGTATTGGGCTACACGCTCGCGGAATTGGGCGGCGCGGGCCATGGCCTCGGGGTCGGTGCGGCGCCACTGGGCGTCGACGGCCTCGCGGACCTTCTTCTCGATGGTGCGCAGGCGGGATTCCAGGTCGTGCATGCGCTCGCGTGGGACCTTGCCGATGGCGTCCCACTTCTCCTGGAGTTCGCGCAGGGCGTTGCGGGCGGCGTCGAGGTTGGATTCGGGGTTGATGTCCTCGTAGGTGTGCAGGAGTTCTTCCTTGGCGGCCGCGTTCTGCTCGAATTCGTGGTCGCGCTCATTGGCCGCGGCATTGCGGTCGGCGAAGAAGACATCCTGGGCGGCCTTGAAGCGACGCCACAACTGCTCGTCGGCCTCGCGGGGGGCACGCCCGGCGGCCTTCCAGTCGGTGAGCAGATCGCGGAAGACGGCCGCGGTGCCGGACCAATCGGTCGACCCGGACAGTTCCTCGGCGCGCACGCAGAGTTCTTCCTTGCGGGTCTTGGCGGCGGCGCGTTCGCGGTCGAGTTCGGCGAAGTGCGCCCCGCGGCGGCGGTTGAACGCCTCGCGGGCCTTGGAGAAACGCCGCCACAGCGCGTCGTCGACCTTGCGGTCCACACCGCGAATGGTCTTCCACTCGTCCAGGATCTCGCGCAGCCGATCCCCGGCGACCTTCCACTGGGTGGAGTCGGTGGCGATCTGCTCGGCCTCGGCGGCGAGGGCCTCTTTGCGCTCGGTTTGCTCGTGCCGGGTGCGGTCCTTCTCCTCCTTGGCATGCGCGGCCGCCTCGTCGGAGTGTTCGATGATGGCCCGCAGCCGACCGGTCAGGCCGTCGATATCACCGATGACCGAGGCCGTCGGCAATGTTTCGGCAAGCGCGGTGGCGGCGGCCTTGGTCTTGCGGGCGTCGGTGCCGGCGGCCAGCCTGGCCTCGAGCAGCGCCACCTCGGTGGCCAGATCGTCGAAGCGGCGGCCGAAGTGGGCCAGCCCCTCGGCGGCGTCACCGGCCTGCCAGGAGCCGATGACGCGTTCGCCGTCGGCGGTCTTGACCCAGGCGGTGCCGTCGTCGTCGACCCGGCCCCACTGGCTGGGGTCGCTCACGCTCGGCACCACGACCGGATGCGGATGCGGGGTGGCCGGGCCGGGGGCGGGCTTCACCGAATGTGGCTTGGGGGCTTCGGGTTTACGGCGGGGTGTGGCCGCGGGAGACGGTTTGGTGCTCTCGCTGGGGGTGGGCACCGGGGCTTTGCTCGGGGTGGGTACCTGGGCATGGCTCGGAGCGGGCACTGCGGCGCCGGGCTTGGGCGTCGGGGTCGACTCCGGGTGGGTAGCCTTCTCGGTTCCGTTGTTGTCGGTCATTGCTCCTCGTCCCTGCCGCGCGTCACGGCTGCCTGGTTACGCCCTAGCTCATCGGTCTAGCTGCATCCCATTCAACCAGGCTGAGATGGGAAATGCTGTCTTTGAGCCCGCTTCGGCGGCGCGGCGGTGCGGCCGGGGTGGGGCTGGTGAGGTGCGTTAGCGCTACGGTTGTCGGCGTGTTCTGTGTTGCGTCGCTGGTTCCCTCGCCGCCCGTGCTGGTACCCGAACTCGAGGGTGCGGGCGGGTCCCTGGGCGATGACGCCGTCGCGACGCTGCGAGCTGCGGTTCTGCGGGCGGCGGGGGAGTTGGCGGCCCGCGCGTCGCGGTGGATCGTGGTCGGCGTGGCGGAGCCGGAGGAGGGGTCCGGAGACGCGGTTGCCGACCGGATGATCGGTTCGGAATCGGTGGGCACATTCCGGGGATACGGAGTAGACGTACAGGTTGGTTTGGCCGGATCGGTGGCCGAGCGTGTCGGTCGGGAATCCGGTGTCAAGGGACCCGGCGCGGATCCGCTGCTGCCGCTGCCGGTGTTGATCGCGGGCTGGCTGCGCGAGCAGGTCGCGCCCGGGGCGGTCGCGCAAGGGCGTCTGATCTCGGCCGATGCCTCCGCCGACGAGAGCCTGACCTTCGGCCGCCAGCTGCGCGCCGAACTCGACGCCACCCCCGAACCCGTCGCCGTTCTGGTCGTCGGCGACGGTGCGGCAACCCTTTCCCTGAAGGCCCCGCGCTACCTCGACGAGCGCGCCGAGGCTGTCCAGGCCACTATCGATCGCGCGCTGAGCGCGGGGGATCGCGCGGCGCTGGCGGCCCTCGACACCCGCCTGTGCGCGGAACTCGAGGTCGAGGGTCGGCCCGCCTACCAGGTCATGGCCGGACTGTTCGCGGTCGATGCCGCCGATCCCGAGGTCGAAACCCTCTACGCCGCCGCCCCGTTCGGTGTCGGCTACCACGTGAGCGTCTGGCGTCCGGGGGGCGCGGCGTGAGGCCCGTCGCCGTGGTGGGACCCACCGCCACCGGGAAGTCGGATCTGGCCTTGGATCTGGCCGAACGCCTGCACGGCGAGATCGTCAATATCGACGCCATGCAGCTCTATCGCGGCATGGATATCGGCACCGCCAAACTGCCCCTCGCCGAGCGCCGCGGCATCCCGCACCACCAGCTCGACGTCCTCGACATCACCGAGACCGCCACCGTGGCGTCCTACCAGTCCGCGGCCCGCGCCGATGTCGAGGCCATCATGGCGCGCGGGCACACGCCGGTCATCGTCGGCGGCTCCATGATGTATGTCCAAGCGCTGCTGGATGATTGGGACTTCCCGGCCACCGACCCGGAGATCCGCGCGAAATGGGAGGCGGTGCTGGCCGATCGCGGCACCGTGGCCGTGCACGAGGCGCTGAAGCTGGCCGATCCGGTGGCCGCCGCGACCATCCTGCCCACCGACGGCCGCCGCATGGTGCGCGCGCTCGAGGTGGTGGAGCTGACCGGCAAGCCGTTCGCGGCCTCCGCCCCGCAGATCGGTGAACCCCGTTGGGGCACGGTCATTCTCGGTGTCGATCGCGATACCGCCGAGCTGGATACCCGCATCGAGGCGCGCACCGCGAAGATGTTCGAATCCGGCCTCGTCGAGGAGACCGAACACCTCATCACCCTGGGCCTGCGCCACGGCCAAACCGCCCGCCGCGCCATCGGTTATGCCCAGGTCCTGGACTTCCTCGACGCCGAATACGACCTCCCCGAAGCCCGGGAGCGCACCTTCATCGGCACCCGCCGCTACGTCCGCCGTCAACGCTCCTGGTTCCGCCGCGACCAGCGCGTCCACTGGCTCGACGGCGCGGATCCGGTCCTGGCCGCAACGGCTTCGGCCGTGGTCGACGCGGCTTCGGCCACCGGATAGGCCCTGCCGGGGCCGCCGCACCCCGATCGAGCCGGGCGTGCGGTCGGGCCGGACACTCCAGGGTGGGCGGACACGCCAGAATCGGGCGTGGGATGTCGGGGGTGCGCGCTAGGTTGCTGGGGTGACGGGCCGTGGGAAGACGCGGAATGCCTCGGTGGAGTTGTGGCGGGAATACCTGAGTAACAGGGTCAAACGGTTGCGGGACGGTCGATTCCTGGTGCACGGCAGACGGCCCATTTCGCGCGCGCTCGAATGTCGTTGGCCGCTGGAGACACTCGTCTATCGGCTGGGCGCGCCCGAGCCGCCGGACTGGGCTCGGCAGCTGCTGGAGACCAGCGGGGTGCCGGGGGTCGGGCTGGTGCCGGAGGTGATGGCGGAGTTGGCCGAACCCACCGAGGCGGTCCCGGAAATCGTGGCGGTGGCGGTGGCGCGGCGGCCGGAACTCGAGTATTTCGTGCCGGGCACGCCGGAGGATCCCGCGACCGTGGTGGTCATCGACCGCCCGGCGTCGGCGATGCGGCTGGGTGCGCTCATCCGTTCGGCGGTCGCCTTCGGCGCGGGCGGGGTCATCGTCACCGGTTCCGGCGCAGACCATTTCGACCCGCAGAGCGTGCGCGCCTCCGATGGCGCGCTGTTCGCGGTCCCGGTGCTGCGTGCCGCGGGCCCGGCGCAGGTCGCCGCGTTCCGTGACCGCCAGCGCGCCCGCGGCATCGACACCCGCATCGTCGGCAGCGACGATCACGGCGGCCTCGCCCTCGACGACGCCCGCTTCGACGGCGGCACCATCCTGGTCCTCGGCGACGAGAGCGAGTCACTACCCCCGGCCTGGCGGCACGTCTGCGACGAACTGATCTGCATCCCCACCGACGGCACCCTGGGCGCTCCCGCCTCCGCCGCCGTGGCCCTGTACGAAATATCCCGCCAGCGCCGGGGACCACGGTGAATCCGCTGGTGGGCGTCGGGTACTGCGGTGGATGTCCCGGCGCTGCCGGGCACTACGGTGGTAGCCATGAGCGAGAACAGCGCCGCTGACATCGAATTCAGCAAGGGCCACGGCACCCAGAACGATTTCGTGGTGCTGCCGGACCCGGACGCGTGGCTCGAGCTCACCGAATCCCGGATCGCGGCGCTGTGCGACCGGCAGCGGGGACTCGGCGCGGACGGGGTGTTGCGGGTCGCGCGGGCGGGTGCGCTGATCGAGAACGGCGTGCTGGCCGCGCTGCCCGAGGGTGTCGGCGCCGGGGATTGGTTCATGGATTACCGCAATGCGGATGGGTCGATCGCGGAGATGTGCGGCAACGGGGTGCGGGTGTTCGCGCACTACCTGGCCGCGACGGGGCTGGAGCGACGCGAGGAATTCGTGGTCGGCTCGCGGGCGGGAGCCCGCCCGGTGGTCGTGCACCACGCCGACCCCGTGCACGGTGAGGTGACCGTGGCCATGGGCCAGGTGAAGACCCTCGGCACCTCGACGGCCACCCTCGACGGCCGCGAATTCACCGGTCTGGGAATCGATGTCGGCAATCCGCACCTGGCCTGCGTGGATCCGGCCCTGACCCCCGCCGCGCTCGCCGAAATCGACCTCGAGCACGCCCCCGCCTTCGACCACACCATGTTTCCCAAGGGCGTGAACGTCGAGATCCTGACCGCCCTCGGCGTCGGCTCCGACGGCGAGAAGGGCGTCGACATGCGCGTCTACGAACGGGGCGTCGGCGAAACCCGTTCCTGCGGAACCGGAACCGTGGCCGCCGCCGCGGCCGCCCTCGCCGCCACCGGCTTCGACCTGTCCTGCGACGTCGGCCACATCCAGGTCCGCATCCCCGGCGGCGTGGTGACCGTCGGCATCGACCACGGCACGGCCACCCTGCGCGGCCCCTCGGAACTGGTCGCCACCGGCCGTATCGCCGCCAAGTGGTGGCAGGACGCCTGATCCGTCGCTTCGCCGTGAAATAACCGAATGCGCTCGTTCGTTGGGACGTGGGACCATGGAGGTGTATGAGTAAGCCAGAAACGTATGAGTTCACTCCCGCCGAAGACCTCGACGAGGAGACCAAGGACGTGCCCGGGACCGGCCGGGGTGGCTGGTCGGCCGCGCCGACGGTCGGTGAGCAGCAGCTCGAGGAGCGTGCCGCGCTGCGGCGTGTCGCGGGTCTGTCCACCGAGCTCGAGGATGTCACCGAGGTCGAATACCGGCAGCTGCGACTGGAACGAGTCGTGCTGGTCGGCGTCTGGACCGAGGGCACGGCCGCGCAGGCCGACGCGAGCATGGCCGAACTGGCCGCGCTCGCCGAGACCGCGGGGTCCGAGGTGCTCGACGCGCTGATTCAGCGCCGCGACAAGCCCGACAAGTCCACCTATATCGGATCCGGCAAGGCCGACGAGTTGCGTGGCATCGTGCTCGAGACCGGCGCGGACACCGTCATCTGCGACGGTGAACTGACCCCCGCGCAGCTGACCGCGCTGGAGAAGGTCGTCAAGGTGAAGGTCATCGACCGCACCGCGCTGATTCTGGACATCTTCGCCCAGCACGCCACCTCGCGTGAGGGCAAGGCGCAGGTCTCGCTCGCGCAGATGGAGTACATGCTCCCGCGCCTGCGCGGTTGGGGTGAGTCCATGTCCCGTCAGGCCGGTGGTCGCGCCGGCAGCAATGGCGGTGTGGGTCTGCGCGGTCCCGGTGAGACCAAGATCGAGACCGATCGCCGCCGGATTCGCGAGCGAATGGCCAAGCTGCGCCGCGAGATCCGCGAGATGAAGACCGCCCGCGACACCAAGCGCGCCAAGCGCGCCGAGAGCGGGATCCCGCAGGTCGCGATTGTCGGCTACACCAACGCGGGCAAGTCCTCGCTGATGAACGCGCTGACCGACGCCGGAATCCTGGTGCAGGACGCCCTGTTCGCCACCCTCGATCCGACCACGCGGCGCGCCGCCCTCGAGGACGGCCGCGAAGTGGTGTTCACCGACACCGTCGGTTTCGTCCGCCACCTGCCCACCCAGCTGGTCGAGGCGTTCCGGTCGACCCTGGAGGAGGTCACCGGGGCCGATCTGCTGCTGCACGTGGTCGACGGTTCCGACCCGCTGCCGGATCAGCAGATCAAGGCGGTCCGCGAGGTCATCGCCGACGTGCTGCGTGAGTCCAAGACTCCCGCTCCGCCGGAGTTCCTGGTGGTCAACAAGATCGACGCGCTAGATCCGCTGGAGCTGACCCAGCTGCGCGGCTGGCTGCCCGACGCGGCCTTCGTCTCGGCCCGCACCGGCGAGGGTCTCGACCAACTGCGTGACCGCCTGGGCCAGATCCTCGGCGGCCTCGACGTGGAGGTCAGCGTCCTGCTGCCCTACACCCGCGGCGACCTGCTGGCCCGCATCCACGCGGACGGCAAGATCCTCAGCTCCGAGCACGAGGAGTCCGGCACCCGGGTGCGCGCCCGAGTCCCGAACTCCCTGGCGGGCCAGCTGGCGCAGTTCGCCCACGCGGGCGGCTCGGCCGACGACGTGTCGCTCAACGGCAGCGCCGCCTCGGATGAGTTCGCGTCCCTGGAGGATTCGCAATCCTGACCCCTCGGTCGGAGGCATCGATCGATGCCTCCGACCGAGCTCGGCCACGACTTCACCCCTGCCTCCACAGATTCCACCCCGCCGAGGCGGCGCGGCGGCGGGCGATCATCTCCAGGTGCGGCACGAGCGCCGCGAAATATCGTTTGGCTTCACATCCTTTCGCGCATGCTCGATGCGTCTCCAGTCCGCGCCGGGCGACATCGAGATTCTGAATCGGATAATCGGGCACCTCATGACTGATCGCATGCGCCACGGCTAACCCCTGACCGGTCGCCGTGCCGCACGATGCCGACCGGATCGTTTGCGGTGTGATTTTCCCGAACCGCTGATGTCTTCCCCAATGCAAATCGCCGTCAGCGATCCACCTAAAACAGTCATAAGCAACAAAATCCACGCATCCCAAGGCATTGCGACTCCAGCTGTCCTATCGGATCGAGTGGCCCAGATGTGACACCTGAACCGAAGATTTTTTCAACGAGCGCTCTGGGATCAGTAGACACCCGATGTTGTTGCCGGAGTAAGCCCTTGGCAGACCTCGTGCGAAATACAATGGATGTCCGTCACGGTAGTGTCCGTGGCGAGCATTTCCCTGATAGCGAGGCTAAGAAATGACTGGATTGACGGTCTCTCGCATGGATTTCGGGAACTTCATGCGTGGAGTACGTGAGAACGCACATCAGACGCTACTCGCCGCCGCGATGAGCCTGGAGGTATCGCGGCAGGTCATCATGCGAATGGAGGAGGGTAGCCCGACCAAGCTCACCAGGCCACTGATCGGTCTGTTACTCGATCACTACGGCGCATCGCAGGAGGTCTGCGAAGAGGCGCTGCGATTGTGGTCCGAGGTGTCCGAACAGGACAAAGTCGCTAAGGCGCAAGGGAATTCGAAAGGTTACTGGAAGCCGTACGCCGATCAGGTTGCGCCTACCTTTCCAAGGTTCCTCCGCCTCGAGGGCGCTGCCAACCGGGTCGTCGTGCATCAGCCGGTGATCGTGCCCGGTTTGCTCCAAACATCCGAATATCGCCGAGCGATCATTCGAATCGACGAACCGGAGATTTCGGCGGTGAACGTCGAGCGCTTGCTGGAACTCGCCACCCATCGACAAGTTCGCCTGAACGAGGCCAATTTTCGGCTGGAGGCACTGTTGTCCGAGGCGGTACTCCGGCACTGCCCGGCGAGCCCGGAGATGATGGCGGCCCAGCTGCGATGGATCGCCGAGATCGGAGATCGCGAGAACGTCAGCATTCGCGTTGTTCCGTTCGCCGTGGGCCCGCACCGGGGCCTCACCATCCAGCCCTTCACGCTGTTGGAATTCCCGAAGGGGACCAGCGGAATCGCCTTGCCGACAGTGATTTTCGTTGAAGGGGCGATTGGCAGTCTCTACCACGAACGGGCCGAGGAGATCGACCGATATCGGGGAGCGATCGCGGCCATCGAGGAGGTAGCGTTGACGGAAACGGACACAAGGGACATGGTTCTCGCCCTCGCGAAGGAGTACGTGGCATGAAAGAACTCCCGGAGACCGGCAAGTGGTACAAGTCGAGCAGATCCGATGCTGCCCGCCAGTGCGTAGAGATCTACCTGGGCGACGGCAGGGTCGGCGTCCGCGACTCGAAGTCCGCCGGTTGTGGCCCGGAACTCTGGTTCTCCGACGCAGACTGGCGCTCCTTCCTCGCCAGTCGCATCTGGGATCGCTGATCTCGGGGTCGGGACGGAATTTGAGAGACCGCTCAAATCGATTGGGGGCGTTGACCTGAGAATGAGGGTGGGGTGAGAATGATTCTGCGAGTGAATATTTCGTATTCTTCGCGGAATCGGGGGGCACTCGTGCAAGCACCTGCCAGGAAGGAGCTGCGGCTATGGCATGGGCATGGAGTGATCAAGGAACCCCACCCGGTCTCACGGTCGATCCGGATACCATCGCGACCGCGACATATCAGGGCAATCCGTATGTTTTCGTGCGGGCGAATGATGGTCATCTGTGGGTGAATTGGTGGAATGGGAGTGCGTGGTCGTGGAGTGATCAGGGAACGCCGCCGGGTCTGACCGTCGATCCGGATACGATCGCCACGAGCAGTTATCGGGACAATCCTTACGTCTTCGTGCGCGCCAATGATGGCCATTTATGGGTGAATTGGTGGAACGGCAGCGCGTGGTCGTGGAGTGACCAGGGCACGCCACCGGGTCGCACGGTCGATCCGGATACCATCGCGACTGCGACGTATCAGGGCAATCCGTATGTTTTTGTGCGGGCGAATGATGGTCATCTGTGGGTGAATTGGTGGAACGGCAGCGCCTGGTCGTGGAGTGATCAGGGGACGCCGCCGGGTCTCACCGTCGACCCCGATACGATCGCCACGAGCAGCTACCGCGGCAACCCGTACGTCTTCGTCCGCGCCAATAACGGTCACCTGTGGGTGAACTGGTGGAACGGCAGCGCCTGTTCGTGGAGTGATCAGGGCACCCCGCAGGGTCTCACCGTCGACCCGGATACCATCGCCACCGCCACCTACCAGGGCAATCCGTACGTCTTCGTCCGCGCCAACAACGGTCACCTGTGGGTGAACTGGTGGAACGGCAGCGCCTGGAACTGGTCCGACCAGGGCACCCCACCCGGCGTCACCGTCGACCCCGACACCATCGCGACAACGACCTACCAGAACAATCCCTACGTCTTCGTCCGAGGCAACGACGGCCACCTGTGGGTGAACTGGTGGAACGGCAGCGCCTGGAACTGGTCCGACCAGGGCACCCCACCCGGCCTCATCGTGGACCCCGACACCATCGCCACCGCCACCTACCGAGGCAACCCCTACGCCTTCATCCGAGCCAACAAGGGCCACCTCTGGGTGAACTGGTGGTCCTGACTCGACATAGCCATCGAGTGGCAAGTCCAGGAGGGGAATCGGGCAAAACCCCTCCAGGACTTGCCATTCGGCGGGTGAGGCTACTTTTGGGCGGCCAGGAGGATCAGGTCGGTTACGGCGGTGGGGTTGGAAACGGAGACCGCGTGGGAGGCTGGGACTTCGATGGTGTGGGCGGCCGCGCGGGTGGACATGAAGCGCTGGGATTCGAGGGGGATGTTCTTGTCCTCGGTGGTGATGAGGGAGTAGCTGGCGATGGTGCGCCAGGCGGCGGCCGTGGCGGATTGCTGGAGGGCGTCGAGGGAGACCGGGCGCTGGGTGACGGCCATGGTGGCGGCGAGGTCGGCGGGCACGTCGGCGGCGAACTGGGCGGGGAATTCGGTTTGGCGGATGGACAGTTCGGTGCCGGTGCCGCCGCCGGAAAGGGGATAGGAGGCGGGCGTGGTGGTGGGGGCCAGGGTGGAGCCGGGGAACTTGTCGGTGAGCTCGAGGGCGCTCTCGCCCTCGGCGGGAATGAACGCGGCGATATAGACCAGAGCCCGCACGTCAGGCTTGCCGTGGGCCGCGACGGTGATGACGCTGCCGCCGTAGGAGTGGCCGGCGAGGACGATCGGGCCTTCGATGCCGTCGAGGACCGATGCCACGTAGGCGGCGTCGGAGTCGAGGCCGCGCAGCGGGTTGGCGGCGGCCACGACGGGGTAACCCGCCTCGCGCAGGCGGGGGATGACGCCGTTCCAGCTGGAGGAATCGGCGAAGGCGCCGTGTACCAGGATGATGGTCGGCTGGGTGGTCATGAAAGTGCTCCTCTGGCGAATCGGGTTGCAGGTCAGGACAGTTCGGAGATGGTGCCGGTAATTTCGGCGGTGACCTCGTCGGGGTGGGTGTGCATGACGAGGTGGGGTGCGTCGAGTTCGACGACCTTGCGGAGTCCGGCGCGGCGGTAGCCGAAGCGCTCGACCTCGGGGTTGATGGTGCGATCGGCGGCGGAGACGATGCCCCAGGCTGGCTTGGTCTTCCAGGACGCGGCGGTGGCGGCTTCGGTGAACGCGAAGGTCACCGGCCTGCCACCGGCATTGGTCATCACCGCCGAAGCCGACGTCCTCCGTGACGAAGGCGAGGCCTACGCCGCCAAACTCCGCGCCGCGGACGTCCCCGTCACCCAGGTCCGCTACGCCGCCATCACCCACGACTTCGTCATGCTCAACACCCTCCACGACACCAACGCCGCCAAATCCGCCGTAGCCCAGGCGATCACCACCCTCACCCAAGCCCTCCACTGAAGTGTCGAGTGGCACATTCCGGAGGGGAAGCGGCAAACCCCGTCCAGAATGTGCCACTCGCGGGTGCCAGCGTTGCGGTGGTTGCCCGTGTTGTGCCAGATGGGGGACCAGGTGTGCCGATGGATCTTCGGTGGTGTGGATTCGGTATGAAAGCTCCAGGATTGAGGGGTCTCGCGTCAATCGTGGAAAGGTTGAGATACGTGCCCAAGCGGCTGATCACCGTGGTGATGCTGGGGATGTCGGTGGCTGCGATGTCGGGGTGTGCCGACCATCGTGGCACGCCGCTGACGCCGCCCTCACCGTCGTCGTCGGTGCCTGTGCTCGGCGGCGGGCAGGTTCCGGATGTGATCGACGTGCCCACCACCTCGCCCTCGACGACAACGACCAGGGTGAGGTAGCGCGGCATTATCCGACCTGGGCCTTTCGGTGCCGAAAGGCCCAGTGGCCGGTGCCGTTCGGATCGTGCCGCGGCGAGGCTCGGGGCGCATCGTGAAGCGATGAAGCCCAACAGCCGCGATGGCTCGCATCGCCCCCAACCCTCGGCCCGGCACCCGGTGCGGGTGGTCCTGACCGACCGGGACCGCACCGTTCGTGACGCCATCGCCGACCTGCTCGAACTCGACCCGACCGTGTCCGTGGTCGGCGAGGCCGACTCGGTGGACCGCGCCCTCGCGCTGCTGCCCGGGCTACAGCCCGACGTGGTGATCCTCGACCCCCGCCTGCCCGACGGCGACGGGTTGTCGATCTGCCGCAAACACCGTGACACGAGCCGGTTTCTGATCCTGACCGCGGACGGCGATCCCGATCGGATGCTCGCGGCCGTGGACGCGGGGGCGGCCGGATACATGATCAAGGATCTGACCGAGCTGGCCCTGGCCGACGCGGTGCGGGTCATCGCCGTCGGCGGCTCGCGCCTGGATTGCAACAGCGCCCCGGTCCTCATGCGCGAGTTGCGCAATCGCGAAGGCCGGGCGCGTGATCCGATCGCGTCGCTGACCACCATGGAGATGACGATCATGCTGCTGCTCGCCGAAGGGCTGACCGACCAGCAGGTCGCCGATCGACTGTTCTTCAGCGAGAACACCATTCGCGACTATGTCACCCGCCTGACCCGCAAGCTCGGTCTCAGCGATCGCTCGCAGGCGGCCCTGCACGCCGGGCACCTGCGCGCCTCCTCCACCCCGGCCCGCTGACCATCGGCCCCGGACCATCGAAATCGTGCACCGGGTGCTCGGGGCCGGTCATGCGCCGTATTCGACGGGCGGTCGGCACCGGTCAGTCGCCCGACACGGTGGTCCCGGTCGGCGTGTAAGTGCTTGCGTCGGTGGTGTATTCGGGGTTGCCGTAGGTGGCGAGGCGCTTGCGGATGGCGCGGGTGTCGGCGGCCTTGCGGAGTGCGGGCCGCTGGGTGGCGATGGTCATGAGGATGAAGCGCAGCAGAATGAACGGGGCGGTGAGGGCGACGCGGGCGGCGTCGGCGGGGCGGAGGTGGACGCTCATGGCGGCCGCGGCCCCGCGGTTGCCACCGGCGAAGCCCAGGAAGAAGGCTCTGCTCCAGCTGTTTTCGACGGCCTCGGCCGCGCGGTCGAAGCGCGAGTTGGCGGGGCGCAGGTAGGCGTCCATGGTGGAGCGGACGAGTTCGCCGCAGGTGGTGTCGTCGAAGCCGTCGCGGAGCAGTGCGGCGCGGGCGTGGAAGACCTCGATGATGCCCGCGGCGGTGGTGGGGAGGAGTTCCTCGGGGAGGCCGAGCAGGAAGCAGCGGTAGCGGCTGAATTCGAGCATGGCGCGTTCGCGGGGGCTGAATTCGGTGCGACCGCGGCGGGTGGCGAGGGTCGCGAGCAGGTACATGTTGATGAGCCCGGCGGGCATCTGGTCGACCTGTGGGACGGGGATGCCATACACGCCGGAATCCCACTGCTCGGAGCGTTCGAGGGCGTTGTAGCGGACCATCGAGTGCATCAGGCGGACCATGGCGGCGGCCTCGAAGCCCTCGCCGTGGCGTTCCAGGGCACCGGGGAGGGTGGTCACCGTGAAGAAGGTCGCGGTCTCGTTGACCCGGCGCGCAGCGCGGCGGCCGGACAGTGCGCCGGTCAATGCCATCGGGAGCGCGGCATAGGTATTGAGGAAGGTCGCGAGGAAAGCACCGCGAATCAGGAAGGGCGACAGGTAAGCCGCGCCGACGCGCATGTGCCGCGCGCCCTCCTCGACCAGTTCCATGTCCAGCCAGCCGGGGGCGGCCTCCATGGAATCGATGAATGCCCGCAGCTCGGCGGGTGCGCCGGGGATCGAGTCGACGCCGGTGCGGCAGGCCTGCCGCAGCATGTCGATGAGGCCGCGGACGCCGTAGCGCGGGACCAGCGAGGCGTACGGGTCGGCGACGACATCGCCGAGCATGGTCGCGGTGCGCATCAATTCGACGACGCGGTCGTCGGCGAGCAGCGGTTCGCGCGCGGCGACCCATTTCGGCAGCGATGACCTGTCGCCGAGGTCGGTGGTGAAGCGGTGCGGCGAGGCGTGGAAGTCGATGCGGCCGTAGAGATCCGGCTGTAGGACCCGCTGGTTGTGTACCCGCTCAGCGAGTTCCGGGTAGTGGGACGTCATCGCAACCTCTACTTTCAACCTGTTAGTTAGAGACTGACAGGTTGTAAGTTAGAGTGTCAAGGGTGACGGGCGCTCCAGGTGTACGCAGGCGGATGAGCGCTGAGAGCCGCCGCGAGCAGATCCTCGACATCGCCCACGCCATCGTGGCCGCCGAGGGCTTCCACGCGGCCACCCCGAACCGCATCGCCGAGGCCGCGGGCATCACCCGTCCCGTCCTCTACCAGCAGTTCGGCGACCTGGCCGGTGTTTTCGTCGCCCTCATCGACCGCGAAGCCGCCCGCGCGGCAGCCCAATTCGCCGAGGCGGTCTCCCATCCCGGTGAACCCGTCGATCCGGACCCTTTCATCAGCACCTTCGCCGGTGTGGTCCGCGCGATCGACACCCATCCCGCGACCTGGCGCCTGTTCCTCTTCCCGCCCGCCGGCGCACCCCCGGAACTCCACCGCCGCCTCGCCCAATCCCAGGAGGTCGTACGCGCCTATCTGGAACAACCACTCCTGCAGGCATTCCCGGCCCTCCCCGACCCCGAGTACACCGCCAGAATCCTGCACGCCTCCGGCCGGGAACTACTCCAACTCCGCCTCACCGACCCCGCCAACGCCACCACCGACCGCCTCATCGCGCTGGTTCGCCACCTGCGAACCAGCGCTCTTCTCCCGCAGGTTTCCGGAGTGGGTGGCGGGGCGGAGTGATCGCGGCGGAATAGGGTCGGGGTATGTCGTTTCCTTGGGCCTTCGCGCCGATCGAGCCGTTCGCGAGCGGGATGCTCGCGGTCGGGGATGGGCAGGAGATCTATTGGGAGACTTCGGGGAATCCGCAGGGCAAGACGGCGCTGTACCTGCACGGCGGTCCGGGCGGTGGAATGGGCGCGGGCTATCGCCGGCACTTCGACCCCGACCGATACCTCATCGTCGGCTTCGAGCAGCGCGGATGCGGCCGCAGCCGCCCCCTCGCCACCGGCGACCCGGCGGCCCTTGGCCGTAACACAACCCACCACCTGATCGCCGACATCGAAGCCCTGCGCACCCACCTCGGCGTGGATAAATGGCTGGTCAACGGCGTCTCCTGGGGAACAACCCTGGCCCTGGCCTACGCGCAGGCCCGTCCCGCTCGCGTCAGCGAACTGGTCCTGATGGCAACCACACTCACCAACCCCGACGCCGTCGAATGGATCACCGAGACGGTCGGCCGCCTGTTCCCGCGGGAATGGGACGCCTTCCGCGCGGCATCGGGCGCACGCCCGGGCCGGAGACTGGTCGACGCCTACTACGAGCTGCTCACCGACCCCGACGAAGAGGTCAGGAACCGAGCGGTGGACGCGTGGATGGCCTGGGAAGACGCGCACATCTCCATGGGCGGTGCGAAACACGGCCTGGGCGACCACGACCCGGTCCGGCGTCGAGTCTTCGCAACCCTGGTGGTCCACTACTGGAAGCACGCCGCCTTCCTCCCACCCACCGCCCTGACCGACGCCATCCCCACCCTCCACCACCTCCCCGCCGTCTTCATCCAAGGAAAACTCGACGTCAGCGGCCCCGCCGCAGTCGCCTGGACCCTCCACAAATCCTGGCCCCGAAGCCAATTCATCCTCATCGACGACGAGGCACACGGCGGCCCCCAAATGGCCCAAGCCATGATCCAAGCCCTCTCCACCCTCGCCCCACCCCCGATCCCATTCGTTGAGTGGCACACCACTTCGTGGGGAGAATCGGGCAAAACGGGGGCGGGGTGGCGCTCGGTGGTGAGACTCGGGGGATGGATGGTGATGCGGGTGGGGTGGGGGGTGAACGGCGGTCGGATATCGCGACTCTGCTGATCGATCGGATGGGGGATGAGCGGCTGGGATTGCGTACCCGTGAGCGGGATTGGACGTGGGATGCGGTGGTGCGGGAGTCGGCGGCGCGCGCCGCGCTGGCTCGGGAGTTGCGGCGGGACGGGCCGTTCCATATCGGGGTGATGCTGGACAACGTGCCCGACTTCGTCTTCTGGCTCGGTGCGGCCGCGCTGGCGGGCGCGACGCTGGTCGGTATCAATCCGACTCGGGGAAATGGTCAGTTGGCGGACGATATTCGGTATGTCGACTGCCAGTTGATCGTCACCGACGCGGCCGGGATGGCGCGCCTGCGCGAGCTGGATCTGGGGCTGGAACCCGAACGGTTTCTGCTGGTTGATGATCCGACATACGGCGAACTGGTTGCGGCGCACGCTCTCGGGCGGGCGAGCGGTGTCGAGCCGGATAGGGGTGCGGGGCCGGAGGCGTTGTTGCTGTTGCTGTTCACGTCGGGGACCACCGGGATCTCCAAGGCGGTCAAGTGTTCTCAGCGGCGGCTGGCGGTGATCGGGTATGCGGCGTCGGACAAGTTCGGGCATGTGCGGGAGGACGTCGATTACTGCTGTATGCCGCTGTTTCATGGGAATGCGATCATGGCGTTGTGGGCGCCGGCGCTGGTCAATGGTGCGACGGTGTGTTTGACGCCGAAATTTTCGGCGTCGGGATTCCTTTCGGATGTGCGGTATTTCGGGGCGACGTTCTTCACCTATGTGGGTAAGGCGCTGGGCTACCTGCTGGCGACGCCCGAGGCGGCGGATGACGGGGTCAATACGCTGGTGCGGGGATTCGGGACCGAGGCGTCGGTGGCCGATCAGGCCGAGTTCCGGCGGCGGTTCGCGGCCGAACTCTTCGAGGGATACGGGTCCAGTGAAGGCCCGGCGCTGGCGGCTCTCGATCCCGAGGCTCCGGCGTCGGCGCTGGGTCGGCCCGCGCATCCGGGTGTGGCCGTGGTGAATTCGGAGACCCTCGTCGAGTGCGCGCGGGCCGTGC
Organism: Nocardia seriolae NBRC 15557; assembly: GCF_007990715.1. GTDB lineage: Bacteria > Actinomycetota > Actinomycetes > Mycobacteriales > Mycobacteriaceae > Nocardia > Nocardia seriolae. Next base: position 42,175 of record NZ_BJWY01000012.1, on the reverse strand, counting down.
TGGATGAATACGGGCGGGTATCGAACCCGGACGATGCCGTCGGGGAGATGATCGACAAGGCGGGCGCGCTCGTCTTCGAGGGCTATTACAAAAACGATGTCGCGGATGCCGAGCGTTTGCGGAATGGCTGGTATTGGACCGGCGACCTCGGATATATCGACGAGGCGGGTTTTCTCTATTTCGCGGGCCGGAAAGGCGACTGGCTGCGGGTGGACGGTGAGAACACCTCGACGCTGCTGATCGAGCAGGTGATTCGACGCCATCCCGCGGTGATCGCGGCGGCGGTCTACGGTGTCCCGGACCCGCGCTCGGGCGATCAGGTGATGGCCGCCATCGAAGTGGCCGATCCGTCCGCCTTCGACGTCGCCGGGTTCGCCGAATTCCTCAGTGCCCAAGATGATCTCGGCAGCAAGGGTGCGCCCAGGCTGCTGCGGGTGTCGGGGAACCTGCCGGTCACCGGGTCGAACAAGGTGCTCAAACGCGAACTGCAACAGCAGCGTTGGCACACCGCCGAGCCGGTCTACCGCTGGGCCGGGCGCGGCGAGCCCGAGTACCGGCTGTTCACCGAGGCCGACAAATCGGAACTGAAGATGGAGTTCTCCACTTTTGGTCGCGTGAACCTGTTCTAACCCTCGGTCTGTGACCTGCGCGAGCCTTCGTTACGATGCGGTTATCGAAGGCTCTGCAGGGAGGGTTGTTTTGTCTCGTAATGAAGGTCATTTGTCCGAATCCGATGCGCCGGAGGGGGTGAGCGACGGCGCGCCGCTGCATGTCGATCTCACCGAAACCGATCGCCGCATAATCGATCTGCTCATCGCCCCGTCGCGGGTGTGGTTCAGCCCGCGGTTCTACGGCATGGAGAACTTTCCGGAGACCGGCCCGGTGCTGCTGGTCGGCAACCACTCGCTGGCGGGCGGCACCGATGCGCCGCTGCTCGCGCACGAGATCCTGGTGCGGCACGATCGGCTGGTGCGGGGGCTGGCCGAGAACGTGCTGATCGATGTGCCGGGTCTGCGAGATGTGTTGCACCGCTGGGGGATCGTGCGCGGTAACCGCCGCAACTGCACCACGCTGCTGGCGAAGGGCGAGGCGGTCGCGGTGTTCCCGGGCGGCGGCCGCGAGGCCATGCGCGGCAAGGGTCAGAAGTACCAGCTGCTGTGGGAGGGCCGCACCGGCTTCGCCAAGATGGCCATCCAGACCGGCGCGCCCATCGTGCCGATCGCCATGGTCGGCGGTGACGACATCTACGACATCGTCTTCGACGGCGACCACCCGGTCATGCTGCCGCTGCGCAAGGCCGTCGAGGGTCTGGGCCTGCGCTCGAACCTGACGCCCCCGCTCATCCGCGGTCTCGGCCCGACCCTGGTGCCCAAGCCGGAGCGCTTCTACTACGCGCTCGGCACGCCGATCGACACCAGCCCGTGGCGCGACGCCGAGGATCTCGAGGCCGCGGCGGGCGAGTTGCAGGCCATCGTGAGGAAGGCCCTGGAAGGTGAACTCGACTTCCTGCTGGCCGAGCGCGACCGTGACCGGGGTCGCAGCCTGCTGGGCCGCACGCTCGGGCGATTCGGTCTCTGAGGCGTCACCCTGACTTCTCGGTAGGTTTACCGAGGTTCAGCCCCTCCGTTCCGCGACGTCACTGGCGACCGTCGCAGTTCGGACCACTTTCTGCCCCCGCGAAGTTAACCTCCGTTCGACTTTCGAGTACCGTATTGGGCACAGGCGATGGTGCCGATGTGGTCACTGTAGGAGGTTGGCGTGGAGCGCACCCTTTTCGAACCCGAACACGAGCTGTTCCGGGAGTCGTTCCGTAAGTTTCTCGATCAGCACGTGGCTGCGCACCATGAGCAGTGGGAGCACGACGGCATCGTCGATCGTGCGGTCTGGCTCGAGGCCGGCAAGCAGGGGTTCCTCGGCATGGCGGTGCCGGAGCAGTACGGCGGCGGGGGCGTCAAGGATTTCCGCTACAACGCCATCGTGACCGAGGAGGTCACCAAGGGCATGTACTCCGGGCGGGGTTTCGGTCTGCACAATGACGTGATCGCGCCCTACCTGCTGGAGCTGGCCAACGAGGAGCAGAAGCAGCGCTGGCTGCCGGGCTTCTGTTCCGGCGAGATCATTACCGCCATCGCCATGACCGAGCCCGGCACCGGCTCGGATCTGCAGGGCATCAAGACCCGCGCGGTGCGCGACGGCGACGACTGGATCCTCAACGGCGCCAAGACTTTCATCACCAACGGCATCAATGCCGACATCGTCATCGTGGTCGCCCAGACCGATCCCGCCAAGGGCGCGATGGGCTTCTCCCTGCTGGTGGTCGAGCGCGGCATGCCCGGCTTCGAACGCGGCCGCAATCTGGACAAGATCGGCCTCAAGGCGCAGGACACCGCCGAGCTGTCCTTCACCGACGTCCGCGTCCCCGGCAAGAACCTGCTCGGCACCGAGGGCCAGGGCTTCATCCACCTGATGCAGAACCTCCCGCAGGAGCGCCTGTCCATCGCCGTCATGGCCGCCGCCGCCATGGAGGGCTGCCTCGAGCTCACCTGCCAATACGTCCGCGACCGCAAGGCCTTCGGCAAACCCATTGGCGCGCAGCAGAACACCCGCTTCGTGCTGGCCGAACTGGCCACCAAGACCACCGCCGTGCGGGTCTTCACCGACCGCTGCATCGAACTGCTCAACCAGGAGAAGCTGACCGTCGAGGAAGCCGCCATGGCCAAGTGGTGGTCCACCGAGGAACAGCTCGACCTCATCACCAAGTGCCTCCAACTCCACGGCGGCTACGGCTACATGCGCGAATACCCCATCGCCAAGGCCTACATGGACGCCCGCGTCCAGACCATCTACGGCGGCACCACCGAGATCATGAAGGAGATCATCGGCCGCAGCCTGAAGCTCTCCTGATCAGAGACGGTCCTCCGTCTCAAGATACGGCCGCCGTCCCGTCTCAGCTCTGAAACTCCCTCGTTCCATGGGGGTACTCCTCGGGGGTATCCCCATCGGGGCGGGTGAAGACGGAATCGATCGCGGCCCTTGTGCGGGTGTCCTGACCGGGCACAACGAGCGTGTCGAGGGGGCAATCGTGACCACACCACCCGACCCCGATCTGAACCGTCTGCGTCGACAGGTGGATGAACAGCTGTCGGGCTGGTGCGTCCGCGACGGCGAGGGGACAACCGGATTCACGCACGGCACGGGCTCTCGCCTCGAGAAGGCGATCCGGGGCCGGTCCTGCGTCGATCCGCGGCTCGAGATCGTGGCCGAGCTCGGGAGCCGCAATGCCGACAATGACGGAACCTTCCCCGCCGCGCCGGTGTATCTGGTCAGCTTCACAGTGGCTGCGAAGCCGCCGGAGGAGAGCGGAGCGACAGCCGAGGTGACCCAGGCCGAATGCCGGTCGGGGTGGCGCTCGGCGTCGTTCCATTGGCCCGCCCGCAGGTTCGGGGTCCGTCGCCGGATGTGCTGGGCACCGTCGTGTTCGCCACCGCGATCGGCTCCCTGGTCGCCGCCATCACTCGCGGCCAGGACTGGGGCTGGGACTCGCCGCTGACCCTCGCGGGTCTGCTCGGCGGCGCGATCCTGCTGGCCCTGGGCCTGATTCGAGCCCGGGAACACCGCAGTCCGGCCGTGGATCTCGGACTCTGGCGCGACGGTCTGTTCGCCCGCACCGGTGCCGCCTCGGCGGTCATCGGATTGGCGCTGTCCGCCCACATGCTCATGGGCCCGATCTTCCTGTCCGCCGTGTGGCACTACTCGGTCATCAAGGCGTCGCTGGTGCTGACCATCGCCGCGGTGACCGCCATGATCAGCTCGGTCCTGGTCGGCAGGATCGGCACGATATCCAACGCGGGCCGCCTGTCCGCACTCGGCGCAGCGCTTTTCGCGGCGGGCGCGGCCGTGCTGGGCGCCCACGCGGTGGCGGCGGGCGGGTAGGGTCGGCGAGTCAAGATCGTTTCGGCGTTACTGGTCGGCTGGGCACCACATCGGCAACGGGAGTGGGGCGGCATGCGGAACGCGCTCGATGAAGAGATCGATCTGTCGGCACTTTTCACGCCGTCGGCCGTGGGGACGGTGGCGGTGCGGAATCGGTTCGCGATGGCGCCGCTGTCGCGGTACGCGGCGCGGTGCGGGATACCCGCGCCGGAGCTGGGAGCGTTCTATCGGCGGCGGGCCGCCGGGGGCGTCGGGCTGATCATCAGTGAGGGCATCTCGATCGGGGACGGGGTGGGGGAGGACGGGTCCGGCATCGCCGGGATCCGGGGCCCGGGTGCGGTGGCGGCGTGGCGGGCCATCGTGGCCGCCGTGCATGCCGAGCGGGTGCCGATCTTCGCCCAGTTGATGTACGTCGCCCGGGCGGGCGCGGTATTCGAGACCGAGCGGACCGTAGCGGGTTTCGCGCAGGCCGCACGGCAGGCGCGGGACGCCGGTTTCGACGGGATCGAGATCCATGGCGCGCACGGGATGCTGCCCGCGCGCCCGGCGTTCGCGGCGGAACTCGTGGGCGCGGTGCGGGCCGAGCTCGGGCCGGGAGTGCCGATCAGCTACCGGTTCTCCCAGTGGGAGGTGGATCGCTACGACGCGCGGATCGCGGGGAGCCCGGCGGCGCTCGAGGCGATGCTGCGGCCGATCGCGGCGGCGGGAGTGGCGGCGTTCCATCCCTCGACGCGGCGCTTCGACGAGCCGGAGTTTCCCGAACTGGCCGGGCCGGACGGGCAATTGAGCCTGGCCGGGTGGACCAGGGCGCTGACCGGGCAGCCCGCGATCATCGTCGGCTCGATCGGGCTGTCGCGACCGGACGCGCCGATGTCGTTGCGGCCCTTACTGCGTCGCTTCGAGCGGGGCGAATTCGATATCGCGGCGATCGGGCGCGCGGTGCTGGCGAATCCGGGTTTCGTCGGGCTGGTCTGCGCCGGCCGGCTGGGCGATCTGGTGCCCTACGACGAGCACCGGCACAAGACCACCCTCGAGTGAATCGGCGGCTCCGGCAGGAACCGGCGTGTCCGCGCCGACACGCTGTAGTTTGCGGGAAGTTTGCCGACTCTCGGTTTGGCGGCCAAGATGGGGCCCGGACCGCTCTTTCAGCTGCTCTTTCGTCTAGCCGATGGGAGCCGGGCGTTGCAGAAATTGCGAAGGAACTCGCAGGACCCGCTGGAACCGAACGCCCGCACCCTGGTCGACCTGCTGTCGGCGCGCGTGCTCGAGACCCCGCACCGACCGGCCTACGTCTTCGCGGAGCACGGCGCGGACCGCGACGTCTTCGACTACCAGCGGGTGTGGGAGCGGGTGGCCGGACTGGCCGAGCGCATTGTCGAGACGACCGGTCCCGGCGATCGGATCGCCCTGCTGTGCCCGCCCGGCCCGGACTTCGTCTGCGCGTTCTTCGCCTGCCTGACGACCCGCAGAATCGCGGTGCCGGTGCATCTTCCGATGTCGGCCCAGCAGATCGCGACGCTGCGCGCCATCCTGCACGACAGCGGCGCGACCGCGGTGATCGCGCCCCGCTCGACGGTGCCGGTCGACAGCGCCCAGCTCGGCGGCGGCATCGCGATCATCGACAGCGAGACCGCGGGCCGGGGCCTGGGTTTCGAACCGCTGCCAGGATCCGCCCCGGAGCCCGAGGACATCGCCTTCCTGCAATACACCTCGGGCTCGACCGGCCTGCCCAAGGGCGTGATGGTCCGGCACCGGAACCTGATGGTCAATCTCGGGACCATCCGGGACAAATTCCATCTCGCCCCGGACACCTCGATCGTCTCGTGGCTGCCGCCGTATCACGACATGGGCTTGATCCAGGGCTCCCTGCTGCCGATGTTCGCCGGCCTGCCCGGCACCCTCATGTCGCCGATGACGTTCCTGCGCGACCCGATGAACTGGCTGCGCGAGATCTCCGGGGGCGAGCGCGTGTTCGCGGGCGGCCCCAATCTCGCCTACGGGCTGTGCGTGAAGCGGGTGTCCCCGGCCGACGCGGCGACGCTGGACCTGAGCGGCTGGGAGACCGCCTTCGTCGGCGCGGAACCGATCGACCCGCGCACGCTGCGCAATTTCGCCGACGCCTTCGCAGTGAGCGGTTTCCGCGCCGAGCGCATCGTCCCCGTGTACGGGCTGGCCGAGGCCACCCTGTACGTCAGCGGGGCCGAGCTCGGGGCCGGGGCCCGGTCCCGGCACTTCTCGCCCGCGGACCTGGAGAGCGGGGTCGCGATCGCGAAACCCGCCGGGCGCGAACTGATCGGCGTCGGAGCGGCGGGCCCCGAGATCGCCGTGGTCGATCCCCGCACCCGGATCCGCTGCGCCGAGAACTGGATCGGCGAGATCTGGCTCAGCGGTGCGAGCATCACCGCCGGTTACTGGGACAAGCCCGACGCCACCGAGCGCGGCTTCCGGGCGCGGATCGAGGGCGAGGACGGCACACCGTATCTGCGCACCGGCGATCTCGGCTTCGTCTGCGACGGTGAGCTCTACATCTCCGGCCGCAGCAAGGAACTGATGATCGTGCACGGCCGCAATATCTTTCCGCAGGACGTCGAGCGCACCATCCTCTCCGGCCATCCGGGGCTGCGGCCCGGCGGCTGCGCGGTCTTCACCGCGCGCATCGATGACCAGGACCGGGTGATGGTCGTGCAGGAACTCGACGAGGAATCCGAAAGCAGCGCGGCGCTGGCGGATTCGATCCGCGGCCTGGTCAGCCGCGAACACGCGCTGAGCGTGCACCGGGTCGTCTTCGTCGGCAAGGGGCAGGTGCCCAAGACCACCAGCGGCAAGATCCAACGGCAGCGGCTGCGCGAAACCTATTCGTCGGAAACAGCATTCGAGGAGAGCGTGCGATGAGTACCTCGTCCGAGACCGCGACCGTGCTGCACTTCTTCGTGGAGTGGGCCGCCGACCGGCTCGAGCGCGACGCGGTGGACCCGCACTCCCCGCTCACCTCGCTGGGCCTGGATTCGGTCAAGGCCGCGGAACTGATGACCATCCTGGAGGACCGGTTCGACGCCGAGATCACCGCCGAGGAGATCTTCGACGGCCTGAGCCTGGCCGATGTCGCCGAGACGGCCACCGCCGCACGCGGAAACGGCCACCCGCCCGCCGACGAGCCCGGGTCCGGGCCCCGGCGCGAGATGGACTTCAGCCTGCTGTTCTTCTCCAGTGACGCACAACGGCATGCGGCCGGCGGCCGCTACGAACTGCTGCTCGACAGCGCCCGCTTCGCCGACGCGCACGGACTGCGCGCGATCTGGCTGCCGGAACGGCACTTCCACAGCTTCGGCGGCCTGTACCCGAACCCGTCGGTGCTGGGCGCGGCGCTGGCCGCCGCCACCGAGCGGGTGCGCATCCGGGCGGGCAGTGTGGTGCTGCCGCTGCACAATCCGATCCGCGTCGCCGAGGACTGGTCGGCGGTGGACAACCTCTCGGGCGGGCGCGTGGACCTGGCCTTCGCCACCGGGTGGAACGCCGACGATTTCGTGCTCGCCCCGGACAACTACGCCGACCGGGTCGAGCTGACCCGCACCGGCATCGACACCGTGCGACGGCTGTGGCGCGGCGAATCGGTCACCCGGCCCAATGGTGTGGGCGAGACCCGCGAGGTGCGGATCTTCCCGGCCCCCGTACAGCCCGCGCTGGCGACCTGGCTCACCTGCAGCGGCGGTGTCGAGCGCTTCGCCATGGCCGGTGCGCTCGGGGTGAATGTGCTGACCGCGCTGCTGTTCCAGGAGGTGGACGACCTGGGGGAGAAGCTGGCCGCCTACCGGGCGGCGCGGGCCGAGCACGGCCACGGGGCCGATACCGGCCACGTCACCGTCATGCTGCACACCTTCCTGGGCGGCGACGAGGCGGCGGGCCGCCGGACCGTCGAGGGCCCGTTCAAGCGCTACCTGGAGGATTCGGTCGATCTGTGGCGGCGCGGGTCGGAGGCGCTCGAGAGCCTCGACGCCAAGACCCGGGTCAAGGTGCTGGACTTCGCCTTCGAACGCTACTACCGCAACAACGGCCTGTTCGGCACCCCGGATTCCACGGCCGCCATGGTCGCCCGGCTGCGCGGGATCGGCGTCGACGAGATCGCCTGCCTGATCGACTTCGGCATCCCCGACGCCGAGGTGCTGGGCGGGCTCGAGGCGCTGGCGCGACTGCGGGCCCTGACAGCGGCGCGGTGAAGGCCGCCGCGCCGTCCGCGTAAGAACCGTCCACTCGCTTCCAGACGCAGGAGCAGAATTGACCGGTCCCGGTGCCGTCCCTTTTCCGTTATCGGCTGCGCAGCAGGGAATTTGGTACGCGCAACAACTGACCGGTCCGACACCCATCACCAATGCGCTGTGCATCGACCTGCGCGGCGATCTCGATGTCGAGCTGCTGCTGGCGTCGTTCTGGCGGGTGGCGGGCGAGTTCGGGGCCGCGCGGCTGCGGGTGATCGAGACCGGCACCGGTCCCGTGCAGGTGGCGGATCGGCCGCTGGACGAGCCGGTGCGCTTCCAGGATCTGCGCTCGGAAGCGGATCCGATTGCGGCGGCCCACGATTGGATGCGCGCGGAATACCGCCGCCCCGTCGATCTCCAGCGTGATCGGCTGGTCACCACCGCCGTCCTGCGGGTCGCCGATCGGCACTGGTGCTGGTATCTGCGCGCCCATCACATCGCGCTGGACGGGCTGGCCGCCATGACCCTGCTCAGCCGCGTCAGCGAGTGCTACACCGCCGCCGTCGAAGGCGGGCAGCCGACGGAGGCCCGGGCCCAGGATCTCGCCGACCTCGTCGCCGCGGACGAAAAATACCGTGCCTCACAGCGTTTCGAGACCGACCGGGAATTCTGGCGGCAGCAGCTGGCGGACCTGCCCGCCCCGGTCAGCCTGGCCGGTAGGAGCGCGCAGGCCGACGCGCACCCGATCTCGGTGAGCGGCGTACTGCCGGAGGAGACGGCGGAGCTGCTCAACGCCGTGGTCAAGGCGACCTCCACCAATCCGGCGGTGCCGTACCTGGCGGCCTTCGGCCTGTTCCTGGGCCGCATGACCGGCGGCGACGACATCGTGCTGAGCCTGCCGGTGTCCGCGCGCGTCACCACCGCGGCGCTGCGCTCGGGCGGAATGCTGGCCAATACCCTGCCTTTTCGCGTCGGCCTCGGCCCGCGCGGCACGGTCGGCGAGCTGATCGAGGAGACGCAGCGGCAGCTGATCGAGGTGCTGCGCCGCCAGCGGTATCGGCAGGAGGACATGTTCCGCGATATCGGCAGGCTCACGCCCCAGACCCAGGTCTTCGGTCCGTACGTGGACCTGATGATGTTCGACCCGACCATCGCGCTGGGGTCGGTCACGGGGCAATTGCAGGTGCTGACACCGGGATTGGTGTCCGATATCTCGGTGAGCGTCTACACCGGCGCGGGTGCGCACGAGGGCGCGACGGACACCCGTGTTGATTTCGTGGCCAATCACGACCTGTACACGCCGGAAGAGCTTGCGCGCCAACTGGATCGGTTCCTGCGGTTCTTCCACGACTTCGTGGCCGCGCTCGGCGCCGATCCCGCGCGGCCGGCGCGCGCGCTGGATCTGCTCGATACCGAGGAGCGCGAGCGCGTGCTGCGGGACTGGACCGACACCGCCGCGCCGATCGACGAGTCTGCGACCCTGATCGAGATGTTCCGGCGGCAGGCGGGCGCGACCCCCGACGCGATTGCCGTCGCGGACGGTGCGGACCGCCTCACCTATGGGCGGCTCGAAGCGCGAGCCCGACGCCTGGCGGAAGCCCTCGCCGACCGCGGCGCGGGGCCGGAAACCCTTGTCGCCCTGGCGCTTCCCAAGGGCGCGCCCCTGATCACCGCCCTGCTGGCCGTGCTCGAGACCGGTGCCGCCTACGTGCCGCTGGATCCGTCCTCGCCGCCCGAGCGCATCGCCTACATCCTCGCCGACGCGGCTCCCACCCTCGTCGTCATCGACGACAGCACCACCGAACTGGTCGCCACGAGCGACGTTCCGCGCCTGCACGTCGACCTCGCGGACTCCGACGGGCACCGCTCGGGCCGCTCGGCCGCGCCGTCGGGGCCGCGCCCGGACAATGTCGCCTACGTGATCTACACCTCCGGCACCACCGGAAACCCCAAGGGCGTGGCCGTCACGCACGCCAATGCCGCCGCCCTGTTCCAGAGCACCCGCCCGTGGTGCGGATTCGGCCCGGACGATGTCTGGACCTGGTGCCACTCACAGGCCTTCGACTTCTCGGTGTGGGAGATCTGGGGTGCGCTGCTGCACGGCGGGCGCGTGGTCGTGGTGCCCCGCGAGGTCGCGTACTCGCCGTCGGACCTGTGGGATCTGATCGTCGAGCAGGGCGTGACCATCCTCAACCAGACCCCGTCCGCGTTCTACGCGCTCATCGAATCCCGCCGTGCCACCCGCGACGACGGCTCCCGGCTGCGCATGGTGGTCTTCGGCGGAGAGGCGCTGGACCCCACCCGGATTCAGCGCTGGCCCATCCTCGAGCGCCCGGACTCGCCGCGCCTGATCAACATGTACGGCATCACCGAGACCACCGTGCACGTCACCGAACAGCCGCTCACCCGGGAACACCGGCTGGGTGAGCCGGGCGTCAGCCCGATCGGTGTGCCGCTGGCGAATCTGCGGGTGTACGTGCTGGATTCGTGGCTGCGCCCGGTCCCGGCCGGTGTCGCGGGCGAGCTCTACGTGGCGGGCCACCAGGTCGCGCGCGGGTATCTGGCCCGCCCGGCGCTGACCGCTTCACGCTTCGTCGCCGACCCGTTCGACCCCGCGGGCGGCCGCCTGTACCGCAGCGGCGACGTGGTGCGCTGGAGCGCGGACGGCGTCCTGGAATACCTCGGCCGCGCCGACGAGCAGGTCAAGATCCGCGGCTACCGCATCGAACTGGGCGAGATCGAATCCCAGCTCGCGGCACAGGATTGCGTGGCGGGCGCGGTCGTCACCACCCACACCGCGCCCGCCCCGCCACCCGAGGCCGCGCCCTCCACCCAGCTGGTCGCCTACCTGGTTCCCGACCCCGCCGCCGCACCGGTGGCCGCGAAATGCCTGCGGCTGCAACGCGAGGGCGAGATAGCCGCCGAGGAACTGCACGAATTGCCCAATGGCATGCCGGTCGTCGGCCGCAACCGCTCCAATATCGAGTTTCTGTACGAGGAGATCTTCGAGACCGAGGAATACTGCCACGGCGGCGTGAGCATCCCCGAGGACGGCTGCGTCGTCGATATCGGCGCGCACGTCGGCATGTTCTCCCTCTACGCCAAGCGGAAGTCGCCCGGCATCAAGCTCTTCGCGGTCGAGCCGATGCCCGAACTGCGGCGCATGTACCGCGCCAATGCCGCCCTGCACGACCTGGACGCCACCCTGGTGCCGTACGCCATCGGCGCGGAGGCCACCACCGACACCTTCACCTACTACCCGGAGATGTCGGTGCTCTCCGGGCGCGGCACCGACAGCCGCGAGCAGTACGACATCCTGCAACAGTTCATCCACACCGCATACCGTGCGGAGACCGCGGATCTCGGTGACAAGCTGGTCGATCAGCTGATCGCCGATCGGCTGGACTGCGAGCAGGTCCAGGTCGCGATCCGCCCGCTCTCGCACATCATGGACGAGTTCGGGATCACCCGCATCGACCTGCTCAAGCTCGATGTCGAGGGCAGCGAACTCGACGCGCTGCACGGCATCGAGGACCGGCACTGGCCCCTCATCGACCGCATGGTCATCGAGGTCAATGATGTCGAGGACCGGCTGGCCCGCATCCGGGAACTGCTGGGCGAGCGTGGATTCGAGGCCGAGGCGCGGGTCTCGCCCAATGTGGTGGGCACCGACCTGCACATCGTGTACGCCATCCGGCCCGCGCTGCGCACCGCGCTCGGCGACGCCGGTGACACCGCCTCGGAGCTGCTGGAGCCGAACGAGAAATGGAGTGCGCCGGGCGCTCTCGGCGCGCTGCTGCGGGCGCGGCTGGGCGAGCGGCTGCCCGGATACATGGTCCCGGATGTGGTCATGGTGCTGGACGCGCTGCCGTTGACGGTGAACGGCAAGGTCGACAAGGCGGCCCTGCCCGAACCGGTGGCGGCGCGGGCGACCTACCGCGCGCCCGCCACCCCGGTCGAGGAGGTGGTGGCGACCGTCTACGCCGAGGTGCTCGGGGTGGAGCGGGTGGGCGTCGACGACGATTTCTTCGTGCTGGGCGGCAATTCGCTGTCGGCCACGCGCCTGGCGGCCCGGCTCACGGACGGCGTCGGCCTGCCCGTGGCGGTCCGGGATGTCTTCGAAGCCTCGGTGGTGACGGAGCTGGCCGACCTGCTGACCGCCCGGGTGGCGGCGGCTCCGAGCGTCGTGGAGGGGCCGCGCCTGCGGCCGCGGCCGCGGCCGGATCGGGTGCCGCTGTCGTTCGCGCAGCAGCGGATGTGGTTCGTGAACCGCTTCGATCCGGAGTCGCTGGCATATCACATTCCGATGGTGATCCGCTTGTCCGGGCCGCTCGACGTGGCGGCGCTCGGCGCGGCGGTGTGGGATGTGCTGGCGCGCCACGAAGTCCTGCGCACCCGGTACCCGGACGCGGACGGCGTGCCGTTCCAGGTCGTGGTGCCCGTCGAGGAACTGTGTGCGGCGGCCGACGTGGATCTGCACGCCGTCCCGGTGGGCGAATCCGGGCGGGCGGCGGCCATATCCACGGTGGTCTCGGCGGGTTTCGAGGTGGCCGAACGGGTTCCGCTGCGCGCCCGGCTGCTCACCACCGGCGACACCGAATTCGTGCTGCTGCTGGTGGTGCACCACATCAATGCCGACGGGTTCTCGATGGCGCCGCTCGCGCGGGACCTGGCCGCCGCGTACCTGGCCCGCCACGACGGGCGGCAACCGGACTGGCAGCCACTGCCGGTGCAGTACGCGGACTACGCGCTGTGGCAGCGCGAGCTGTCCGAATCAGCGGAGGGATCGGAATCGACCGTCGCGCAACAGCTTCGGTACTGGACCGCGCAATTGTCGGAGCTGCCGGAGGTTTTGGAGCTACCCGCAGATCGCCCGCGCCCGGCTGTGGCCTCGAATCGAGGTGCGAGCCACGGTTTCGTCCTCGCACCGGCGGTCGTGGACGGCATGCGGGCGCTCGCCCGGGCCCGGGGCGTCACGGTGTTCATGGTCTTCCACGCGGCGCTGGCGGTGGTGCTGTCGCGGCTGTCGGGCAGTGCCGATATCGCCGTGGGCTCACCGGTGTCCGGACGCGGCGCGGCCGAATTGGACGAGCTGATCGGCATGTTCGTCAATACCGTCGTGCTGCGCACCCGGATCGACGAGTCGGCGGCGTTCACCGCGCTGCTCTCCGACGTCCGCAGCACCGACCTGGATGCGTTCGCGCACACCGATATTCCGTTCGAACAGGTCGTGGAGGCCCTGGATCCGCCGCGCAGCCGGGCGCATCACCCGCTGTTCCAGGTGATGCTCGCCTTTCACAATCTCGACGCGGCCCGGTTCGAACTCCCGGACGTGGTGGTGACTGCCTCGGGCGCGGACACCGGGATCGAGGGGTTCGATCTGACCTTCACACTGACCGACACACCCCGCTCCGACGGCGCGATTCCGGTCGATCTGGGCTATGCCACCGACCTCTTCGACTCCGCCACCATCGCGGCGCTGGTCGGACGGCTCCAGCGGGTGCTGGCGACGGTCACCGCCGATCCCGGTATCGCGGTGCGCGACATCGAAATTCTCGCACCGTCCGAGCGGGAGTCGCTTCTCGGCGAGTGGGGCCGCCACGGCGCACCCGACCGCGCCGGTGCCCAGGATCGCCCCGTCCTGACGCTTGCGGCCCTGCTGGCCGCCGCCGTCGCCGCCAACCCGGACGGCGACGCCGTCGTCGACGGCGAACGCCGAATGTCCTACCGGGACCTCGATGAACGGTCGAATCGCCTGGCGCGTGCGCTGACCGGGCGGGGGATAGGTCCGGAATCGGTGGTCGCGATCGAAGTACCGCGCTCGCTGGACTGGGTCCTGGCGGTGTGGGCGATCACCAAGACCGGTGCGGCCTTCCTGTCGCTGGACCCCGCGCATCCGGAAGAGCGGAACCGGTTCGTGCGCAACGATTCCGGAGCCTGCGGCGTGCTGGCGCGGGATACCGCCGGGATCGAGGGACTCGGGGTGGAGATGATCGACGCCGGTACGAACGAGCCCGGCATGGGCCCGCGCGGCCCGGTGAGCGTGGACAACCGCGCCTACGTCATCTACACCTCCGGTTCGACCGGACGCCCCAAGGGCGTGGAGGTCACCCACGCCGGGTTGTCCGCCCTGGTCGCCGACCACGCCCGGCGCTGCGCGGTGGACGCGGATTCCCGTGTCCTCGACGTGGCCGCCCGAACCTTCGACGCGGCGATCCTGGAACTGCTGCTGGCCGTGTCCGGCGGTGCGGCGCTGGTGGTCGCGCCACCCGATGTGTATGGCGGACAACCACTCTGGGAGCTGATGCGCGATCGGCGCATCAGCCACGCCTTCGTCACTCCGGCGGTGGCCGCCTCTCTCGACCCGGCCGGGCTCGACGACCTGCGGATCCTGCTGACCGGCGGCGACCAGTGCTCGCCGCAACTGGTGAACCGCTGGTCGGGAACAGATGCCGCGGGCATCCGCCGGGTGCACAACCTGTACGGCCCCGCCGAAGCGACCATCTGGGTCACCGGTGCGGAGCTGTTGCCCCACCGGCCGATCGGGATCGGCGGCCCGATCGCGGGCATGAGCGCCGTGGTCCTGGACGCGTCGCTGCGCCCGGTACCGGTGGGTGTGGTCGGTGAGCTGTACGTCGCGGGACCCGGTGTGGCGCGCGGCTATCGGGACCGGGCGGGCACGACGGCCGCGCGCTTCGTGGCCGACCCCTTCGGCGTACCCGGTGCCCGCCTGTACCGCACCGGCGACCTTGTGCGCTGGGTCGGTACCGCCACTGCCGCCGCATCCGAATCCGGCACTCCCACACTGGAGTTCGTGGGCCGCTCCGATTTCCAGGTGAAGGTGCGTGGGCAGCGCCTCGAGCTGGGCGAGATCGAGGCCGTACTGTGCGCCATAGATGGCATCGAGCAGGCCGTGGCCGTCGTCGACACCCACGGCGACAGCGCGCGGGTGGCGGGATACGTGGTGGCCGGGCCGGGGCGATCGATCGAACCCGAACAGGTCCGGCGATTCGCGAGCGAGCGGCTGCCCGCCTACATGGTGCCCGATGCAGTGGTGGTGCTCGCGGAGCTGCCGCTGACCGCGACGGGCAAGATCGATCGCCGCGCACTGCCGGAACCGGTGTTCGCGCAGCGGGAATTCCGTGCGCCCGCGTCGCCGGTCGAGGAGATCGTGGCCGGGGTGTTCGCCGAGGTGCTCGGGGTGGAGCGGGTCGGTGCGGATGACGACTTCTTCGCCCTGGGCGGTGATTCCATCGTCTCGATCCAGGTGGTGTCCAAGGCCCGAGCCCGGGGCGTGGTGTTCGGTCCGCGGGATGTGTTCGAGCAGCGGACCCCGGCCCGGCTGGCGGGCCGCGCCCGGATCGTGGGCGAGGCCGGCGGTGGCCTGGCCGAACTGCCCGGCGGCGGGACGGGGGAGTTGCCGCTGTGGCCGGTGGCGCGGTGGATGCTGGACTGGGGCAGGGGATTCGAGCGGTTCGAACAGCACGTGGTGGTGCCGGTTCCCGCCGGTGTGGACGAGCCCGGTCTGCTCGCGGCGATTCGCGCGGTGCTGGAACGCCACGACATGCTGCGATCTCGCCTGCGGCGTGGCGAGACCGGGGACTGGTCGCTGACGGTGCGGTCGCCCGACGCCATCGACGCGACCACACTCTTGCGGCGGTGCACGGCCGGTGCCGACTTCGATGCCGAGGCGAATAGTGCCGCCGCGCAACTGGATCCGCTGGCGGGCGCGGTGATCCGATTCGTCTGGCAGCCGTCCGCCGCCGGTGCGCCCGGACGACTGCTGGTCGTCGCGCATCACCTGGTGGTGGACGGCGTGTCGTGGCGGGTGCTGGTCCCGGACCTGCTGTCGGCGTTCGCGCGGATCGAGACCGGTGCCACGCCGGTCCTGGAACCGGTCGGAACCTCGATGCGGCGCTGGGTACACGGCCTGAAGGAGGCCGCCGCGGACCCGGCCAGGCTCGGCGAGCTGCCCCTGTGGCGGGCCATGGTCGACGGCGCGGATCCACGCTGGGGCGCACGGGAATTGGACCCGACGCGCGACACCGCCGCCACCCTCGAACAGGTGCGGGTCGAACTGCCCGAATCGGTGACGCGCGGGCTGCTGACCAGCGTTCCGGCCGCCTTCCACGGCGAGGTCAACGACGGCCTGCTGGCCGGTTTGGCGGTAGCCGTGCGCGGGTGGCGGGCACGCCGGGGAATCGACGATGCCTCGGTGCTGGTGCGGATGGAAGGCCACGGACGCGAGGAACAGGCCGTGCCCCGTGCGGATCTGTCGCGGACGGTCGGCTGGTTCACTTCCGTGTTCCCGGTGCGATTCGACCTGGACGGCATCGAGTGCGGGGATGGTCTCGGCGGGGATGCGGTTGCGGCGGCGGTGTTCTCGGTCAAGGAGACGCTGCGGTCGATCCCGGACAAGGGCATCGGCTACGGGCTGCTGCGGTACCTGAACGACGAGACCGCGGCGGCGCTGCCGGATCGCATGCCGGGCCGGATCGGCTTCAACTATCTGGGCCGGGTATCGGCCACCGACGCCGACGCGAGTGGAATCGACACCGGTGCGGGCGAAGTGGAGATCGCCCCGGATCCCGCGCTGCCGGTCACCCTGGCAGTGGATATCAACGCGATCGTGGTCGGCGATCGACTGCGCGCCGACTTCCGCTTCCCGCGCACTCTGCTCGACCCCTCGGAGGTCGAAGAGCTGGCCGCCCTGTGGACCCGGGCCCTGACCGCGATCGCCGAGCACGCCGAAACCCCCGGCGCGGGTGGGCATTCCCCTCCGACTTCGATCTGGTGCGGCTGACCCGATCCGAGGTGACCGCGCTCGACCGGGCGTATCCGTCCCTGACCGATGTCTGGCCGTTGACCCCATTGCAGGCCGGACTTCTGTTCCACTCCGGCGTGACCGAGGCCGCCGCACCCGACGCCTATATCGCACAACTGGTGCTGCGGCTGGCGGGCGGCCTGGATGCCGACCGTCTCCACGCCGCCGCGCTCGCCCTGGTGCGACGGCATCCGATGCTGCGCAGCGCGTTCACCACCGTCGGCAGTGGCCGGACCGTCGCGGTGGTCTGCGAGGACATCGAACTGCCCTGGCAGATGGTCGATCTCACGACGACCCCCGACGCCGAGGCGGGATTGACCGACCTGGCCGCCGCGGAGAAACGGCGTCGCTTCGATCCGGCATCGGCCCCGCTACTGCGATTCACGGTCGCCGAAATGGGAACCGGCGATTGGGCTCTGATCCTCACCAACCACCACGTGATTCTCGACGGCTGGTCCTACCCGCTGCTGGTCACCGACCTGTTCGCCCACTACGCCGACGGCGCGGCCACCCGCACCCCGGCGGGCTCGTATCGGGATTTCCTGGCGTGGTTGGAAACCCGTGACCGCGATGCGGCAGCTGCCGCCTGGTCCGCCACCCTCGCCGGTGCCGAACCCATGCTGCTCGCACCCGGCGCGCGGACCGAAATCGCTGCCGTGGCCGAGGAATGGCTCACCCTCGACCCCGCCGCCGCCCGCGAGCTGGCGGATCGGGCGGCCACGGCCGGGGTGACTCTCCACACCGTGCTGCAATCGGTGTGGGCGCTCATGCTGGCACAGTTCAGCGGTCGCACCGACGTGGTGTTCGGTGGAACCGTATCCGGTCGTCCCGGTGAACTTCCCGACGCCGACCGCGCCGTCGGCCTGTTCATCAATACGGTCCCGACCCGGGTGCGCCTCGATCCCGCCGAGACGGCTGCCCAGCTGTGGTCCCGTCTCCACCGCGAGCAGACCGCGCTGCTCGACCACCATCACCTCGGCCTGTCCGAGATCCACGCGCTCACCGAGACCGACAGCCTCTTCGACACCGTACTCGTCCTCGAGTCCTATCCCCTTGACGCGCAGGGCATCCGGAATCTCACCGGCCGGGCACGGCTGGACCTGACCGAGGTGATCGCCACCGACTCCACCCACTATCCGCTCACGTGCAGCGTCACCGTCCACGACGGCATGCGCATCCGGCTGCAGTACCGGCCCGAGGTGTTCGACGCCGCGACGATCACCGCCTTCGCGCAACGCCTGCACCGGGTCCTGCACGCGGTCGGCACCGACCCGGCACGCCCGATCCGCGACATCGAGGCGCTGTCGGAATCCGAGCGCGAGCGGCTCCGGCACTGGGGCGCGGGCAGCACGCTCGACCTCGAATCACTCGCCCCCGACATCGCCCCGAGGGACCGCACCCGCCCAGAAGGACAGGGGCCGACCCTGCCGGACTTGTTGTCGGCGGCGGCAACCGCGAACCCGGACGGTTGCGCGGTGGTGGACGGGGATCGCCGGGTCTCCTACCGCGACCTCGACGAACGGTCCGACCGGCTGGCGCAGAGCCTGATTCGAGCCGGTGTGTCCGCCGGTTCGGTGGTGGCGGTCGGCGTGCCGCGTTCACTGGAATGGGTGCTGTCGGTCTGGGCCGTGGCCAAGACCGGGGCGGCCTTCCTGTCCCTGGACCCCGCCCACCCGCACGACCGCAATCTGTTCATGTGCACCGATTCCGCTGTGCGCATGGGCATTACGACCTCCCGGTACGCCCACGGGCTGCCACAGGACGGCATGTCCTGGCTGATCCTCGACGACTTCGCCGACACCCCAGACCATCCCGCCGGGACGGTCTGGGCGCATACACCGATGGCCGGGGCGAATGCCGGGACTGCGACGGGGGTGGCGTACATCGTGTACACCTCCGGGTCCACGGGGCGGCCGAAGGGGGTGGAGGTCACGCACTCCGGGTTGGCGGGCGTGTGCGGGGCGCAGCGGCGTCGGTTCGGGGTGGGGCCCGATTCGAGGGTGCTGACGGTGGCGGCCCGGACCTTCGACGCGGCGATTTTCGAACTGCTGCTGGCGATTTCCGGTGCCGCGACCTTGGTGGTGGCCCCGCCGGAGGTGTACGGCGGGCGGGAGCTGGCCGAGCTGATGCGCGCCGAGCGGGTCAGTCACGCCGTTCTCACGCCGACCGTGGCGGCGGCCATGGACCCGGACGGGTTGGACGATCTGGAAGTGCTGACCGTGGCGGGGGAGGCGTGCCCGGGCGGGCTGGTCGCGCGGTGGGCGGGCACCGATGGGGCGGGGCGGCGACGGGTGCACAATCTGTACGGTCCGGCGGAGGCGACCATCTGGGTGACCGGGACCGGCGAATTGCGTGCGGGCGAGCCGATTCCCATGGGGTCGGTGATCGGCGGCATGTCGGCCTCGGTGCTGGATTCCTGGTTGCGGCCGGTGCCGGTGGGCGTGATCGGTGAGTTGTACGTGTCGGGTCCCGGTGTGGCGCAGGGGTATCGGGGGCGCGCGGGGTTGACGGCGGCGCGGTTCGTGGCCGATCCGTTCGGCGCACCGGGGCGGCGGCTGTATCGGACCGGGGACCTGGTGCGGTGGCGGGCCATCGAATGCGACTCGGGCACACATGGATTCGAGGCGGCGGGCTCCGGGTCGGGTGCCGGTGTGCTCGAGTTCGTGGGTCGATCCGATTTCCAGGTGAAGATTCGCGGGCAGCGGCTCGAGCTCGGGGAGATCGAGTCCGCGCTGGGTGAGCAGGACGGGGTCGAGCAGGCCGTCGTCCTGGTGCGCGAGACCGCTACCGGGGCGCGGCTGGTGGCCTACGTGGTCGCCGCGCCCGACGGTGCCGTGGACCCGGTGCGGGTGCGACGGGCCCTGGCCGGGCGACTGCCGGGATTCATGGTGCCCGACGCGATCACGGTGCTGGACGCGCTGCCACTGACATTGAACGGGAAGCTGAACAAGGCCGCGCTACCCGAACCCGCGACGGTGCGGCCCGGCTATCGGGCGGCGGCGACACCGGTCGAACAGATCGTGGCGTCCGTCTACGCCGAGGTGCTCGGCATGGAGCGGGTCGGCGTCGATGACGATTTCTTCGTACTGGGCGGCAATTCGCTCTCGGCGACTCGATTGGCGGCCCGCCTGGCGGACAGCCTCGGGACGGCGGTGGGTGTGCGGGATGTGTTCGAGGCGTCGGTGGTGGGGGAGCTGGCGGCCCGGCTGGGCGCGGCGGATCGGGCGGGCGTCGAAGGACCCCGATTGCGGCCGTGGACGCGACCCGAGCGGGTCCCATTGTCGTTCGCGCAGCAGCGCATGTGGTTCGTGAACCGGTTGGCGCCGGAGTCGGCGTCCTACAGCATCCCGCTGGTGCTGCGGATGTCGGGCGACCTGGAAAGCGCGGCCCTGACGGCGGCGATCACGGATGTGCTCACCCGGCACGAGGTGCTGCGCACCCGCTACCCGGATGTCGAAGGCGTGCCGTATCAGGCGGTCGTGCCGGTGGCCGAGCTGGCGGCGGCCGTGGATATCGACCTGACGCCGCGGCAGGTCGCGCAGGACCGGGTGACGGCCGCGGTGGCCGAGGTGGTCGCGGTGGGCTTCGATGTGGCGGAACGGATTCCGCTGCGAGCCAGGCTGTTCGCGACCGCACCGCGAGACTTCGTCCTGGTGATGGCCGTGCACCACATCAATGCCGACGGCTTCTCGATCACCCCGCTGGCGCGGGATCTGGCGGCGGCGTATGCGGCCAGGTGCGCCGGGCGGCAACCGGATCGGTCACCGCTGCCGGTGCAGTACGCGGACTACGCGCTGTGGCAGCGGGAGTCGTTGGGCGCCGCCGCCGATCCCGATTCGCTGCTCGCACGCCGAATCGGTTACTGGACAGCACAGTTGAGCGACCTGCCCGAGGTCGTGGAGCTGCCCTCGGACCGACCGCGTCCGGCCGTGGCCTCGCACCGGGGCGCGACCTGCCACTGCACGGTGGAGCCCGCCGTCGTCTCCGGCCTGCGGGAATTGGCCGCCGATGCCGGGGCGACCACCTTCATGGTGTTCCACGCGGCCCTGGCCGTGCTGCTGTCCCGGTTGTCGGGCACCGCCGACATCGCGATCGGCACACCGGTATCGGGGCGTGGCTCGGCGCTGCTCGACGACCTGGTCGGCATGTTCGTCAATACCGTCGTGCTGCGCACCCGGGTCGACGAGTCGCTGACGGTCCGTGAACTGCTGGCGCGGGTGCGCGCGGTGGACCTGGATGCGTTCGCGCACGCCGAGATTCCGTTCGAACACGTGGTGGAGGCGATCGATCCGCCGCGCAGCCAGGCCCACAACCCGCTGTTCCAGGTCATGCTGGCCTTCCACAATCTCGACCCGGCGGCGATCGAACTGCCGGGACTCGCGGTGACACCGTCGGGCGCGGATACCGGCGTCGAGCGCTTCGACCTGACCCTCACCCTGGCCGACACACCGGACGCCGATGGTGCCATGCGGATCGACTTCGGCTACGCCACAGATCTTTTCGATTCCGCGACCATAATCGACTTCATGGCGCGCTACGTGCGGGTGCTGCGGACCCTCGCCGCCGACTCCGCCGGGGCGGTGCGCGCTATCGACATCCTCTCGGACCGGGAGCGGCCCACCCTCGAAACCTGGGGCCGCACGGGCATTCCCGACCTCGGCCACCTGGCACCCGACGCCACGCTGCCGGAGCTGCTGGCCGCCGCGGTGGCCGCGAATCCGGACGGCATCGCGGTCGTGGACGGCGAGCGCCGAATCTCCTACCGCGAACTCGACGCCCGCTCGAACCGGTTGGCGCGCTTCCTGATCGGCTACGGCATCGGCCCGGAATCGGTGCTCGCCCTCGCGCTGCCGCGCTCACTCGACTGGGTGCTCGCGGTCTGGGCGATCACCAAAACCGGAGCCGGGTTCCTGTCGCTGGACCCCGGCCACCCGCTGGACCGCAATCGCTTCCTGTGCGCGGATTCCGGTGTGCGGCTGGGCATCACCCTCGGCGGGCACGCCACCGCCCTGCCGGGCGAGGACGTCACCTGGCTGATCGCCGACGACCCGGCCGTGGTCTCGGAGATCCGCAAGCACACGCCCGTCGCCGTCACCGCATCCGATCGACGCGGGGTCCTGCGCGCGGGCGATATCGCCTACGTCGTCTACACCTCCGGCTCGACCGGCCGCCCCAAGGGCGTCGCGGTGACCCACGCCGGGCTCACCGCCGTGGCCGCCGCTCACCTGCACAGCTACGCGATCACCCCCGACTCCCGCGTATTGGGCGTCTCCGCCCGCACTTTCGACGCCGCCATGCTCGAAATCCTGCTCGCCGTCCCCGTCGGCGCGACCCTGATCCTGGCACCGGAGGACGCCTACGGCGGCCCGGCCCTGACCGCCCTGCTGCGCGAGCAGCGCATCACCCACGCGTTCCTGACCCCGTCGGTGGTGGCCTCCCTGGATCCCGACGGGCTCGACGAGCTGCAAGCCCTGACCGTGGGCGGAGAAGGCTACTCGGCGCGCCTGGTGGAACGCTGGTCGCGCACCGACGCGGGCGGATCGCGGCGCTTCTTCAATACCTACGGGCCGACCGAGACCACCGTCATCGCCATGATAAGCCGCGAACTGCGGGCCGGTGACCCCCTCGAATTGGGCACCGGCATACCGGGAATCGGCGTGCTGGTGCTGGACGGAGCCCTGCGCCCGGTGCCGGTGGGCGTGGTCGGCGAACTGTATCTGTCCGGTGCCGGACTGGCGCGCGGATATCGGGGACGGGCCGGGCGGACGGCCTCACGGTTCGTCGCGAATCCCCTCGGCACGGCGGGCGACCGGCTGTATCGCACCGGCGACCTGGTGCGCTGGGTGGCCGGCGAAACCGGTTCCGGGACACTCGTATTCGTCGGCCGGTCCGACTTCCAGGTGAAGGTGCGCGGTCAGCGACTGGAGCCGGGAGAGGTCGAGACCGCGCTGTGCGAACTCGACGGTGTCCGGCAGGCGGTCGTGGTCGTGCACGACTCCGGTTCCGCCGTGCGGCTGGTCGGGTACGTCGCCGCCGCGACCGGGTCCACGCTCCGGCCGGAGACGATCCGGGCCGCGGTGGGCGACCGGCTACCGCGGTATCTGGTGCCGGATGTGATCATGGTGCTCGGCGAACTGCCTTTGACCGCAACCGGAAAGGTGGATCGGCGCGCGCTGCCGGAACCGGTGTTCGCGCCGCAGGAGTTCCGTGCGCCCACGACGCCGGGCGAGGAGGTCGTGGCCGGGGTGTTCGCCGAGGTGCTCGGCGTCGAGCGGGTCGGTGCCGATGACGACTTCTTCGCCCTCGGCGGTGATTCCATCGTCTCGATCCAGGTCGTCGCCAAGGCCCGCGCGCGCGGCGTCTGCTTCGGTCCGCGGGATGTGTTCGAGCAGCGGACCCCGGCCCGGCTGGCGGCCTGCGCACAGACCTCGGACACGGGCGGCGCGAGCCTGGCCGAATTGGCGGGCGGCGGTACGGGTGAGCTGCCGCTGCTGCCGGTGGCGCGCTGGATGGTGGAGTGGGGCAAGGGATTCGAACGCTTCGACCAGCACGTCGTGCTGCGCCTGCCCGCCGGGGTCGACGAGGCGGAACTGGTCGCCACCATCGCCGCGGTCCTGGACCGGCACGACATGCTGCGATCCCGCCTGCGGTGCGACGATGCCGGGCAGTGGTCGATGCAGGTCGCTCCGGCGGGCGCTGTCGATCCGGCCTGGCTGCTGCACCGGCGCGCGCTCGCGGCGGACATCGACGTCCACACCGCCGCCGGCCGGGCGGCCGTGACGGAAATCGCCGCCGCGGAACTGGATTCGGCACTGGACTGGCTCGACCCGCGCGATGGCGTGATGGTGCAGTTCGTGTGGCTCGAACCCGCCGCCGACGTACCGGGCTGGCTGCTGGTGGTCGCGCACCACCTGGTGGTCGACGGGGTGTCGTGGCGGGTGCTGGTGCCGGACCTGATGACCGCGCTCACGCAGTCGGCCGCGGGCGGCGTGCCCGCGCTGGCACCGGTCGGAACCTCGATGCGGCGCTGGGCGCACGGGCTGGCGGCCGCCGCGTGCGAGCCGATGCGGGTGGGGGCGCTGGACTTCTGGCGATCAGTGGTGGCCGGAACGGATCCGGCGGTGGGCGGGCGTGAGCTGGATGCGGAGCTCGACACCGCCGCCACGCTCGAACAGATCGAACTGCGGCTGCCGGAGCCGGTGACCCGGGCGCTGCTGTCGCGGGTTCCGGCGGCGTTCCACGGCGGTGTGAACGACGGACTGCTGGCGGGATTGGCGGTGGCCGTGCGCATGTGGCGGGCCCGCCGGGGGATCGACGACCCGTCGGTGCTGATCCGGCTGGAGGGCCACGGGCGTGAGGAACAGGTCGTGCCCGGCGCGGATCTGTCGCGGACGGTCGGCTGGTTCACGTCCATGTTCCCGGTGCGTTTCGACCTGGACGGCATCGATATCGAGGATGCCGCCGGGGACGCGGTCGCGGCGGCGGTGTTCTCGGTGAAGGAGACGTTGCGCTCGATCCCGGACAAGGGCATCGGTTATGGGTTGCTGCGGTACCTGAACGACGAGACCGCGGCACTGCTGCCGGATCGGATGCCGGGCCGGATCGGCTTCAACTACCTCGGTCGGGTGTCGAGGGCCGACGTGGGCGCCGACGGCCCGCACGGTGGCCTCGGCGAACTGACCGCCGCACCGGACCCCGACATGCCGGTGACGGCGGCGCTCGATATCAGCGCCATCGTGATCGACGATCGGCTCCAGGCCGCGATCTGCTTCCCGCGCACCCTGCTCGACCCCGCCGAGGTGCGGGAGCTGGCCGACCTGTGGACGCAAGCCTTGACCGCCATCGCCGAACACGCCGAAACACCCGGCGCGGGTGGGCATTCCCCCTCGGACTTCGCGCTGGCACCGCTGACCCCGGCGGACATCGCCGACCTGGAACACGCCCACCCCGCATTGACCGACGTGTGGCCGGTGACCCCGCTCCAGGCCGGTCTGCTCTTCCACGCCCACCTCGCCGGTGCCGACGCCGAACCGGATTCCTATGTCGCCCAGCTGATCCTGCACCTGTCCGGCGGCCTGGACCCGGCGCGACTGCGCGAGGCCGCGACCGCGTTGGTGGGGCGGCACGAGGGTCTTCGGACATCGTTCACCACCGTCGGCAACGGCGCGACCGTCGCCGTCGTGCGCGGAGACGCCGAATTATCCTGGCATGTAGTCGATCTGACAGACTCCGCCGACCCGGCGAGTGCGCTGACCGAACTGTCCGCGGCCGAGAAGGCGGCACCCTTCGACCTCGCCACCGGCCCCCTGCTGCGCTTCACCGTTGCCAGGCTCGCCGCCGACCGGTGGGCGCTGATCCTGACCAACCACCACATCATCCTCGACGGCTGGTCCTACCCGCTGCTGCTCACCGAACTGTTCACCGCATACACCGGGCAGCATCCGGGCCGTACCCCCGGCTCGTACCGGGATTACTTGGCGTGGTTGACAACCCGCGACCACGAGGCGGCACTGTCGGCCTGGGATGTCGCCCTCGACGGCATCGAGCCGACTCTGATCGCCGGTGACACCGGACCCGGCGGCACGGCAATCGCCGAACGGACGCTCGCGCTCGACGAATCCGGCACCCGCGCCCTGGTGTCGGCGGCCGCCGCGGCCGGGGTCACCGTGAACACCGTCCTGCAATCGGCCTGGGCCCTGCTCATGGCACAGCTGACCGGCCGCACCGACGTGGTCTTCGGCGCGACGGTCTCCGGCCGTCCCGGCGAACTCCCCGACGCCGCCCACACCCTCGGCCTGTTCATCAATACGATCCCCACCCGGGTCCGGCTCGACCCCGCCGAAACCGTTGCCGCCCTGTGGACCCGGCTGCACCGCGAACAGGCGGCACTGCTCGACCACCACCACGTCGGCCTGCGCGACATCCACGCGCGCACCGGCACCGACGCTCTCTTCGACACCCTCATGGTGCTCGAGTCCTACCCCGTCGACCTGAACGACATCGAACACGCCCTCGGCGACGGCGATCTCGCCATCACCCGGGTGAACGCCGCCGACGCCACCCACTACCCGCTGTCGTGCACCGCCATGCTGCGGGACACGCTCGGCATCCTATTGCAGTACCGGGCAGAGCTTTTCGACGCGGACACCGTCGCGGCCCACGGCGAGCGACTGCGGGCGATCCTGCTCGCCATCGCCGGGGACCCGTCCGCGCCGGTCCGCGATATCGGCCGGGACCTCGACCGCGCCGGGCTGCTCGGGTTCGAGACGCTCGGCGAAACGGCAACCGCACCGATGATGTTGACCGATGTCCTGGCGTCCGCCGTGGCCGCCGACCCGGACGGGGAAGCCGTGGCCGACGCGGACGTCCGGATCACCTATCGGGAGCTGGAACAGCGCTCGAATCGGCTGGCGCGCTTCCTGATCGGGCGCGGGGCCGGACCCGAGACGGTGGTGGCCGTCGGACTGCCGCGCTCAGCCGACTGGGTGGCGGCGGTGTGGGCGATCGCCAAGACCGGGGCGGCGTTCGTCTCGGTGGACCCGGCCCATCCGGCGGAGCGGAATCGGTTCGTGTGCACCGATTCCGGAGCCCGCTGCGTACTGACCCGCGGTGAGTTCGAGCTCGAAGTGCCAGGGGTGGAATCGATTCGGATCGACGAACTCGACCTCTCGGAGCTCGATGCGACGACATCGATCGAAGGGGACCGCGCCGCCGCACCGCACCCCGCGAATGTGGCGTACGTGGTGTACACCTCGGGTTCGACGGGACAGCCCAAGGGCGTGGCCGTCTCGCACTCCGGCCTGGCCGCGCTGGTGGCCGACCATCGGCGACGCTGTGCGGTCGAGCCGCGCTCACGGGTGCTCGCGGTGGCCGCCCGCACCTTCGACGCGGCGATCCTCGAACTACTGCTCGCGGCCTCCGGGGGCGCGACACTGGTGGTCGCGCCACCGGAGGTCTACGGCGGCGCACCGCTGTGGGAGCTGTTGCGCGAGCAGCGCGTCAGCCACGCCTTCCTGACACCGGCGGTGGCCGCCTCGCTCGACAGCGCGGGACTGGACGAACTGCGCGTCGTGCTGACCGGCGGCGATCGCTTTGGGCCGCAACTCGTCTCGCGGTGGGCGGGCACCGATACCGCGCGCCGCAGGCGGGTGCACAACCTGTACGGCCCGGCCGAGGCCACCATCTGGGTGACCGGTGCGCCCCTGCTGCCGGGGCGGCCGATCGAGATCGGCGGCCCGATCGCGGGAACGGCCGTGGCGGTCCTGGACCCGTGGCTGCGCCCGGTGCCCGCGGGCGCGGTCGGCGAACTGTACCTGGCCGGTCCCGATGTGGCCCGGGGCTATCGGGGCCGGGCGGGCCTGACCGCGTCGCGGTTCATCGCGAATCCCTTCGGCGCGCCCGGAGGTCTCCTGTACCGCACCGGCGACCTGGTGCGGGTCGGCATCGGCGAAACCGGTTCCGGGACCCTGGAATTCGTGGGCCGCTCCGACTTCCAGGTCAAGGTGCGCGGCCAGCGCCTGGAACCGGGCGAGATCGAGGCCGCCCTGTGTGAACAGACGGGCATCGAACAGGCCGTCGTCGTGGTCCACACTCCGGCATCCGGCACCGGCGGGCGACTGGTCGGCTACGTGACCCTCGCCGCGGGCTGCACGCTGGACGGGGAACTGATCCGGCACCGAGTGGGGCAGCGGCTGCCCGCCTACCTGGTACCGGACGCGGTGATGGTGCTCGAGGAACTGCCGCTGACCGCGACCGGGAAGATCGATCGCCGGAACCTGCCCGAACCGGTCTTCCCGCACACCGACTTCCGCGCCCCGGCCACCCCGGTCGAGGAGCTGCTCGCGGAGGTCTTCGCACAGGTCCTCGGGCTCGAACGGGTCGGCGCGGACGACGACTTCTTCGCGCTGGGCGGGGATTCGATCGTCTCGATCCAGCTGGTCACCCAGGCGCGCGGCCGCGGAGTCGTCTTCGGACCCCGCGATGTATTCGAGCA
Source organism: Nocardia seriolae NBRC 15557 (assembly GCF_007990715.1). GTDB lineage: Bacteria > Actinomycetota > Actinomycetes > Mycobacteriales > Mycobacteriaceae > Nocardia > Nocardia seriolae. The sequence continues at coordinate 14,232 of NZ_BJWY01000012.1, read as the reverse complement.
GCGGACCCCGGCGCGACTGGCCCGGCGCGCACGTAGCGCCGAGGACGGGACCTCCGGTCTGGCCGAACTGCCCGGCGGCGGCGTCGGTGAGCTGCCGCTGTGGCCGGTGGCGCGGTGGATGGTGGAGTGGGGCGGCGGATTCGACCGCTTCGATCAGCACGTGGTGTTGCGGCTGCTCGCCCGCGTGAGCGGACCGCAGATGTCCGCCGCGCTGGGCGCGCTGCTGGACCACCACGACATGCTGCGGTCCCGGCTGCGGCGCGGCGACACCGGGGAATGGTCGATGCTGGTCGCCCCGGCGGGGAACGTCGATATCGCCGAAGTCCTGCGGCGGCGCGTGATCGAGGGGGAGGTCGAGACCGAGGCGGGCCGCCGGAGGGTGGCCGATATCGCCGCGGCCGAACTCGATTCGGCGCTCGGCGAGCTGGATCCGCAGGGCGGATCGGTGATTCGCTGCGTGCTGCTCGAACCCGCGAACGGGGCACCGGGCTGGCTGCTGGTGGTGGCCCACCACCTGGTGATCGACGGCGTGTCCTGGCGGGTGCTGGTGCCGGATCTGATGACGGCGCTCGAACAGCTCACCGCGGGCTCGACGCCGGCGCTGGCACCGGTGGGGACCTCCATGCGGGCGTGGGCGCACGGCCTGGCCGCCGCCGCGTCGGACCCGATTCGGTTGGGGGAGTTGGACTTCTGGCGGGCGATGGCATCGGGACCGGATCCCGTGCTGGGCGCGCGGGAACTCGATCCGGCGCGCGACACCGCGGCCACCCTCGATCAGGTGAGCGTCGAACTGACCGAGCCGGTCACCCGGGCGCTGACCGTCCGCATTCCGGCGATCTTCCACGGCGGCGTCACCGACGGGCTGCTGGCCGGATTGGCCGTGGCGGTGCGGATCTGGCGGGCGCGGCGCGGCCTCGACGAGCCGTCGGTGCTGATCCGCATGGAGGGCCACGGGCGTGAGGAGCAGGTGGTTCCGGGCGCGGAACTGTCACGGACGGTCGGGTGGTTCACCACCATGTTCCCGGTCCGCCTGGACCTGCCCGGGGAGGACCCCGGCATCGACACGGAAACCATGGCCGCGGCGGTGTTCTCGGTGAAGGAAACCCTGCGATCGATCCCGGACAAGGGCATCGGATACGGCCTGCTCCGCTACCTCGACACCGAAACCGCCGCGGCACTGCCGGATCGGATGCCGGGCCGGATCGGATTCAACTACCTGGGCCGGGTCTCCGGCCCGGCCTCGGACGGAATCGACGGCGGACTGGGTGAATTGGCGGTGCCCGCCGACCCGGCCATGGCTGTCACCGTGCCGTTGGACGTGAGCGCCCTGGTGATCGACGACCGGCTGCGCGCGACCTTCCGCTTCCCGCGTACCCTCCTCGACGCGGCGGACATCGAGGAACTGGCCCGGCTGTGGACCGACGCCGTGACCGCACTCGCCGACCTCGCCGAAACACCCGGCGCGGGTGGGCATTCCCCCTCGGACTTCGACCTGATCACCCTGACCCGACCCGAGATCGCCGCGCTCGAGCGGGCCTACCCGGCCCTCTCGGAGATCTGGCCGGTGACGCCGTTGCAGGCCGGGCTGCTGTTCCACGCCCGGCTCGCCGAGGGCTCCGACGGCATCGATCTCTATGCCGCACAGGTGGTGCTGCGGCTGTCCGGTGCCGCGGACCCGGAGCGGTTGCGAGACGCGGCCGCGGCGCTGGTGCGGTGCAATCCGGTCCTGCGCACCGCGTTCACGACCACCACCGCCGGAACCAGCGTCGCAGTCGTCTGCGATGACATCGAATTGCCTTGGCGCGTCGTCGATCTGACCGATCACGCCGACCCAGAAGCGAGTCTCGCGGAGCTGGCCGCCGCCGACAAGGCCGAGCGATTCGATCTCACCGTCGCACCGTTGCTGCGCTTCACCGTCGCCCGGCTGGGCGAGGAACGCTGGGCCCTGATCCTCACCGACCACCACGTCATCCTCGACGGCTGGTCCTGGCCGCTGCTGGTCACCGATCTGTTCACCCGCTACGCCACCGGCACGGACACCGGGGTGGCCGCGGGCTCGTACCGGGACTTCCTGGCGTGGTCGGCGACTCACGACCACGCCGCCGCCCGCAGCGCCTGGTCCGCCGCGCTGGCCGGTGCCGAACCGAGCTTGATCGCCGAGCCCGCCACCGGTACCGGCGCGGTGGTGGATCGATCCGTGGTCATCGACGCGGCCGGTACCGCGGCACTGCAGGCCGCCGCGGCCGCCGCCGGGGTGACGCTGAATACCGTGCTCCAGTCGGCGTGGGCACTGATCGTGGCCCAATTGACCGGCCGCGCCGATGTCGTCTTCGGCACCACCGTGTCCGGGCGGCCCGCCGATCTGCCGGGGGCCGAGCGCACGATCGGCCTGTTCATCAATACGATTCCGACCCGGGTGCGACTCGAGCCCGGCGAAACCGTCACCGCCCTGTGGACGCGAATCCACGCCGAACAGGCCGCCCTGCTCGACCATCAACACCTCGGACTCGCCGAGATCCACGAGCTCACCGGCAACGAGACCCTCTTCGACACCGCCATGGTGCTCGAGTCGTATCCCGTTGACGCGCAGCACGTTCAGCAGGTCGCCGGGCACGGCGATCTCGAACTGACCGGTGTGGACGGCACGGACTCCACCCACTACCCGCTGTCGTGCACCGTGATCGCCCAGGACACGCTCCGCATCCGGCTGCAATACCGGCCGGACCTGCTCGACGCCGAGCCGGTCGACGCGCTGGCCGGGCGACTGCGGGTCCTGCTGGGTGCCCTCGCCCGCGATCCGAGCCTGCCGGTGCGCGAAATTCCCGTCCTCCCGGATGCGGAACGCGCTGTGCTCCTGGATGAATGGGGTCGCGGCGGCGCGGATCCGCTCGGCGGGACGGGGATGCCCGGCGCGACCTTGCCGGAGCTACTGGCCGCCGCGGCGGCTGCGAATCCGGGCGGGAAGGCGGTCATCGAGGGCGACGACACGATGTCGTATCGGGCGCTCGACGAACGCTCGAACCGGTTGGCGCACCATCTCATCGGGTGCGGAGCGGGTCCGGAGACCGTGGTCGCCATCGGGCTCCCGCGTTCGTCGGAATGGGTGGTGGCGGTCTGGGCGGTCGCGAAGACCGGAGCGGCCTTCCTGACCGTGGATCCGGCACATCCGCTCGAGCACAACGGGTTCGTGTGCGCGGATTCGGCCGCACACCTGGGGATCACGGTCGCCGGGGCGGCCGGGGCGCTACCCGACGCCGACATGGCGTGGCTGATCCTCGACGATCCGCAGACGGCGGCCATGATCGGGGACTGCCCGGCCGGTCCGGTGACCGATGCCGTTCGCGGCCGGGCCATCCGGCCGCAGAACACCGCCTACGTGATCTACACGTCCGGTTCGACCGGCCGTCCCAAGGGGGTGGCGGTCACCCACGCCGGTTTGGCGGCCCTGGTGTCCGATCACGCCGGGCACTGCGCGGTCGAGCCGGATTCGGCCGTGCTCGCGGTCGCGGCCCGCACCTTCGACGCGGCCCTGCTGGAACTGCTGCTCGCGATGTCCGGTGGTGCGGCGCTGGTGGTAGCGCCGCCGGATGTGTATGGCGGACCGGCACTGTGGGAGCTGATGCGAGGTCGTCGGGTCAGCCACGCGTTCCTCACACCGGCGGTGGCGGCGTCGGTGGACCCGGCCGGGCTCGATGATCTACGGGTGCTGCTGACCGGCGGTGATCAGAGTTCCTCGCAGCTGGTGACGAGCTGGTGGGGGACCGATGCGGCCGGTCTGCGGCGGATGCGCAATATGTACGGTCCGGCCGAGGCGACGATCTGGGTGACCGGCTCGGAGCTGTCGCCGGGCAAGCAGATCGGGATCGGGGGCCCGATCACGGGAATGCGCGCGCTGGTACTGGACGGGTGGCTGCGTCCGGTGCCCGTCGGTGTCGTCGGCGAGCTGTACGTGTCGGGACCCGGTGTGGCGCAGGGCTATCGGGGCCGCGCGGGGTTGACGGCGTCGCGATTCGTGGCCGACCCGTTCGGCACTGCGGGCGCGCGCCTGTACCGCACCGGTGACCTGGTGCGCTGGATGGCCGATGACGCGGCGGGCGAATCCGGCTCGCGGACCGGTCAACTGGTGTACGTCGGCCGCTCGGACTTCCAGGTCAAGGTGCGGGGACAACGCCTCGAACTCGGCGAGGTCGAATCCGCCCTGCGCGAGCTGGACGGCGTCGGCCAGGCCGTGGTGGTGCAGCGCTCGGGTGAAAGCGACACCGCCGGAGCACGATTGGCCGGATACGTGGTGCCCCGGCCGGGACACCAACGCGATCCCGAGACCCTCCGGCGGACGGTGGCACAGCGGCTGCCGAGGTTCATGGTGCCCGACGCGATCCTGGTCCTCGCCGCACTGCCGTTGACCAGCAGCGGCAAGGTGGACCGGAAGGCGCTGCCGGAGCCGGTCTTCGCCACCCGCGAGTTCCGGGAGCCCGCGACACCGATCGAGCGGACCGTGGCGCGAATCTTCGCCGACGTCCTGCGGATCGAGCGGGTGGGACGCGAGGACGACTTCTTCGAACTGGGCGGCAATTCGCTCTCGGCCACCAGGCTCGCGGCGCGACTGGCCGACGAGGTGGGCGTGCCGGTCACGGTGCGGGATGCGTTCGACGCCACCACGGTCGGAGACCTCGCGCTCGTCCTGTCGGCGCGCATCCAGAGCTCGGCGGGCACCCGGGACCTGGCGGGCATCGGGGGCGGGGTCGCGAGGATCGGCCGACCGCGGCTCGAGCCCAAGGCACGCCCGGATCGGGTGCCCCTGTCCTTCGCGCAGCAGCGCATGTGGTTCGTGAACCGGTTCGCCCCGGAATCGGTGTCCTACAGCATTCCGCTGGTGCTGCGGCTGTCGGGCGCGCTCGATGTCGAGGCCCTGTCCGCGGCCATCATGGACGTGCTGTCCCGGCACGAGGTGCTGCGGACCCGGTACCCGGATATCGACGGGGTGCCGTATCAGGTGGTGGTGCCGGTCGCCGAGCTGGCCGATGCGGTGGACATCGATCTGGCTCCCCGGGTCGTCGACGAACCCAAGACCGCCGACGCGGTGGCCGATGTGATGTCGACGGGATTCGATGTGGCCGAACGGATTCCGCTGCGGGTACGCCTGCTGTCGGTCGGGCCCGAGGAATTCGTGCTGGTGATGGTGGTGCACCACATCAACGCCGACGGGTTCTCCATGGCTCCGCTGGCGCGGGACCTGGCGTCCGCCTATGCGGCCAGGTGTGGTGGGCGGCAGCCGGATCGGTCGCCACTGCCGGTGCAGTACGCGGACTACGCGCTGTGGCAGCGCGAACTGCTCGGCTCGGCGGACGACCCGGAATCGACACTGTCGCAGCAGCTCCGGTACTGGCGCGACCGGCTGGCGGAGCTGCCGGAGACGCTCGAACTCCCGGCCGATCGCCCGCGCCCCGCGGTGGCCTCGCACCGGGGCGAGACCTACGCGTTCACCGTCGAACCGGCCGTGGTGTCCGGCCTGCAACGGGTGGCGCAGACCCACGGGTGCACGGTGTTCATGGTGTTCCACACCGCCCTGGCCATCGTGCTGTCGCGACTGTCCGGCAGTACGGATATCGCGGTCGGCACCCCGGTGTCCGGGCGCGGGTCGGCGCAGCTCGACGATCTGGTCGGCATGTTCGTCAACACCATCGTGCTGCGCACCCGGGTGGACGAGTCGCTGTCGTTCGCGGACCTGCTGGCCCGGGTGCGCGGCACGGACCTGGATGCCTTCGCGCACGCGGAGATTCCGTTCGAACAGGTGGTGGAGGCCCTGGACCCGCCGCGCAGCCAGGCGCACCACCCGCTGTTCCAGGTGATGCTCGGCTTCCACAATCTCGATCGGGTGCGGCTCGAACTGCCCGGCGTCGCGGTGTCGACCTCCGGGGCCGACATCGGCGTCGAGCGCTTCGACCTGACGCTGACCCTCACCGATACACCCGACGAGCGCGGAGCGATCCCCGTCGGAATGAGCTATGCCACCGACCTTTTCGACCCGCCCACGATCATGCGGCTGGCGCGGCGACTGCGAAAGGTGCTGACCGCCGTCGCCGAGGACCCGTCGAGGGTGGTCCGGGACATCGACATCCTGTCCGTGCGCGAGCGCGAGCGGGTGCTTCACGAATGGGGTGGTGCCGATCGCGCCGATGCCCCGGCCGTAACCCTCCCGGCCCTGCTGGCCGCCGCGGTTGCCGCGAATCCCGAGGGCGTCGCGGTCGTGGACGGCGGCCGCGCGGTCTCCTACCGGGAGCTCGACGAACGCTCGAACCGGCTGGCGCGGCAGCTGATCGGCCTCGGGGCCGGGCCCGAACAGGTGGTCGCCATCGGCCTGCCGAGATCTTTCGAATGGGTGCTGGCGGTATGGGCCATCGCCAAGACCGGCGCGGCCTTCGTCTCGGTGGATCCGGCGCATCCTGCGGACCGGAACGGCTACGTCTGCGCCGATGCCGGTGTGCACGTGGGTATTACGACGGATCGGTGCCGCGCGGCGTTGCCTTCGGACGTGGTGTGGACCGTGCCGGGTGGCCCGGAGGCCGCGTCGCTGTCGAACGGCGGCGCTCGCTCCGGTGTCGAGCCGAATACGGTGCCGCACACCGGCAATACCGCGTATGTCATGTACACCTCGGGTTCGACCGGACGGCCGAAGGGCGTCGAGGTCACCCATGCCGGGCTGGCGGCGCTGGTGGCCGACCACCGGGGCCGAAGCGCGCCGCAACCCGACTCCCGCGTGCTGGCGGTGGCCGCCCGCACCTTCGACGCGGCCCTGTTGGAACTGCTGCTGGCCGTCTCGGCGGGCGCGACGCTGGTCGTGGCCCCGGCCGACGTCTATGGTGGGCAACCCCTGACCGACCTGATGCGCGCCGGGCGCGTCACCCACGCCTTCCTGACCCCGTCGGTCGCGCTGACCCTGGATCCGGCTGAGCTCGAACAGCTTCGAGTGGTGCTCACCGGCGGCGATCGCTGCCCGCAGCGCCTGGTCACGCAGTGGTCGGGCACCGATGCCGCGGGCCTGCGCCGTGTCCACAACCTGTACGGCCCCGCCGAGGCGACCATCTGGGCGACCGGCGCGGAACTGACCCCCGACGCCGCCATCGAGATCGGCGGGCCGATCGCGGGGACCGCGGCGGTGGTGCTCGACGCCTTCCTGCGACCGGTGCCGGTCGGCGTCGTCGGCGAGCTCTACCTCTCGGGACCCGGTGTGGCACGCGGATATCGGGGCCGCGCCGGGCTCACCGCCGCACGATTCATCGCCGACCCGTTCGGCGCGCCGGGGGAGCGGCTGTACCGCACCGGGGACCTGGTGCGGTGGGCGACCGACGAAACCGGAAGGGGCACCGGCACGCTGGTGTTCGTCGGCCGCTCCGACTTCCAGGTGAAGGTGCGCGGGCAGCGCCTCGAACCGGGTGAGGTGGAGGCCGCGCTCACCGAGCTCCCGGGCATCGAGCAGGCGGCGGTGACCGTCAGCGACGGTGAGAAGACCGGTGCCGCAACCCGTTTGGTCGGCTACGTGGTCCCCGAACCGGGATTCGCGGCCGATCCGGCGGCCATCCGCCGGACCCTGGCCGAGCGCCTGCCGGGCTACCTGGTGCCGGATGTGGTCCGGGTGCTCGGTGAACTTCCGCTGACCGCCACCGGCAAGGTCGATCGCAGGGCGCTACCCGAACCCGACCCGGCACCCCGGCGCTTCCGGGCCCCGGCCACCCAGCTCGAACAACTCGTGGCCGACATCTTCGCCGAGGTCCTCGAGGCCGACCGGGTCGGAGCCGACGACGACTTCTTCGCCCTGGGCGGAAACTCCCTCACCGCCGTCCGAGTCGTCTCCTTGATTCGGTCCCGCACCGGACGGCAACTGCAATTCAGCCAGCTGTTCTCCGACGCCACCCCCGCCGCGGTCGCGCGAATCCTGGAGCGCGGCCCCGGTGCGATGGACATCTCCCTGGGCGTCCTGACCCCGCTGTGCTCCACCGGAACCCGCCCGCCCCTGTTCTGCGTCCACCCCGGCGGCGGCCTGGCCTGGGTCTACGGCTCCCTGGTGGCCCACCTCGACGCCGACCGCCCGGTGTACGGCCTCCAGGACCCGCACATCGTCGCCGACGAGACCCGCCCGGAATCCATTGCCGCCTATGCCGACCGCTACGTCCGCGAACTTCTCGACCGTTTCCCCGGCACCACCTACAACCTGCTGGGCTGGTCCCTCGGCGGCCAGATCGCCCACGCCATGGCGGTCCGCCTGCAGGAACTCGGCCACCCGGTCGGCCTGCTGGCCATCGTCGACGCCACCCCCGAAGCCGGAGTCGCCGAAACCCCCGACCCCACACCGCAAGACGTGGCCACAGCCGTCACCCGGATCCTCGCCGGCTGGCAGCACGCCCTCGACCTGACCGAGATCCCCGACATCGACAACCTCGACGACTTCTACGCCCTGCTCACCGACCGCATCGCCGCCACCGGAATCCTCACCCCCCAACAGATCCGGCGGGTCCTGGACAGCTTCTCCCGCCCGCTCCCGTACACCCCGGGCCGCTACTCCGGCGACGCCGTCCTGTTCACCGCGGCCCGCGAACCCGGCCGCCACCACCTCACCGAAACCTGGCGTCCTCACATCACCGGCCGCATCGACCGAATCTCGATCGACGAATGGCACACCGGAATGCTGAACGCCGAGCGCGCGGCTCAGATAGCCCCCCTGCTGAATTCCCGCCTGCGACTACCGGCCGCCGACGAGTGATCCGGCGCGGATGAGCAGAAAACCTCGTTCGGCGGTGTTGTGCGAGAGGGCCGCCGCCGCGCAGTGGGCGGCTTCGGCTTCGGCTTCGATGATGCGGCCCACGCGGCTGAGCAGGTCGCCGACCTCGATGGGCAGGCCGATGATCATCGCCGCCTCACGCGGTCGGCAACCGCCGCGTGGCCGCCACCGCGTCCCCGGACAGCAGGATCGAGTGCTGCCAGGGCAGCGGCTCGGCCAGTGTCCGGGAGGCCACGAACTTCTCCGGCTTGTCGAAACCTCGGTGAACGTGGGCTGCCGCGAATACGACACCGTCGCGAAAGGAAATTCCCGAGGTCAGACCTCGAGGCTCTCCTCGATGTCCTTGAGCCGGTGCCGGGCCAGCGCCAGATTGCCGCGCGCGCGATCGAGCGCGACGTAGAGGAACAGACCCCGGGAGCGCCGGCCGCGCAGCGGACGCACCAGGTGGTACTGGCTGCTGAGCGTCATCAGCACGTCCTCGATCTCCTCATTGAGGCCGAGCTGTTCCATGGTGCGGAGTTTGGCGCGCACCACCTCGGTGGTGCCCGCGGCCGCGATCTCCATATCGAGGTTCTTCGTACCGCCCAGCATGCCGAGCGGCATACCGCTGCCATAGTCGACGACGGCGGCGCCGATCGCGCCGTCCAGCATCATCATGTCCTTCAGTGCAACTTCCAAGTCCGCCATGGATTTTCCTTCCCTGCGGCCGTGACGGGTCCTCGCGTGCGGTGACGCTACGCCCGCCCGGGCCGAGCGGTATGGGGTTTGCTGAAGAATGCCGCAAGGTATGCAATTAACAAGTTGTGCAACCAGATAGCGGCGCACGGCTCGGAAAAACTGCGGGCGCCACCGAATCCGGCAGCGCCCGCAAGCTTTCTACGACCGTGGCTCAGCCGCAGAGGCTACCCGGAGCCGTGGCCGCGTCGAGGAACAGCACGGCCTCCTCCTTCTCGGCCGCCCCACCCGGAAGCTGCTCGGACAGCTGCTCCTTGGTGATGCCCGCGGCGAGCGCGTTGCAGTCGGCCTTGCCGACATCGATGGCGGCGAGCTGCGGATCCAGATCCTGCAGTAGCTCACCGTGCGCCTGCAGGTAACTCACGAACGCCTGTTCCTGCGCCGTGAGCGCCCGCTCCGCCCCGGCCACCCCGGTAGCGGTCCCCACCAGCAATGCCACCCCTGCGGCCATCACTCCGAAACCCGAAGCAAGACGGCTCTTTTTACCCACGAACTCTCCTTCAACGTCAACCGACCCGGGGCAGCGTACCGCGCCGGAACCGGGCCGTCACGAGCCGTGGCGTGCCAAATCCGCCAGCCGCGAGGCGATGTCGCCCGGACCCGGCATGGCCGCCATCTCGGCGGCGACCGCCCGGGCCGCGGCGGCCAGGTCCGGGTCGGTGATCAGGCGGGTGATGTCGGCGGCGGTGATCCGGTGCGGCGGGACCGACAGGCCGCAGCCGCGGGCCTCGAGATTCGCGGGCGCTCGCACGGCGCGGTGAGCCAGCCACCTCGGCCTCGGCCCCCCGCCAGCCGGGTGCACACCCGTTCGCCGTGATCGAGGCCGACATTGTGCAGTACCGCAGGCGTTTTCAGCAGTTCCGCGGCAATGGCCGCGGCTGCGGCGAAGGGCTCGTGCACGATGAGGTCGGGTGCGAAGTGCTCGGCCACCGCGAGGACTCGTCTCATCATCGCGCGGTTCACCGAATCGAAGACCCGGTCGGCGACCGCGGGATCGGCGCTGCCCCGGATCGCATTGCGAACCGCGATCGGATGCAAGGCCAAGGCGCGCTAGGGAACCCGCGCGCTCATCGGGTCGGCCACGGTCACCGTGGGCAGTCGATCGCGCAGGACGGTGACCACCTCGTCGCCCGAGGCGAGCACCACCTCGTGCCCGGTCGCCCGCAGGTGCAGCGCCAGCGGCAGCATCGGGAAGGCGTGGCCGATCAGCGGGGTGGCGACGAACAACACTCGCACGCTGAAACTTCCCTTCTCCCCGGCGATTCCGACTCAGGAACCCAGCGCGGCGGCCAGCACCGGCCAGGCGGCGGCCAGATGGTCGCGCCAGTAGGGCCAGCTGTGGGTGCCCGCCGCAGCGAGGTCGTAGGTGGCGGGTATGCCCAGGCGCTGGAGTTCGCCGCGCAGCACGTCGGTGCACAGGCTGGTCACCAGCATGGTGTGGTCCTCCAGGCGGCGGCGCGCCGTCCAGCCCAGTTCGGCGAAGGCCTGCTCGTATTCCTGCCGCGTCCACAGCCGCACCCCGGTGACCGCGTGGTAGATCTCGTAGGTGGGGGAGAACCACGGCTGTTGCGTCCAGGACGGCGCCTCGAGCAGATAGCCGTCGCCGATCACCAGCCGCCGCAGGTTGGGGAACCAGTCCATCCAGCCGCGCAGCACCGCGGCGATACCCGCGCCGTCGCTGGCCAATTGGTGCAGCAGGAAGAACGACATGGCGGTGGTGACGGCCGCGCGGTCGACGGTGGCCAGCCAGGCGGGCGGGTGCACCTCGGGCTGCACCGATCGGGCCAGCAGGGTGATGCGGTCGCCGAGCCCGCGCGCGGTGAGTTCGGCGGTGGCGGCGGCGATCACACCGTCCTCGATATCGACGCCCAGGAACCGTTCCCGCCCGGCGAGCCCGGCCAGCGCCATCACCCGGCCCGCGTCGGCGCAGCCGAGATCGACGGTGGTGCCGGGCGTTCCGGCCGCGATGGACCGGCCGATGGCCTCGAAGATCTCCGGCCGCCGCCGCGCGATATCGGTGCAGCCGCGGGCCACCTCGCCGGGTTCGGTGGCGGCGGGGATGTATTCGCGGTGCGGGCTGGCCGACAGCTGCCGGAAGGTGGGCTCCCAGCCGCGCACCGCGACCCGCCCGAAGCCGCGGTTCTTGCCGACGTCGTGGCCGGTGCGGGTGAGCCGGTAGCGGTGGCCGCGCCGGATCAGGAACCCGGCGCGCACCAGGCCCTCGGCGACGGTGTGCTGGATGCCGGTGGTGGGCGCGATGGTGTCGCCGCCGAGCGTGGTCTACGACCTCACCGAGCACCGGAACTGGACTACCGCGCAGGTCACCGACCACCTCACCCGCGCGGTCGCGGGCGCGCTCGGCATCACGGTCTGAATCTCACCCGGCGGGCCAGCCCGCCGCCACCGCGAGCACGCCGAGCAGTCCGGCCCCGAGCAGCGTGCTGACCACCCCGCGCCGCGCCGCCAGCAGCCACAGCGCGGCCGCCGCCAGCACCCCGAACTGCCAGAGGTGGTGCAGCGCATGGGCGAGCGGGATGGCCGACCCGGCGATCGCCCCGATGACCGCCGGTCCCGCACCGGTGAAGAACGCCTGCACCCGCGGATCGGCCCGCAACCGGTCGAAGTGGCGGCCACCGGCGAGCACGAACGCGAACGACGGCGCGAAAGCGACCGCGGCGGCCAGCAATCCGCCCGGCAGGCCCGCGGCCGCGTACCCGACCACCGCCACCGTCTGCACCACCGGACCCGGCGTGATCTGCCCCAGCGCAACGGCATTGAGGAACTGCGCGCCGCTCATCCACCCGTAGCGGTCGACGGCATCGGCCTGCATGAGCGGAATGATCACGAACCCGCCGCCGTAGGACAGCGCACCCACTTTGAACGCCACCCATGCCAGTGCCCCCAGCCCACCCGTGGCCATCGCCGTGCCCGCGGCCACCGGCCACGCCGTCACTCGCCCGCGCCCGGATCCGCCGGGGCCGAGTTCGCCTCGCGCCGAGCCACTCCGGAGCGCGACCTCGAGCAGTCCCGCGCCGATCAGCACCGCGACCAACCAGGGCCCGAGCACCGCGCTCGACGCCACACCCACTGCGGCATAGGCCATCCAGCGGGCCCGCGCGGCCCGGCCGTCCCCGGCCCGGGCCCAGCTCGCGGGAATCACTCCGGTCGCGGCGTGCACGGCCACGGCCGCGACCGCCGCCCCCGCTCCGGCCGCCGCGCCGCGCACCCACCCGGGGCTGTCGGCGGCCAGGAACACCGCCGCGAGCACCAGGATCAGCGCCAGACCCGGTGCGATGAAACAGCATCCGCCGACGAGGGCCCCGGCCGTGCCGCGCAGCCGCCAGGCCGTGTAGATGGCGAACTGGGTCGAGGCCGGACCGGGCAGCAGATTGGTGGCCGCGATCCGGTCCTCGAAGTCGGCCTCGTCGATCCACCCGCGCCGCCGCACGCACAGGTCGCGCAGCATGGTGATATGGGCGGGCGGTCCGCCGAAGCCCAGGCAGCCGATGCGCCCCCACTCGCGGGCGATGGCGCGCAGCCGCACCGGCCGGGTGGCGGCCGCGCGCGACGTCGAGTCGACCACGCGGGCTTCCTTCCTCTGGTCGGATACCGAATCGGGATCGAGTGCCGAAACCGACGGCCGACCTTAACCCGGCCGTCCGGATCGGGCGCGGCGTCACCTCCTGACGCATGCGGCGGACTCCGGGTCCGGGTTACCTCGGCGGTTCGCGGGCTACCGCAGCACGGCGTGTAGCAGCTGCACCCCGGAGGTGAGGGCCGCGCCCGCCACCGCCCAGTCGGTGCCCGCGGGCTGGGTGGACAGCACCACCACCGCGTAGCGGTACGGCTGGTCGGGGGCGGGGCTGACCAGTCCGGTGGTGTCGAGGGTGGTCGAGGAGTTCAGGTCCATCCAGCCCTGTTTGACGGCCCAGCTCGCGCCGGTGAGGGCGTCGGGGATACCGAAGTACTGGTCGGTGCCGTCGGCGGCGGTGCGGTCGGCGTTGTGCAGCGCGCCGAGGATCAGATCGCGCGCCGAGGCCGGGGCGGTGGTGGTGATGTAGTGGAAGATCGACACCACATCCCTTGGCGTGGTGAGGGTTTCGCCCCACTGGGCGGTGTCCTCGGGGGCGGTGGTGTTCGACAGCCCGATGGTCTCCACCATCCGGTCGATGATGGCGTTGTTGCCGCCGTTGTCCCACATCAGGTCGGCGATATCGTCGTCGCTGGCCGAGAGCATCTGGCCGATCCGGTCGGCGGTCTCCGGAGCCGGTTGCCAGTTGCGGCTTTTCAGGGCGTCGAGCGCGATGAGCAGCTTCACCACCGAGGCGGTGTAGAACTGCTCCCCGGCATTGAGGCTCGCGACGGCCGTGCCCGTGGTGGTGTCCACCACGTCGATGCCGACCGTGGTGCCGGGCGAGGCGGCCTGGATGGCGGCCTGCATCCGCTGGGCGATGGCGGTGACCGAAATGGGATGCGGAACAACGACCGTCGCGCCGGGCGTGGTCTCCGGAACCTGGTCTAGACCGACCTGATCGTGGGAGGTGGCGAGGGCGCTCGGGGCGCCCAGGACTGCCAGGGAGATCACGGCGACGAAACTGCCGGCCGCGATCCAAGTCCACCGGGCGTGCGGTGAGCGGGCCTGAATCGGGGTCATAGCTAATTACATCGACACGAAGCTCGAGACATTTCCAGTTGAAGGCTGTCAATTTCCTGTTAATACT
>NZ_BJWY01000011.1 GCF_007990715.1 Nocardia seriolae NBRC 15557 | reverse complement strand
CGAGTAGGTTATTGATATACACTAAATGCGAGTATTGTCCGTATGCCGCTTGGGAATTGGGCGACCGGCGGGGTTGCGGCAGGATCGCTGTTTTCCTGAGTCTTGCAAAACGGATCAGGCAGGATCGGCGGCCGAAAGCTCGTGTTGCGCGGCGTGTTCCAGTTGAACAGTCTGTTTTCGGCTGAGATACCCCGCAACGTTCATGTTTCCGAGAATAAAAGGGCGTGTTATTGAAACGTCCCGTTCCGTTGCTGGCTAACCTCGCTTACACTTGCTTGGCAACGGCTGCTGTCGAGTGTCCCGCAGCGCTTCACTCGCCGGTCACGCCTGCGTTCGATTGCGAAATGGGGTTGTGACACAAATGGATTCGCGGACCGTCGCATTGATAAGAACAACGTTCAAGGCGGTTGCTGCGGAAGATGGTGGCCCCGAGAAGCTCGCCCGATCGTTCTACGCCATCCTCTTCACGGAGTACCCGCAGGTTCGCGATTTCTTCCCCGCCGCGCTGGACGCCCAGCGCGACCGCCTGGTCAAGGCCATCGCCTACGTGGTGGACCGGCTCGAGGAACCGGAGCGGCTGCTGCCCTTCCTGGCCCAGCTCGGGCGCGATCACCGCAAGTACGGTGTGGTCCCCGAACACTATGTGGCCGTGGGCAAATCGCTGAAGTCCGCGCTGGAGGCGTACGCCGGCACCGAGCTGTGGACCGACGAGATCGGCCGGGCCTGGGACGAGGGCATCGGCGTCATCGCCAACACCATGATCACCGCGGCCGACCAGGAGAGCACCCCGCCGGTCTGGACCGGCACCGTCATCGAACACCGCGAAGTGCTGCGCAATCTGGCCGTGGTGCGGCTGCAACTGGACCAGCCCATGCAGTACGCGGCCGGGCAGTACATGAGCGTGCAGATCCCGTCCCGCCCGCGCATGTGGCGCTACCTGTCGCCCGCCATCCCCGCGAACACCAACGGCGAGCTGGAGTTCCACATTCGCGGCGTGACCGGCGGCTGGGTCAGCCCGGCCATGGTCGGCCACAGCCGGGTCGGCGAGCAATGGCTGATCGGGTCGCCGCTGGGCGGGCTCGGCGTGCCCCGCAATACCCGTCGCAAGATGCTCATGGTCGGTTGCGGCACCGGCATCGCCCCGCTGCGGGCGCAGCTCATGGCCATGACCGCACGCCGCTCCAACCCCAAGGTGGACCTCTTCGTCGGCGGCCACTACCCGTGTGACCTCTACGATCTCGAGGTGCTGAGCCAATTGGCCTGTGCCAACAAGTGGCTCACCGTCCACCCCGTCACCGAGTCCACCGAGAACCCGTGGTGGCACTTCGACAATTCCGATGAGTCCCGGGAGTTCCCGGGCCTGCAACCGCGGGTGGTCGGTCAGATCGGCAAGATCGTGGCGAGCCACGGCTCGTGGAACGACCGTGACGTGCAGATCGTGGGCGCGCCATCCATGGTGCAGACCACCAAGTTCCGGCTCATGGCGGCCGGAACCCCCACCCAGAACATCCGCCACGACCCGCTGTTCTGAGCGGCCTCCCTCCCCCGCCTCCCCGAGCCTTCAGCGGGCAGCTGGGTGCCGTTGGCTGTCTCGCATCCGTGCCTGCGTCGGGCGCCGAAACTATTTTGGGGGTACCCGGTGAGTTACCCGGATCCTCGCGAAATGGGTTGTCGCGTTGTCGATTATCAAAAACCCTCGTAGCGAATGGCTTCCGCTGGTGCGCCGATGGCGACCAGCTGGTCGATGGTGTTGCGGACCATGGCGGCGCCGCCGCAGACCAGGATCTGGTGGTGGTCCAGGGGACCGAAGCGCTCCGGGATGTCGGCGATGGTGCCCGGCATCATTTCCTCCGGGTGGAAGCCGATGTCGACCCGGCACTGCTCGTACCAGTCGTCGCGGACGTCGGGGTCGTATTCGTCCTGCACCACGGGAATGACCGTGAGCCAGGGGGATTCGTTCGCCAGCAGGTAGAGCATGTCCGAGGCGTAGAGGTCGCGGGGGTAGCGGCCGCTCACGAACAGGTGGGTGCGGGGCGGATCCTCGCGGCGGGCGATGTCCAGCAGCAGGGCGCGCAGGGGCGCGAGCCCGACGCCGTCGGCGAGCATGACCACGTCGGTGGTCTCCGGCTCCACGGTCAGCCAGCCCCCGGGCGCGCTGATCCGCCACTCGTCGCCCGGATGCGAGTCGGCCACGATCGACCCGCTGCACCAGCCGCCCGGCACCGTGCGCACATGGAATTCCAGTTTGCCGTCCAGCGAGGGCGGCAGTGCGCAGTACATGCGCCGCACCATGTTCGGGTGCTGCGGCGTGCGCACCTCGACCGACTGGCCGGCCGCGAACGGCACGAACTCGCCGATCAACCGCACCACCGTGGTGTCCTCGCGCAGCCGGTGCGCGCCGACCACGGTCGCGGTCCACTCGGTCTGGGCGAGGGGGAGCTCTCCGGTCCGGTCCGGGTCGAGCGTCACGGGTGACTCCTGATCATTCGAAAGGGCGGAGCTGCTTCGGGTCGGGCTTCGAAATGTCGTGCACTACACCGGATCCGAGCTTATCGCCGAACTCGGCGTGCCCACCGCGAGCAGCGCGCGCCGGGTGTCGGCGATCATGCGGGCCGACCCGGCGATCTGGATCTGCCGGTCCGCCCACGCCCCGAAGCTGGCCACCACCGCGCCCAGATTGCCGATCAGCCGCCGATGCATGCCGAACGGCGTCTCCGCGGGCGGATACGGATGCCACCACGGGTTGGTCTCGTTCTCGCACACCGGGACCACGGTGAGCCACGGATTGGATTGCGAGAGCTGCCACATGTTCTCCACATCGTAGAGATCACACGGGTAGCGCCCGCCCATGAACAGGTGCACGCGCGGATTGATGCCGCGCCGCCCCATCTCGATCAGCTGCGCCCGCAGCGGCGCGATACCGGTGCCGGAGCCGATCATGAGCACATCCTTGCGGCGGCTCAGGTCCACGTGCAGCCCGCCCAGCGGGGCCGCGATCATCCACCGGTCGCCGACCTGCGTTTCGTTCACGATGGCCGGGCTCACCCAGCCGGTGCGCACCTTGCGCACGTGGAACTCGATCTCGCCGTACGGGTTGGTGGGTATCGCCGGGGACAGGTAGCGCCACATCTTGGGCCGCTGTGGAATGGCGATGGGCACGTACTGCCCGGCCTGATAGGGGATCGGGGTGTCGGTCTGGAGCCGGACGATGGCCAGATCGTCCACCACCCGCCGGTGCCCGACCACCGTCGCCTCCCAGTACGGCTGCGACTTATCGGAATTCGCGCCGATGGCCATGGACGCCGAGATCAGGATGGTGATGTCGCGCCAGCCCGCCTCCAGCTGCCGGCTCCAATTGGCGGCGCCGTTGTAACTGCGGAAGGCGTGCAGCAGGGCGCGGCCGGCGATGTCGTAGTGCGCCGCCTCCACCCCGTACTTGCGATGGTCGCGCGCGAGTTGCTCGAGGAAGCGTTGCGCGCGATCCCAGTCCTCCAGATTGTCGAGCACGAAGGAGATGGCTGTGACCAACCGCTTGGGCTGCATGTCCATGGCGGAGGGGAACAGTTCCCGCAGGGCGGGAATCTCCGCGAAAAGATGACCGTAGAACGCGCTGATCAGCCGTTCGGGCCCGTTGGGGGCCTCGACGACTGTCCGAAAGTTTGCGCGGACCAGCGCTGCCGAACGCGCATCCACGACGTCGAGCTTTCCTTCCTGTGCAACTACCCCGGAACGCCTGCTGCCAGGCGGCCCTCCGCGTCAAGTATCCCTGAAAACGTGGTGGTCGCACGGATATAGCCGGAGGCTGATCGTTTTGGAGCCGTTGGGAGGTATGGGCGGAACTCGAGGTTCAGATCACCAGCACCGTCTTGCCGCGTGCGCCGGACGCTCCGATTACCTCCGCGGCCGCCGCCAGCGGCGGCATATTGCTGATCGGGACCATCAGGTCGGCATTGCCGACCAGGCGCAGCAGCTCCCGCAATTCGGCTGCGCCGCCACTCGATTGGAGGTTGCCGCCGGAGATGCCGCGGGCCTTCAGGTCGGCCTCGTCGGCGGACCCGGTGGTCGAGTAGGCCCAGCCGCCCGGCTTCACCAGGCTCGCGTTGTCGGCGAAGACCGGCGGCGCGGAGACCAGATCGAAGAGCACATCGATGCCGCCCGGGTGGGTCATGCGCACCGAATCGGCGGCCGACAGCTCCGAGTCCTCGGCGCGTGTCGGCGAGTCGGTGACGGTGACGCGGCCGTAGTTCACCACCTCGGTCGCGCCCAGCCGGATCATGCGATCGGTGTCGTCGGGGCGGGCGGTGGCGATGACGTGCGCCCCGGCCAGCGCGCCGAGTTGCACCAGGTACGAGCCGACTCCGCCCGACGCGCCCACGATCAAGACCCGCTGCCCGCCCTTGACCCCGGCCGCGTGCATGAGATCCAGCGCCGTGATGCCCGCGGTGGGCAGGGCGGCCGCGCGAATGGCGGTGACCTCGTCCGGCAGCTTGGCGATGGTGCTCTCGCGCGGCACCACGATGTACTCGGCGAAGGTGCCGTGCCCGACCGGCGGGATCAGGAACTTCCCGACCACCCGATCGCCGATCTCGAAGTCGTTCACCCCCGCGCCCACGGCGGTGATGGTTCCGGCCCCGTCGGTGCCGGGGATCAGCGGAAAGTCGTGCGGCAGTTTGCCGTCCAGGTAGCCGTCGATGATCAGCCGGTCGAACGGATTCACCCCCGCGGCCTCGAGCTGTATCTGGAGCTGTCCGGGCCCGGCCTCGGGGGTCGGCATGTCGGCGGCCTCGGGTTTGCCGCCGAATTCACGGACGACGATCGCGCGCATTGCTGCTCCATTCGTTCGGAAACCGGGATGGATGAGCGGGTGTGATGCGTCAACGAATGGGCCCATCGTACGCGTAGCGTGAGTAAGGGCTTTGGACTCTGGACCCGGCGTCGAAAACTAGTCAGACTTGAGCGGAACAGACTCAACTTGGGTCGCGTTGTACGGAGCAACGACTAGCAGGAAGGTGACAGTGGACTCGTTCAATCCCACCACCAAGACCCAGGCGGCCCTGACCGCCGCGCAACAGGCGGCCTCCGTCGCCGGAAATCCGGAGATCCGTCCGGCGCACTTGCTGGTGGCGTTGCTGGATCAGACCGACGGCATCGCCGCTCCGCTGCTCAAGGCCGTCGCCGTCGACCCGGGAACGGTCCGGCGCGAGGCTCAGGAGATCGTCGACCGGCTGCCGCGGGCGACCGGCGCGACCACCACACCCAATCTCGGCCGGGAGGCCATCGCGGCGCTGAGCTCCGCGCAGAAGCTGGCCACCGAGCTGGGCGACGAATACGTCTCCACCGAGCACCTCGTCTACGGCTTGGCCGCAGGCGATTCCGACGTCTCGCAGCTGCTGCTGAAGTACGGCGCGACCGCGGACAATCTGCGCGAGGCCTTCACCGCCGTGCGCGGCAATGCCCGCGTCACCTCGCCGGATCCGGAGGGCCAGTACCAGGCGCTGGAGAAGTACTCCACCGATCTGACCGCCGCTGCCCGCGAGGGCAAGCTGGACCCGGTCATCGGGCGCGATCACGAAATCAGGCGCGTCGTCCAGGTTTTGAGCCGCCGCACCAAGAACAACCCGGTGCTGATCGGCGAGCCCGGCGTCGGCAAGACCGCGATCGTGGAGGGCCTGGCCCAGCGCATCATCGCGGGCGACGTCCCGGAATCGCTGCGCGGCAAGAAGCTCATCTCGCTCGATCTGGGCGCGATGGTGGCGGGCGCGAAGTACCGCGGTGAGTTCGAGGAGCGGTTGAAGGCCGTGCTGGAGGAGATCAAATCCTCCGCGGGGCAGATCATCACGTTCATCGACGAGCTGCACACCATCGTGGGCGCGGGCGCGACCGGCGAATCCGCCATGGACGCCGGCAATATGATCAAGCCCCTGCTGGCCCGCGGCGAACTGCGGCTGGTCGGCGCGACCACCCTGGACGAGTACCGCAAGCACATCGAGAAGGACGCGGCCCTGGAGCGCCGGTTCCAGCAGGTGCTGGTCGGCGAGCCGTCGGTGGAGGACACCGTCGGCATCCTGCGCGGGCTCAAGGAGCGCTACGAGAACCACCACCACGTGCGCATCACCGACTCCGCGCTGGTGGCCGCCGCGTCGCTGTCCGACCGCTACATCACCTCCCGGTTCCTGCCGGACAAGGCCATCGACCTGGTCGACGAGGCCGCCTCCCGGCTGCGCATGGAAATCGATTCCCGCCCCGTGGAAATCGACGAGATCGAGCGCGTCGTGCGACGGCTCGAGATCGAGGAGGTGGCGCTGGCCAAGGAGACCGACGAGGCGTCCAAGACACGGCTCGAGAAGCTGCGCTCCGAGCTGGCCGACGACCGCGAGAAGCTCAACCAGCTGATGACCCGCTGGCAGAACGAGAAGCAGGCCATCGACGCGGTGTCCGAGCTCAAGGAACAGCTCGAATCGCTCAAGGGCGAGTCCGAGCGGGCCGAGCGCGACGGCGACTACAACAAGGCCGCCGAACTGCGGTACGGGCGAATCCCCAAGCTGGAGAAGGAACTCGCCGAAGCCGAGGTCAAGGCGAAGACCGCCGCCGACGAGGACGTCATGCTCAAGGAGGAGGTCGGGCCGGACGATATCGCCGAGGTGGTGTCCTCGTGGACCGGTGTCCCCGTGGGCAAGATGATGGAGGGCGAGACCCAGAAGCTGCTGCGCATGGAGGACGAGCTGGGCCATCGGGTGGTCGGGCAGAAGGAAGCCGTGCAAGCGGTTTCGGATGCCGTGCGCCGCGCGCGGGCCGGGGTCGCCGACCCGAACCGGCCGACCGGTTCCTTCATGTTCGTGGGACCCACCGGCGTCGGTAAGACCGAGCTCGCGAAGGCGTTGGCGGACTTCCTGTTCGACGACGAGCGCGCCATGGTCCGCATCGACATGAGCGAGTACTCCGAGAAGCACTCGGTGGCCCGCCTGGTCGGCGCGCCCCCCGGCTACGTCGGCTACGACCAGGGCGGCCAGCTCACCGAGGCGGTGCGGCGGCGCCCGTACACGGTGGTGCTCTTCGACGAGATCGAGAAGGCCCACCCGGACGTCTTCGACATCCTGCTGCAGGTGCTCGACGAGGGTCGCCTCACCGACAGCCAGGGCCGCACGGTCGACTTCCGCAACACCATCCTCATCCTGACCTCGAATCTGGGTGCGGGCGGTGACAAGGACACGGTCATGAGCGCGGTGCGCCGCGCCTTCAAGCCGGAGTTCCTCAACCGGCTCGACGACGTGGTCATGTTCCACGCGCTCGACGAGGAACAGCTGGAGCACATCGTGGACATCCAGCTCAACCAGCTGCAGAAGCGGCTGGCCCAGCGTCGCCTGAAGCTGGACGTGTCCGACTCGGCCCGCTTCTGGCTGGCCGTGCGCGGCTACGACCCGGCCTACGGCGCGCGTCCGCTGCGCCGCCTGGTCCAGCAGGCCATCGGCGACTCGCTCGCCAAGGAACTGCTGGCCGGGGAGATCCAGGACGGCGACACCGTGAAGGTGAACGTCACCCCCGACGGCGACACCCTCATCGTCGGGCGCTGACCAGCGCAATCACGGGCCCCCGCACGAGCTTCGGCGCGCGCGGGGGCCTTGCCGTCGCTTGTGAAGAGGCCCTGCTGTTTCGGGACCGTCCGGTCGAGTTCGCGGCCGGGGCGGGGTCGGCCGCCTACCCTGGAAGCCATGACTGATCCGAGCGATCCGTGGTCGCGGCGGCCGGAACCGGGCCCCGAAGGTGGGCCCACCGAGGCCATACCCGCCGGTCCGACGGATTACTTCGGACAACCGCCCGGACCCGACGCCACCCGGGTGCTGCCACCCGCCGACGCGCAGTGGGGCGGCTACGAGACCGGCGGGGGATACGAGCCGACGGCCGTCTATCCGGGGCAACCGGGATACGAGCCGACGAGTAGCTATGCGGCCCCGGGTTATCCGGGCGGTCCGGGCATGCCGACCGGTGGCTATCAGCCCGGGGGCTTCCCGCAGAACCCGCCGCCGCCCCCGCCCAAACGCAATACGACCCTGTGGATCGGGCTGGCCATCGCGGCCGTCATCGCGGTCGCCATTGTCGGCGTCCTGGTGGGAACCATGCTGGGGAGCAGGGATTCGTCGGAGTCGGCCGCCGCGTCCAGCAGTGTCCAGACCTCCGGGTATCCGCTGCCGGGCAACACCTCGGCCATACCGCTACCCAGCGGGATTCCGACCATTCCGGGGCTCGGTGATCTGGATCAGCTCGGCGCCAATATGGGCACCATCGCCAGCAACGACGGCTCCACCCTGACCGTGACCACCCTGTCCGGCGGCTCACTGACCGTGAAGACCGACGACAAGACGCAGGTGATCTCACTCGGCGGCACCAAGGTCGCCGACCTGCCCGTCGGGGAAGTCGTTATGGTGCAAGGCGATAAGAACGCCGACGGATCCATTCAAGCGAAGCTGATCTTCAGCACTTCGCTGCCGAGCGGAACCCGATAACCGATGGAGCATCACGAAGTGATTCCGATAGGGGTGGTGGTGGGGCGACGGGTGGGCAAAACCGCAGGCGTGCCGGGCATTACAACGCCCGGGTGGATAGGGTAGGCGGCGATGACGGCGATATGGTTCGGGCTGGCGGCGATCGCGCTCGTAGGTGCGATCGTGCTGCTCTATTTCGATCGGCTGCAGCGGCAGCGCACTGGGCACGTGCGACAGGTCTGGGCGAAATCCCAGGGGTACACCTATGTTTCGGTGGAACCCGCACTGGCGTCCACCTGGCGGCGCGGTGCGCTGGCCAAACTCGGCTACCTGTCCGCGGTGGACGTGGTCTCGGGCAACCGCAAGGGTGAGAAGTTCGTGCTCTTCGATCTGGAGGACGCCGCCACCCTGGTCGCGGTGCGTCGGCAGATCGGCTCGGACATCGATATCGACCTGCGGGTGAAAACCGCGGCGCCGCCGAAGGATCACGACCTGGAGCTGCTCGGCGCCATCGGTGACCGGGTGGTCTTCGCCACCAATCCGGATGTCGCCCGGCACGCGGTGGATCAGCGCATGGTGGCGTTCATCGAGTCGCTGCCCGACACCGTGCAGCAGCTGTGGTCCGAGGGCAACTGGACCCTGGGCATGCTGCCGGTGTCGGCCACCGCCAAGGACTGGGAGATGGCCATCGACGCGGTGCTGCGGCTCTCGGGCCTGCTGCACGTGCTGCCGCCGGTCATCAGCACCGAGCGCGGTCGTGACGAACTGCCCGAACCCGGCAGCTCCCGCCCGCTCCCCGAGGACGACGACTACGACGGCCACGACGAGTACGGCGACTTCGGCGACGAGGAAGCGGCTCCGCGCCCCCGCGGCGAGGCCCCGCAGCGTCCGCGTGGTGAGGGCTCGCAGCGCCGCCGCGGTGAGGCCCCGCAGCGTGTCGAGCCGGACGACTACGACTCACCGCTGGTCAGCGATATCGCGGGCGAATCGGGCGAGGAGCCCGAAAACTGGCGTCCCGCACTGAAGGTCGTGCCGGACCCGCGCAATCGGGTGCGCCGCAACTGGCCGCCCGCCCCGGAGGGCGAGCCCGACTGGGACGACGAGGACGCCGAGCCGCGCCGTCCCGAGGGCGAAGACCGTTGGGACGAGCCCGAATCCGACGACCACCGCGACGATCCCGATCGGGAGCCCGAGGAGGGCTGGCGTCGGGACCAGGGCCGCAGCGCCCCGCCCGGCGGCCCCTTCCACCCCGGCTTCCGCCCGTACCAGGGGCCAGCCCCGAGGTGACCCGCCGCGGCCCGCGCCGAACCCGTTCCCGGCACGTCGTGCAGACCCATGCACGGCACGCAATGGACCCCGGCGCGCGGCACGCCGCAACCACGTCGCATCTGCGGGAATTCGCAGCGTGTGGGACAGTCAGGGACCAGAATGGGGGCGCAGTTTCGGTCATCGCCGACCGCTCCCCCGTCGTGCGAGTGATAGGCCGTCGATGACCGCGAGTTCCCCTGCAGCGCGCCTGCCCGGCGCGCACCGGCCGGTGTCCCTGGTCACCGGGCCGACCTCCGGCATCGGCAAGGCGTACGCCACCCGGCTCGCCTCGCTGGGTTACGACCTGGTGCTGGTGGCGCGGGATGAGGATCGGCTGGCCGCCCTGGCACACGACGTGCGGGTGCGGTTCGGCGCGCGAGCCGAGGTACTGCCGGCCGACCTGACCCGGCCGCAGGATCGGGAGCGGGTGGCGCGGCGGCTGGCCGAGGGCGTCGAATTCCTGGTCAACAACGCGGGATTCGGCATGACGGGCGAATTCTGGACCGTGGAACCGGACGCCCTGCAGCAGCAACTCGATGTGAACGTCACCGCCGTCGTACAGCTGACCCGGGCGGCCCTGCCGCCCATGCTGCACGCCGCCAAGGGCACGGTGGTGAATGTGGCCAGCACGGCGGGCCTGATCCCCGGACGGGGATCGACCTATTCGGCCTCCAAGGCGTACGTCGTATCCTTCTCGGAAGGGCTGGCGGGCACGCTGGCCGGAACCGGAGTTCGAGTGCAGGCCCTGTGCCCGGGATTCGTCCGCACCGAATTCCATCGGCGAGCCGGAATCGATATGGCATCGCTGCCGCGACCACTGTGGTTGAGCGTGGACGAGGTGGTAGCCGGTTCGCTGCGTGATCTGGAAAAGGACCGGGTGGTCAGCGTGCCCGGCCTGCAGTACAAGGCGATCGTCGCGGTCGCCGAACTGATCCCACGATCCCTGGCGGCCCGTCTCAACCGGGGCCTGTTCAACGCACGCGGAAGGACATGAACACAGCAATGCAGGTAACGACGACCGACCGGGACAGACTCGCCGGGCTGGTGCGCGACCTCGCCGTCGTACACGGCCGGGTCACCCTGTCCTCGGGCAAGGAAGCCGACTACTACGTGGACCTGCGCCGCGCGACCCTGCACCACGAGGCCGCCCCGCTCATCGGCAAACTGCTACGTGAGCTGGTGGCGGACTGGGACTTCGACGCGGTGGGCGGGCTCACCATGGGCGCGGACCCGGTGGCGGCGGCGGTCATGCACGCGCCCGGCCGTCCCATCGACGCCTTCGTGGTCCGCAAGGCCGCCAAGACCCACGGCATGCAGCGGCAGATCGAGGGCCCGGACATCGTGGGCAAGCGGGTGCTGGTGGTCGAGGACACCACCACGACCGGCAACTCGCCGCTCACCGCGGTGCGCGCGCTGCGGGACGCGGGCGCGATCGTGGTCGGCGTGGCCACCGTGGTGGACCGGGAGACCGGGGCCGACGGCATCATCGCGGCCGAGGGCCTCGAATACCGCTCGATCCTGGGCCTGAAGGATCTGGCGTTGGGGTAGGACGAAAGTCCTTACCTGGCGGTTAACGTGACTTGGCTCTGGGCTGAACCCTTGCTCTGGGTTAGCCTGGTGCTGGTCTTACGTCCGACAAAGGTGTTGTGAAGGGTCGTGTGAGTCACCTGTGGTGAGCATTGCAATCAACAAGGGTCATCAAAATGTTGCGATGCTCGGCATCGGCGCTTATCGGCCCCAGCGCCTGGTCAGCAATGCCGATGTGTGCGAGATCCTGGACTCCACCCCGGAGTGGATCTTCGAACGCACCGGCATCCATAACCGGCGCTGGATCTCCGGTGACGAGACCCTGCGCACCATGGCGGTGGCGGCGGGCAACCGGGCGCTGAACAACACCGGCATCGACCGGTCCAAGATCGGCGCGCTCATCTTCTGCACCTCCAGCTGGCTCAAGCTGACCCCGCACGGCGCGCCCAGCGTGGCCGCCGACCTCGGCATGAACGGCATCCCGGCCTTCGACCTGACCTCCGGCTGCGGCGGTTTCGGCTACGGCCTGGGTGTCGCCACCGACATGATCCGCTCCGGCTCGGCCGAATACATCCTGGTCATCGGCGCGGAGACGATGACCGTCGGCCTGGATCCGAAGGATCGCGGCACCGCCATGATCTTCGGCGACGGCGCGGGCGCGGTCGTGGTCGGGCCCAGCGAGGAGAACGGCATCTCGCCGACCGTGTGGGGCTCCGACGGCGAGAACGCCGAGGCCATCGCACAGGATGTGGACTTCCTGGAGTTCATGAACAAGGCCCAGCGGCTGCAGGGCACCGATCCGGCCGTCGAGCCGGTCGGCCGGATGTCGCTGCACATGGAGGGCCCCAAGGTTTTCCGCTGGGCCGCGGTCACCCTGCCGCGCGCGCTGTCCAGCGCCATCGAGAAGTCCGGTGTGGCCAAGGAAGACATCGAGATCTTCATTCCGCACCAGGCCAATGCCCGCATCAACGAGCTCATGAAGAAGAACCTGGGGCTCGCCGACGACATCCCGATGGCCAATGACATCGAGAACACCGGCAACACCTCCGCGGCCTCGATTCCGCTGGCCATGGAGGAAATGCTGGTGAGCGGCAAGGCCAAGGGCGGTCAGCTGGCCCTGCTGCTCGGCTTCGGCGCGGGCCTGTCCTACGCCGGACAGGTCGCGGTGCTGCCGCCGGCACCGGCCGAACCCAGCTTCTGATGGCCCGCCCGTTCCGCGCCGCGTTCGTCGGCGCGGCGGCGGTGACCGTGTTCGGCGCGGTCACCGGACGCGAGAAATTGCAGTGGGCCGCGAAGCCTTTGCTGATGCCGCTGCTGGCCGCCGACGTGGCGGTGAACGGCAAGTATCTGGATCGCACCGATCGCACGGTGCTGCTCGGGTCGCTGGCCGCGGCCACCGTCGGCGACGTGCTGCTCATCGAACCCGACGACGATCGCCGATTGATCGCGGGCGCTTCGTCTTTCGCGGTCATGCAGACCGGGTACTCGTGGCTGTGGTTCCGGCACGGTGGACGGCCGCGCGCCCAGATCGCGGGTCCGCGCCTGGCGGCCTGGCTGGGGGCGGCGGCGCTCATGCGATCGAAGGCCCCGACCGTGGCTGTCCCGCTGGCCGTTTACGGCGCGACACTGGGCACCGCGGCCACTCTCGCCTCCGATCCGGACCTGGCCCGGGACGCGAAGAATATCGCGGGCGTGAATGTTCCGAATGCCGACCCGCACAGCCGCCTGGGCGTGGGCGCGCTGCTGTTCACGCTGTCCGATGGATTGATCGTGCTGCGGCGCATTTTCGCGCGCGGCGAGAAGTCGCGGCGGATCAGCGAGGGCGTCATTCTCGGGACGTATGCGGCCGCGCAATATCTGCTGGCGGATCCGCGCGCGCATCGGTAATCGAATCGGTCACCGAATAGGTGATCGAATAGGTATGGCACGAGCCCCGTCCCGCGTCCGGGATGGGGCTCGCGTTGTTTCAGGCCCGGGAAATCAGGGCAGGACCTGCGGCACCACATCCGGGGCGACCGCGCCGACGATCAGGCCGATGAGCGCGCCCTCGAGCGCACCGCTGACGAGGCAGGCCGGCAGCGCGACGATGCCGATGACGGTGACGGCGCAGATGACGCCCTGGATGATGGCGCCGGCGCCCGCGCCCGCGGCGACCCCGTTGGCCAGCGGATCGTGGTTCTTCGCGTCCGGGTTGGTGGCGATGTCCTGCGGCTGCGAAATCTCCACTGCCGCAGGCGCGATGGCGGGCTGCTCGAGCGCGGGGGCGGCGGCCTCCGGGGCGATCGGCAGCGCGACGGCGGCGACGACCGGGGCGACGGGGGCGGCCTGCGGGGCGAGCTGCACGACGGCGGCCGGAGCGATCGGTTCGATGGCGGTCGCGGATGCGGTGCCCGAGCTGGCGAAAACGGTGACGACGGCCAGCGGCAGCGCCGCGACGAGTGCCTTGGCCCCGAAATTACGAATGGTGTTACGCATGATTTTTCCTGTCCTCCCGACCCCCGTTGCACGCTGAACTCGGCTGGCGTGCAGAACGATTCGTGTCGCCGATGGCAACGGAACAAGTTCTATCCGATCATGGTCACCGAATCAAGTCCGGCCGTCGCTATTCGGGATCGATGCAATTGTGTTCGCCGCCACTATTCGGCGGCGCGGTCACATTCCCCGGACAGCGGTTAGCAGTTCGCGGCCCGCGCGGGACTCGGTCCACCACTTCGTGTGCCCGAGAAAGTACTCGGTATAGGCGATTTCGGCGTTCTCGGTATTGCCGCCGGGAACTATGCCGAGGAAGTAGTCGATCTCGGAGAGCTCATACTCGCAATGTACGAGGGGGAGTAGTGCCGGAAGTGCGTGTCTTTCGGCATCCGTCAAATACCGTACCGATTCGTATGTTTCGAGTAGGGCGCGAACCTGATCGAATCGCGCATTCGCGGGCCCGCCGTCGCGAATCGAAATCCAGTCCACGGCACAGCGTTCGATGGCGGTGGCCAGATCGTGGACGGCGGTGGTGCGGTCGCACAGACCGAAATCGATGACGGCGGAGACGTCCTGGTCGCGCCACAGCAGGTTGGTGCCGTGCCAGTCATTGTGTGTCCACAGCGGTTCCAGGTCCGCGAGCAGCGGCCGGAGGCGTTCGTAGGCCGGGATATGGACGCGCTCCATATCCGCCCGCCAGTCGCGTTCGGCCAGGAACGCACCCAGCGCGGGCCGTTCGGCTGCTCGATCCGCCACGGCCGCAAGGGGATCGGCGGAGGAGAAGACGGTGAAGCCCGCCATCAGCGGCCGCGATCGCCGGCGTGGGGCATCGTATCCGGCCGCTGCCAGGTGCAGCCGGGCCAGCATGTGCCCGGCGGCGGCCGCCTCGTCGCGGGAGCGGTAGGGGGACCAGGAGAAGGCATCCTCGTATTCGTCGATGCCGACTCCGAGTTCCTGTACCTCATAGGTGAATTCGCCGAGGTCGACGGTGCGAACGACGCCGGGCACCGGAATCCCGCGCTCGCGCAGGTGATCCATGAACCGGTGCTCTTCGCCGAGTGCGGCCGAGTCCCGCAGCGCGCGGGGCAGGCGCTTGACGACGACGTCGCGCCCGCCGGGCAGCCGCACCCGCGCGGTCGCCGAGAGCGGTCGCGGGCTGCGCCGGTCGATGACCGCGTCCACGCCCAGCACCGCGTTCACCTCGGCGGAAGTCAGTGCGGGCCAATCGGGTTCGACCAGCGGGTCGAGTCCCATGCCGTAGACGCGATCGTCGCCGGTCATCCCCGCCGGAACCGGACCAGGAGCGCGGTCACCGCCGCGGCCGCGAGGAACGAGTACAGCGAGGCCGAGGACCACCAGCCGGGATGAATGTGCAGGGTGTTCTGCGCCTTCGTCCAGAAATCCGTCCACCAGCTGATCGAGCCCGGATTGAACAGCTGATAGGTGACGAAGCCGATCGCCCACGGCAGCAGCATGAGTGGCCGGGTGGGTGCGTTCTCGTCGAGATTCCAGCCCGTCCGGCCCCGGCCGAAGAAGTAGTCGACGATGAGCACCGCGCACAGCGGCACGAACACCGATCCGATCAGCACCAGGAAGTTGGCGTAATTGCTGAAGTCGGGCACGGGCAGCGCCAGCAGCGTCACGATCAGGCCGACCAGTCCGGCGAGCAGCCGCCGATCCACACGGGGCAGCAGATTCTGGATCGACATGGCCGTCGAATAGATATTGGCGAAGGACTGATCCGATTCGCGCAGCACCAGCACCGCGAAGAACAGCCAGCCCGCCGCCACTCCGAGGAAGGTGTCGAAGATGTGGTCGGCGTTGCCCGCGTGCAGGATGGCGAGGATGCCCAGGCCGTAGCACCAGATCTGGGCGACGGAATAGCCGAGCACGGTGGCGCTCGCGGCGGTCTTCGCCGAGGGGGAGTGCCGGGTGTAGTCGGCGGCCAGCGGCACGAACGAGATGGACACCGCGAGGGTGCTGTCGACGGCGGGCCAGAATCCGCTCCAGCTGGTGCCCGTGGGTAGCGGAACCGGTTGCCGCAGTAGCTGAACCGTGAAATAGATCAGCGCGATGGCCACCGCGACGGAGACGTACTTGCGCAGCGCCCGCACCGCGGCCAGCGGCCAGATGGCCATGACCGTGGACAGCACACCGGCGGCGACGATCACGATCCAGTGCGGCACCCGGTCGTGGGTGAGCGCCGAGACGCCCAGGGTGATGACGGTGAGCTCGTACACGCCCCACCCGATGCACTGCACGATATTGGCGACCGTCGGCAGATACGACAGTCGCGTGCCGAACAGTCCGCGCAGCACCGCCATGGCGGGCGCGCCGGTGCGGGACCCGATGGCGGCGGGCCCGGCCACCATGGCCGCGCCGATCACGGTGCCGACCACGGTCGCCAGCAGCGCCCCGATCAGCGGCAGGCGCGAACCCTCGGTCGGCGACAGCACCACCGCCGCGCCGCTGAACCCGATCAGGCTGACGCCGATGTTCAGCCAGAACGCCGCCTGATCGGTGAACCCGAGCGTGCGCGGCGGCTGGGTGTCGAGCACCAGCGGCGCTTCTCGATGGTCCTTCTTGTCGGCGATCGTCATGCCCAGGATGCTACGGCCCGAATCAGGCGAAACCGGCAGCCAGGTGGCTCTGACCTGGATATATGTTTCCCGGTCAGGGGATTGAGATCACAGGCAGAGCATGATGCGGTCGCGGTTGGCGGGGTCGACCCGGATCGAAATAGTGCCGCCCACAGTGATTCTCGGCTTCACCACCGGTTCCACGTCGAAGACGATGCTGCCGTAGTAGGTCTCCGAGCCCGGGACCACCAGTTCCAGATCCAGTTCGGTGATCTCGGTGCAGTGGTCGGTGCGTTGTAAGGGATGCACCGCTTCGATATTCGCCCAGCCCTCGAGTCCGTGCTTGCGCAGTTTGCGGTCGGAGCGGGTGGGCCGCTGGGCCAGCAGCATGCCGAGGCCGAGGAAGGTTCCGAACAGGCCGACCAGTGTGATGACTTGCAGCGGCACGGTGCCGGGCGGCGTGAGCGGGACTATCCAGCCCAGCCAGCACCCCAGGGCGACCAGGTAGGCGGCCGTCACTCCGAGCACCGTCCGGACTATGCGCGCGTGGTCCATGACACCCTCCAACCACGGCTTACGGGACTCCAGGATAGTCCCGAATTTCGTAGCAAAAGGCGGAGTGGCACGAAGTGCCTCGGTTGGGGGTGGTGGTGGGGTGACGGGTGGGCCCGGCGAGGTCAGAGGCGGTATCGAGTCAGGCGGACGCGGCCGGGGAACGGAGGGTGGTGAGCGCGTCCAGATCCAGCGGCAGGCTCATGCCGTCGAGTTCGAGGGTGACCTGTCCCGAGTGCTCACCGGTCGGTACGTACCGGCCGTCCTGCAATCGATGGGTCAGCAGCCGCAGCGAATTCTCGGTCTCCAGCAGCCAATAGTGCTCGATGCCGACCGCCGCGTACTCCACGAACTTCATGATCCGATCCACCCGCCGGGAACCCGGCGAGACGATCTCGATGGCCCCCAGCACATCCGCGGGCCGCACCCGGGTGGCGTGCTCGGCCCCCGCCGCACCGCCCACGATCAGCACGTCCGGCACCCGCACCGTCGGCGGCGTGCCCTCGTCGACGAGCAATTCGATGCGGGCCATGGCCGCCACCCGCCGCGGTAGCGCCCGCTCCAGCTGAGCCGCCAAGCGCCACACCGCGAGTTGATGCCGCGGCGGCTGCGGCGCGACCACCAGCACGCCGTCCACCAGTTCGCGGCAGTGCCGGTTGTTCTCGGGCAGCAGCGCCCACTCGGCGATGGTGAGCAGGTGATTCGGCCAGTATTCAACCGATTTCAGCAATTCCGCGGAACTCGACCGAGTCATGCCCCCAGTCTTCCACGCTCCGCAATCGCGCAGCGACGTTTCAACCCTTCAACCGAAGAACCGCGAGCACCCGTCGGTGATGCAGATCCGAGGGCGGTAGTTCCAGTTTGGTGAAGATGTTGCCGATGTGCTTCTCGACCGCGCGTTCGGTCACCGTGAGGGCCTGTGCGATGGCCGAATTCGACAGGCCCTGGGCCATGGATTCCAGCACTTCGCGCTCGCGCGGGGTGAGCCGGGCCAGTGAATCCTGTTGCCGGGCAGCGCCCATGAGCTGGCTCACCACCTCCGGATCGAGCGCGGTGCCGCCGGTGGCGACGCGGCGCAGGGCCGCCACGAAATCGGTCACGTCGGCGACCCGGTCCTTGAGCAGGTAGCCGACGCCGCCCGCACCGGCGGCCAGTAGTTCGGTGGCATAACGGGTTTCGATCCACTGTGAGAACACCAGCACGCCGGTGCCGGGATGGCCGCGGCGCAGGGCGAGCGCGGCCAGCAGGCCCTCGTCGGTGAAACTGGGCGGCATGCGGACGTCCACCACGGCCACATCCGGCGCATGATCGGCTACCGCGACATGCAGACCGGTCGCGTCGCCCACCGCGGCCACCACTTCGAAGCCGCGCTCGGCCAGCAGCGCGGTCAGGCCGTCCCGCAGGATGGCATTGTCCTCGGCGATCACCACGCGCAGCGGCCCGGAAGCGGTATCCATGCCCTCGATCATGGCCGAGCCCTCGAACTCGGCCGAGCCCTCGACCACCGCGAAGTCCTCGCTCACTGCGGCCCCGCGAACGGCAGCACCAGCGTGACCAGGGTCGGGCCGCCCACCGGACTGTCCACGAACAGCGCGCCGTCCACCGACCGCGCCCGCTGCGCCAGCCCCGAAAGCCCGCCCACCACAACGGCTTCCCCCGCCGCTTCGGCGGGTTGCAGCGCACCGCCCTGTCCGTTGTCGCGCACGCTCACCGACAGCGCGTCCGATCCGGTCGGCAGCACCGCCACCCAGATCCTGGTCGCGGCAGTATGTTTCACCGCATTGGTCAGCAGCTCCGCGACCGAGAAGTACGCGATGGCCTCGATGGCCGGGCTGGGCCGGGCGGGCAGCAGCACCCGCAGTTCCACCGGGATCGCGCAGCGGGCGGCCAGGGTCTCCAGCGCCGGCGCCAGCCCGAGTTCCAGGGCGGGCGGGTGGATGCCGCGCACCAATTCCCGCAATTCGGTCAGGGCCTCCTTGGATCCGGTGCGCGCCTGGGCGATCAGCTCGCTCGCGTCGCCGCCGGTGGCGAGGCGCTCCTCGGCGCGGCCCAGCATCATGGCGATGCTCACCAGCCGGGCCTGGGTGCCGTCGTGCAGGTCGCGTTCCAGTCGGCGCAGGGTGGCGGCCGCGTCGTCCACGGCCGCGCGGCGCCTCTCCTGGAGTTCGGCGAGCTTCCGGTCGCGGGCGGTCGGGGTGAGCAGGAATCGGGAAAGCAGCACGTGCAGCAGGCACACCGCGCGGAACAGCCACGGCAGCAGGAAGCAGCCGATCACACCGACGGCCGCGAAGGCCAGCACCCGCGGCCAGGTGTCGAGATGGTAGTCGTTGAACTGGGCGAGCGAATGATGCGCCACGCCTTGGTCATCCACATTGGTCGGGTTCCCCACCGCCCACGGAATCGGTGACACCGCCACGAATCCGGTGATGACTACGGTGAGCAGCACGCAGTAGCCGACCACCACGCCCAGCACGAACTCGAGCACCAGGAAGAGCAGGGCCCGCCAGGCGGTCCGGTCGGTGAAGGCCGCGCGCAGCCAGCCGAACAGTCCGGGCCGGAAGGTGAACGGCGGCGGCTCGGGCAGATTCGCGTCCAGCAGCACCGTGCCCAGCACCCGGTAGATGCGGCCCCACACCCGGGCGCCCAGGATCATGGCCGCCAGCAGCGGGATGCCGAGAACGAATATCGACAGGTACGCACTGCCGCCGACGGCGAAGAACAGGTAGGCGGCGGCCAGGCAGCCGAGGCCGAAAACAACGATCAGATAGGCGAACTCCTTC
Source organism: Nocardia seriolae NBRC 15557 (assembly GCF_007990715.1). Classification (GTDB taxonomy): domain Bacteria; phylum Actinomycetota; class Actinomycetes; order Mycobacteriales; family Mycobacteriaceae; genus Nocardia; species Nocardia seriolae. Next base: position 81,489 of record NZ_BJWY01000011.1, on the reverse strand, counting down.
CAGGTGCGAGCCCGGAAGGGGGACAGCAGAAAGGCTCGCAACACGCTCCAGGGCGTACGTTCGCCCGGATCGGGCTGTGGCGCGGGCGGATTCGGATGGGGCATGGATGGATCCGCGGGCGGCGTGGGCGGATCGAACGCGAGGGTGGGAAGGGCGGCCGTTTCGCTCATGCCTCCCATCGTCTCGGTCGCGGCCCCACGAGGCGATGGGGCAGCCTCGAATATGTCCGGTGTGGCCAGCACTACCACCTAGCATTTGGCCATGACGTACGATCCGCCGCCGCCGGGGTGGGATCCGCAGTTCCCCGGCTTCGACAAGCAGCCACAAGACCAGCAGCCACAGGGCGGCCAGCCGCTGAGCTACGGCTACGTCCAGCAGCCGGGCTACTACCCGGGTTATCCACAGCCCGCACCGGGCTACTATCCACAGCCCTACTACGGTGCGCCGCCGCCGGACCATCCGCAGGCGGTGGTGGTCCTCATCCTCGGCATCATGAGCCTGGTGTTCTGCCCGCTCCTGGGACCGGTGGCGTGGATCATGGGCGGCAGCGCGCGCCGGGAGATCACCCGGTCGCAGGGCGCCATCGGCGGCAGCGGCATGGTGACCGCGGGCTGGATCTGCGGCATCATCGCCTCGGCGGGGATGATCCTGCTGCTGTTGTTCATCGTGTTCGCGGTGATCGCCGGTTCGGGGGGCTCCCCGAGCTAGGCACTACGATCGCCGGGTGAGTCCCGCCTCGACCTCCGACGAATCGCTCGCCCCCGGCCCGACCGAATGGGGTGAGCATCCGCACGGGGTCGGACCGTGGCGCGACGAATTCGGCACCGAGCCGCCCGCGGATCCCCGCCTGGATCCGGAACTGCTCAGCCACGGCGACCGGCGCAATGTGGTTGATGCCTACCGGTATTGGCGGCGCGAGGCCATCGTCGCCGATATCGACGCCCGCCGGCACCCCTTCCACGTGGCCATCGAGAACTTCGGGCACGACGCCAATATCGGCACGGTGGTGCGCACCGCCAATGCCTTCGCCGCGGCGGCCGTGCACATTGTCGGCCGCAAGCGCTGGAACCGCCGCGGGGCCATGGTCACCGACCGCTACCAGCACATTCGGCACCACACCGACACCGGCGAATTGCTGCGCTTCGCGGAGTCGGAAGGTCTGACCGTGGTGGCCGTGGACAATGTCCCGGGCTCGGTCCCGCTCGAAACCGCGACGTTGCCGCGCGATTGCCTGCTGCTCTTCGGTCAGGAGGGGCCCGGTGTCACCGAGGCCGCGAAAAACGGGGCGCTGCTGACCGTTTCGATCGCCCAGTTCGGCTCGACCCGCAGCATCAATGCCGGTGTCGCGGCGGGAATCGCCATGCACGCCTGGATCCGCCAGCACGCCGACCTCGGCAATGCATGGTGACGCTCGACTCTCGGTAACAAAATAGCCACGAACAGTGTTGTCCGACTGGCACCATTAGTCCCATGACATCGCGGACCGGGCGCAATATCGAGCCGACCGCTGCGCTCTGGTCGGAACGCGCCGACCTGGCGGAATCCGCGATCCTGTCCCGGCACCTACGGAAGCTGTGGGCCATCCCCGGCACCCAGCTCGGCGTGGTCGGCTGGCCCGCCACCAAGGGCGAGCGCACCTTCGCCTTCTGGCACTACTGGTGGCAAGCCCACTTGATCGACTGCGCGGTCGATGCCGCCAACCGGGCCCCCACGCCCGCTCGGCAGCGCCGCCTCTGGTCCATCGCGCACGCCGTGCGGCTGCGCAATATCACCGGCTGGACCAACAACTACTACGACGATATGGCCTGGCTGACAATCTCTCTGGAGCGCGCCGAGCGCACCCAGGGTGTCGCCGAGGTGCGCGGTGCCCTGCTCACGCTGGAGAAGGAACTGGCGGGCGGGTTCGAGCCGGAGTTCGGCGCGGTGCCGTGGCGCAAAGGGTCCGATTTCTTCAATGCCCCAGCCAACGGTCCGGTCGGTATCGCGATGGCCCGGCTGGGCCGCTACGCCCTCGCCCAGCAACTGTCCGACTTCCTCGACACCCGCCTGCGCGACCAGGACACCGGCCTCATCTTCGACGGCATCCACCTACCGTCCGGCGAGGTGGAGAAGCCGGTCTACAGCTACTGCCAGGGCGTGGCCATGGGCCTGGAAACCGAACTGGCCGTGCACACCGGCGAGCCCCGGCACGCCGAACGCGCGGTCCGGCTGGTGGACGCGGTCGAGGAGCACATGACCGTCGGCGGCGTGGTGGTCGGCGACGGCGGCGGGGACGGCGGCCTGTTCAACGGCATCCTGATCCGCTACCTGGCCCTGACCGCCCTCATGCTGCCCGGCGACGAGCCCGCCCAGGTGACCGCGCGCCGCAAGGCCGCCGCCATCGTCCGCGCCTCGGCCACCGCGGCCTGGGAACACCGCCTGGACGTGGAGGGCGAGCCGCTGTTCGGGGCGGACTGGCGGCAGCCCGCGCGGCTGCCCGGCATCGCGGGCGCGGGCGGGTTCGAGGGCGGGTCGGTCTCGTCCTCGCGCAGCCCGGAACGCGATCTGTCGGTACAGCTTTCGGGCTGGAAGCTGATGGAGGCCGCGCACACGGTCACGGCCGCCGGGCTGTAAGCCTGGTTGATCAGGCGCTGTGCCGCCGGATCACCGGGATCGGCACGGTCGCCGTCTCGTCGGCGTCCACGTCGAAATCCTCGGCGGGGCGCGCCATTTCGGCCCGGTATTGCCGGACGCCGACAATCGTGCCCAGAATCAGCCCGACCACCAGCGTGCCGATGACCGCCGGCATCAGCCACGACATGTCCTCGAGGAAGCTGCCCGCGTAGTAGCTGGCCAGCAGGATCACCGGGGCCCAGAGCACCGCGCCGATGGTGGAGGCGATTGTGTACTTGCGGTGGTCCATCCCGGCCGCGCCCGCGACCAGCGGGCACAGCGTGCGCACCCAGGGAATCCAGCGGGCCACCAGCACCGCCAGGAAGCCGTGGTTGTGCAGCATCTCCGAGACCCGCGTGAGATTGCGGGTGTTGATGTACTTGCCGTTCTTGCGGGCCACGATGTGATGACCGGTGCGCGTGCCGAACACGTACCCGACCTGGTTGCCCGCGATGGCCGCGATCATGGTGCCGATCGACAGCGCCCAGATGTGGCCCTCGCCGCCCGCCTGCGAGGCCATGACGACGCCCGCGGTGATGAGCATGGAGTCACCGGGCAGGAACAGGCCGATGATGAGCGCGCACTCCAGGAAGACGAAGGTGAGCACGATCGTCCAGACGAGCACCGGCCCCGCTGTTTCGAGCGGACCGAACCCGCCGGAGGCGAGAGTGGTTAGCGGGCTGGTGGACACCGATGGCTCAGCGGTTCGACTCGTTCGTCGAGGTGGCCAGCTCGGCCTTCTCCGGCTGCTGGCCGCGGTGCAGCAGGTTCTTCGCGACCGCGATGATGCCCGGGAGAACGGACACGAACACGATCAGCAGGAAGATCGCCTCGACGTTCTTGCGAATGAACTCGACATTGCCCAGGAAGTAGCCGAGCACCGTCACACCGCCGCCCCACAGCACCGCGCCGATGATGTCGACGGTGGCGAACTTGCGGTAGTCCATCTTTGAGACACCGGCCAGCACCGGCATGAACGTGCGCACGATGGGCACGAAGCGAGCCAGCACGATGGTCTTGGGGCCGTATTTCTCGAAGAAGGCGTGCGTCTCGGTGATGTAGTGCTGCTTGAAGAAGCGCGTGTCTTCCTTCTTGAACAGCGCTGGGCCGATTGATCGTCCGATCCAATAGCCGCTCTGATCGCCGAGCCAGGCCACGAACGCGGTCGCGGGCACCAGCCACCAGATGTTCATTCCGGCCGGGGGATGCGCCGAGGCCGCCAGCAGACCGCCAGTGAACAACAGAGAGTCGCCGGGGAGGATCGGGAACAGCAGACCGGTCTCGATGAAGACGATCGCCAAGATCGCCGGGAGCACCGCGTGTGAGAGCCACGTCTCCGTGAGGAGGTGCATGGGGTCCAAGATCGCGGGCAGCGCGGCATTGGTCGTCACGGCATCGGATACGGCCAGCAAGGTCACGGCCACCACAGTACCGGTACCGCAGACATCACACCGAACGTCGATGCAACCTCACAAACTTGTGAGGTATGTGAGGGCATCGGGCCGGAGAAAAAGCCGCTGTCCTATGGTGTGGGCTGACAGAATTTGTCGTACGCAGCACACACCCAACGGAGGTTCCCAGTGCCCATCGCGACTCCGGAGATCTACGCCGAGATGATTGCTCGGGCCAAGCAGAACTCCTTCGCGTTCCCCGCCATCAACTGCACGTCCTCGGAGACGATCAACGCGGCGATCAAGGGCTTCGCGGACGCCGGTTCCGACGGCATCATCCAGTTCTCCACCGGCGGTGCGGAATTCGGTTCCGGCCTGGGTGTGAAGGACATGGTGACCGGCGCGGTCGCGCTGGCCGAGTTCGCGAATGTGGTTGCCGCGCGCTACGACGTGACCATCGCGCTGCACACCGACCACTGCCCCAAGGACAAGCTGGACGCCTTCGTGCGCCCGCTGCTCGCCATTTCGGCCGAGCGCGTCCGCAACGGCGGCCTGCCGCTGTTCCAGTCGCACATGTGGGACGGCTCCGCGATTCCGATCGACGAGAACCTCGAGATCGCCAAGGAACTGCTGAAGCAGGCGCACGCGGCCAACATCATCCTCGAGGTCGAGATCGGCGTCGTCGGCGGTGAAGAGGACGGCGTCGAGGCCGAGATCAACGAGAAGCTCTACACCTCCCCCGAGGACTTCGAGAAGACCATCGACGCGCTGGGCGCGGGCGAGAACGGCAAGTACCTGCTGGCCGCCACCTTCGGCAATGTGCACGGCGTCTACAAGCCGGGCAATGTCGTGCTCAAGCCCGAGGTGCTGGCCGAGGGCCAGCGCGTGGCCGCCGCCAAGCTGGGCCTGGGTTCGGACGCGCAGCCGTTCGACTTCGTCTTCCACGGCGGTTCGGGTTCGCTGAAGTCGGAGATCGAGGACTCGCTGCGCTTCGGTGTGGTGAAGATGAACGTCGACACCGACACCCAGTACGCCTTCACTCGCCCGGTGGCCGGCCACATGTTCGGCAACTACGACGGCGTCCTCAAGATCGACGGCGAGGTCGGCAACAAGAAGGTCTACGACCCGCGCAGCTACCTCAAGAAGGCCGAGACCTCGATGGCCGCGCGCGTCGTCGAAGCCTGCAACGACCTGAACTCGGCGGGACGTTCGATCAGCGCCAAGTAAGCTCAACGGTCGGGATTCCGCTGAAACCGGCGGAATCCCGGGCAATTTACGAGCGGCGGGCGCGCCGCGGTCTCTATCGAGGCAGGTGGCATGACTGTCGATGTACGGGTCCTGGGCCCCGTGCAGTTGCTGGTCGCCGGGCGGTCCGTACCGGTCGGCGGCCCCAAACCCCGTGCGCTGCTGGCGGCGTTGACCGTGAACCGGCGGCGGGCGGTGTCCTCCCAGGCGCTGGCCGACATCGTCTGGAACGACGACCCGCCGGACTCCTACCAGGCCAGTCTGCAGGTGTTCGTCTCGAACATTCGCAAGACCCTGCGCACCGCCGGGGTCGACCCGGTGGCGCTGCTGCGCACCGAATCCTCCGGCTACCGGCTGGAAATCGAGGACGACGAGTGCGATCTCGGGCGCTTCGAGACGCTGCGCCGGGAAGGCTCGGAAGCGGCATCGCTCGGCGATCCGACCGCCGCGTCGCGGCTCTACGGCGAGGCGCTGGCCGAGTGGAGCGGTAGGGCCCTCGACGATCTGTCCGGGCTGGGTTTCGCGGAGAGCTTCGCGACCGCCATGGACGAGGAGCGGCTGCTGGTCGCCTCCGCCCGCATCGACTCCGAAATCGCGCTGGGCCGAGCCTCTTCCGTGGTGGGCGAGCTGGTGTCGATGACCGGCGCGCATCCGCTGCGGGAACCGCTGTGGGCACAGCTCATCACCGCCCTCTACCTGTCCGGCCGCCAGGCCGACGCGCTCGACGCCTGCCGCCGGGTGCGCACGGTGCTCGCCGACGAGCTCGGTATCGACCCGGGGCCCTCGCTCATCGCACTGGAGCAGAAGGTGCTGCGCCAGGAACCATTGAGCACCGGGCAGATTCACGAGGTCGAGCGGATGGCCAAGGCCATGACCGAGACCGTCACCGAGATGCCGCGCGCGGTGCGCGCCGGGCAGCTGCGGATGGTCGACGGGCGGGTGATCCCGATCGGGGCCAAGGGCATGAAGATCGGCCGCATGACCGACAACGATCTGGTGCTCGACGATCCCAAGGCCAGCCGATACCACGCGCAGATCACGCCCAGCCGGGCCGGGCTGCTGATCAAGGACCTGCATTCGGCGAACGGGATCTACATCAACGAGGAGGCCATCGAATCGGCCGCCATCCTGGCCGACGGGGACGCCATCCGGATCGGGACCACCGTGCTCACCTTTCAGGCGCTGCGCTGAACCTGTCTCGATTTGATCGAGATCGGGTGAGTACCGGTGATTCGCCCGCGCCCGGGGGTAGGGTCTCTGCCCGGACGTGTCCGGAAAGCCCGATTGTCGAGAGGTTGAGTGCATGGCCAAGCGGCTGGTCGCAGCTGCGGGTGCGGTGATCTTCGGAGCGGGTGTGATCGTCGGCATGGACCGCGTGGCGGTGGCGGACCCCGCTGCGGCGCAGGCACTTCCGGGCACCGGACCGTGCTCGGCCGACGCCAAGCCGGAGCACGAGGCGCTGGTGCCCAAGACCCTCGAGGTGCCCGTGGTCTATCCGGTGGTCACCGTCGATCCGGGGGCGCCCGTCGAGAACCTGAAGCGCGTGAAGATGGAACTGCCCGCCGATCCGTGCGTCAATCCGTGCCCGGATCTCACCGATCAACCGGCCGCGCCGCCCGACCTGGCCCAGCAACTCGGCCTGCCCCGGCGGATCGTGCGCCCGCAACCGTTCAATTTCGCACTGCCCAACCCGAATCCGCCCGCGCTGCCGCCCGGCCCCGATCCCGCGCACCCGCCGGTCGAGGCCGCCGCGCAGACATCCGCCCGGACCGCGCCGCGGGTCTCCGACGTACGCGAGGTCGCCAAGCTGACCGGCGCGAACTCGGTCAACCGCACCGACAAGCGCTGGCAGGTGCAGGGCACCGACCTGGGCATCATGTGGGAGAGCGGGCCCGACGAGATCGCCATCGCCTTCGGCGACACCGTCGGCCGCGACTTCCATCCGCCGGGCGGCATGGGTGAGGACTGGCGGTCCAACCTGCTGGCCTTCAGCAAGAACCGGGACCTGGCCAACGGCGTCGTCTTCGACCATATGGTCACCGACGACCGTTGCCACGCAACGGAACTGCTGAGCAGCCGCAAGATGGACAATATCGAGATCACCACCATTCCGACCTCGGGTTTCGCCATCGGTGAGCGGCAGTACATGAGCTATATGTCGATCCGCACCTGGAACTCCATCCCGGGCACCTGGTACACCAACTACGGCGGCATCGCCTACTCCGACGACCACGGCGAGCACTGGATCAAGGATCCGTACGCCAAGTGGGAGAACATCTTCGGCGTCTCCAACTGCCAGGTGGCGGCCATGGTGCCGCAGGGCGACTGGGTGTACATGTTCGGCATCCCCAACACCCGCCTGGGCGGGGTGGGGCTGGCCCGGGTGCCCCGAGACCAGGTGCTCAACCCGACCGCCTACCAGTACTGGCAGACCGACGCCTGGGTGCCCGCCATCAATGGATTGGTCACCGCCACACCGGTTGTGGACGCCCCCGCCGCCGAGCTCTCGGTCCGCTACGACGCGAGCCGCAAGCTCTGGCAGATGAGCTACCTGGACACCGCCAAGGCGGCCCTGGTGGTGCGGGAATCGGATTCACCCCAGGGCGCATGGTCCGACAGCGCGGTCACGGTCAGCGCCCTCCAATTCCCGGAGCTCTACGGCGGTTTCATCCACCCGTGTTCCACCGGCGACGACATGTACTTCACCATGTCCACCTGGAGCGACTACAACGTCTACCTGATGCACGCCACCGTGAATTGACCTCCGAAACCGAAAACCCCCGGTCGTTCCCCAGCCGCGACAACTGATTTCGCTGCGGCCGGGGTAACTACGGGGGGACGGCCAAAATTGGTGCGGCACTCGACCGCCGGCACGCGTGGGGGACGGTCCGCGGCTCTCAGCTGTGCGCTGAAGATCCGGGGAGGCGGAATTGAATGTGCGGCCCGCTCTTCGGTTTCGGGGTCTCAGCTCAGGCGGACTTCGGCGATGGCGCGGCCGAAGAGCTTCTTGCCTTCGGAGGTCGCGCCCAGAACCACGGTGGCAGCGCCGGTCTCGGCATCCACCGACTTCACCTTGCCGGTGAACTCGACGATGGTCGGGGCGGTGGGCTCGACCGGGACGTAGCCGGAGAAGCGGACGCTGAACTTGCCCAGCGCAGACGGGTCGCCCAGCCAGTCGATCAGGTAGGCGGCGGTCAGGCCCATGGTGAACATGCCGTGCGCGACCACGGTCGGCAGGCCGACCAGGGTGGCGGCGGCGTCGCTGAAGTGGATCGGGTTCGGGTCGCCGGAGACGCCCGCGTAGTTGACCAGATCGCCGCGGGTGACCGGCACCTTGGCGGCGGGCAGCTCGGCGCCCGCGGTCAGCGCGGTGGCGACGGGGACGGTGTGGACCGGCAGCGGCGCGGCGGGCGCGGCAGGCTCGATGACCTCTTCGGGGTCGAGCAGGACCAGACCGGTCGGGTCGGCAGTGGATTCGCCGGGCTCGGCGACGTGACCGTGCATGACCACGCCGGAGACCGTCTCGATCGCGGACGGATCGATCTCGACACCCTTGCGGGCCACGATGGTGGTGGTCGAGACCAGCACCGGCAGCAGATCGGCGTCGGTCATGGTGACCTTGACGTTGATGAAGTCGTTGTCGCCGAACGAGCGGATGCTCTCGACCACCACGTCCACGCCCAGGCGGTCCTCGGCCAGGATCGGGCGGTAGTACTCGAAGACCTGGTCGGTGTGCAGGGTCTGCGACATGTCGTACTCGGTGAGCACGGTGCCGATCAGGGAGCGGGTGGTGGCCGCGCCGATGACGGACGCGAAGGTCGGCGAGGCGAGCAGACCGCCGTAGCCGAGCTCGACGGCGGCGTCCTCGCGGTGGTGGGCGGGGTGGTCGTTGCGCACGGCGCGCGCGAACTCGCGGATCTTCTCGCGGCCGACGTCGTAGTGATCACGGACACGGAAGTGTCGTCCGACCAGTTCGGCCGCGGTGGCTTCAGTCGTCTCTGCCGTTACCGACATGGTGTTCAGCTCCCTGCAAATCGAAACCCGGTGGGCCCGCACCACTTCTGCCGGACATTGCTTCGGGCTGTGAAGACAATGTCCTGGACGGTGTACAACCGTTGAAGTGCCGGAATGCCGAAAAGGCTGGCCCAGACAATCCGTGACACCTTACTGGCGTCCCGGACTGATGACCAGGTGTTTGTGACGTTCATCGCGGCAGGGACCGCGAATGCGTCAGTGTCTGATTTGCGACGTCGTGGAGGCTGTTCGTGCGGGCCTCGGTGGCTGTTCGCGCGGGCTTCAGTGCCCGTTCTGCGGATCACACACCTTCCACGCGCCACCCTCGTTGCGCAGATCAAAGGTGCGCGCGGAAGTCTTCGACGGATCCGCCGCGGTGAACACCGTCGCCTGCGCCAGCGCGGTATCGCCGGTCACCTGAATGGCATCGATGCTCTTCACCTGCGGAATGCTCTTCTGCTCCTTGGAAGTCCGGTACACGCCGTTGAACTGGTCCGCCGAGATCTTCTGATAGAACTCGTGCTGCGTCCCGCAGGTCACCGCGCGCAGCGTATCCAGATTCCCGCTGTTCAGCGCGTCCGTGTACGCCGTGATCGTCTTCTGCACCAAGGCTTCCGGCGAATTGTCGGTGTTGTGCTTCTGCACCCCGAACACCACGGCGACGATCGCGACCACTGCCACCACGGCCGCCGCCGCGATGATCCACACCTTCTTGTTCGACCCACCGGCGGCCTTCGCCTCCCCGTCGGCCGCCGCCGGAACCCGCTGCGGCTGTGCCAACGGCCGCGACCCATCGACCGGAACATCCTGCACCACAGCCTGTCCCGGCCCACCCGGCGCGGAACCCTGTGCGGCGCCGGGTGCCTGCGCATTCGGCCCCTGCGGCCCGCGCGGCCCCTGCTGTACCAGCGGCGCTCCCTGTCCGTGCGGTGCGCCCGGCCCCTGCGGTGCGCCCGGCCCCTGCGGGGGCCGCGGTCCCTTCGGCCCCTGCGGAGGCGCACCCGCCCCGACCCGCTGCGGCGACGCGATCCGCGGCCCGCCGATCGGCTGCCCCGGCGTGGTCGGCTGCATATCCGCGGGCGACGGCGCACTCGCCGGTCGCCGCGGCCCCATCGGCGGCCGGGGCGGCGCGGGCCGAGTCTCCTCGACCGGCGCATCCTGCACCGGCGCATTCCCCTTCGGCCCCACATTCCGAGGCCCCACATTTCCCCGAGGCGTCTGCGGCGGCTTACCGACCGCCCGCCCCTGCGGCCCCGAAACCCGAATCTTCTCGGTCCCGGCCTCGCCGCCATCCTCCGCCGCGGCATCCCCCGACGGAACCTTCTTGATCACAACGGTTTTCACGTCTCCACCGGACGCATCGCCGGAATCCCCGGCGTCATCGGCCGCTCGGCCCGCAGCGGCATCGCCGTCCGGCCGTGCCGAATCCTCTTGCCCGCTGCCCTTGCCGGCGGCCGTCGTGTCGCCGGAGCCGACATCACCGCGCGGCGCTTCCGCCATCCCCTCGGTCGGCACATCCTGCGGCGCGGGCTCACCCTGCGCGGCGGCCTTGCCCGAACCGTCCTGCGCGCCAGTCTTTCCGGCCACCGCCGCGGCACCGCCCGCAGCCTGACCCGGTCGCTGAATCTTGATCATCTGCGTGGTCGCGTCGGCCCCGGCCTGCGCTTCGGCCTCCGGCTGATCGCCTTCCGCACCACCGTCGGCCTTCTTACCGCCGTCCGGCCGCTGGATCGGAATGAACTGGGTGGGCGCGTCCGCCGCCGCGGCTGCGACACCCGGTCCCTGCTCACCGCCGGTGTCCTTACCCTCTGCGGCCGGTCGCTGAATCGGGATCATCTGGGTCGGCGCGTCATCGGCCGGAGACGATGCCCCGGGGCCACGCCCGCCGACAGCCGACGGCTGCTGCGCCGCACCGGTCGGCCGTCCGCTGCCCGCATTCTGCGAGCCCTGATCTCCGGCCGATCCGGGACCCGTGGACCCACCGGCCGGCTGCGAACCGCCGACGGCCCCGGCCTGTCCACCCGACCCGGATTGCCCTGCCGCGGGGGATTTTCCACGGGTCGTGCTCTGCGGCGCGGACGAATCCTGGCCGACCACAGCTCCACCGGCGGGCCCGGTCACGGTGGACTGTCCGCCCGGAGGAGTCTGCTGGGCTGACCCGCTCGGGGCCGGACGGTCGGATCCCGGGGCGCGGTTCGGGGTCGAGCCGGGGGCCTGGGGCTGGCCGGTCGGGGTGTGCTGGGGCGCGAATGCGCCCGATCCCTGGCGGGCGGCGGCCGGGGGCTGAGCACCCGGCGCACCCTGCGGTCCGGCGGCAGGGGGCTGGACGCGGGCCGCGCCGGACGCCTTCGGGGATTCGTAGTGAATGGTGGCGAAACCGGTCGGTCCGGACTTGGTGGCGGATTTGGCTGCGCCGGTGCTGATCTCCTCGGTGCGGGAATTGGCGGAGGGGATCACCTCGGTGGCGGCCGTCGGTGCGGCATCGGCCGGGTTGGCGGGGGTTGCCGGGCTGGCGGGGGTGTCGGCGTCCGGACGGGCTGCCGGGGTGGCATCGCCCTGCGGCTGCTGGTCGTCTTTCGGGTCGGACACGCGCTGCACCCCTCGCTTCGGCGGAACTGTGATTCGACGGTCAGCCTACTGAGCAATTCGGGCGGCGGTGCAGAATGATCGGCATGACCTCCTTCGGTGATCTGCTCGGACCGCAGCCGGTCCTCCTTCCGGAAAACATCGAGGCGGAGGACGCGCTGCTGCAGAACCAGGACCCGGTGCAGGTCGCCGCGGCGCATCCGACGGCCTCCATCGCGTGGGCGACGCTCGCGGAAGCCGCGCTGGAACGGGGCGGCGACGAGGTCGATCACGACGTCATCGCCGCCTACGCGTTCGCCCGCACCGGCTACCACCGCGGCCTGGACCTGTTGCGCCGCAACGGCTGGAAGGGCTTCGGCCCGGTGCCGTGGAGCCACGAACCGAACCAGGGTTTCCTGCGCAGTGTCGGCGCGCTGGCGAAGGCCGCCCGCGCCATCGGCGAGACCGACGAGTACGCGCGCTGCCTCGACCTGCTCGAGGACTGCGACCCGCGCGCCGCGGCCGAGCTCGGCCTCGACTGAATTGAGCAGCGGCCTAGGCGAAACCATCGACGCTGCCCGGGAGAGCAGCGTGACCCGCATGCGCCGGGCCGCCGGGCGCGTCCGGTCCTCCATCCTGCCGATCGCCCAGTGCGCGATCGGCGCGGGCCTGGCCTGGTTCATCGCGCACCAGGTGGTCGGGCACGAGCACCCGTTCTTCGCGCCCATGGCCGCCATGATCTCCATCGGCGTGTCCTTCGGTGCGCGGCTGCGCCGTTCGATCGAGTTGATCGTCGGCGTGGCGGTCGGCATCGGCATCGGCGATCTGTTCGTCACCCATGTCGGCACCGGCACCTGGCAGATCGTGCTGCTGGTGGTCCTGGCCATGTGCACGGCCGTCTTCCTGGACGGCGGCCCGGTCATCACCATGCAGGCGGCCAGTTCCGCGGTGCTGGTGGCCACGCTCTATCCGCCCGGCAACGGCGGCGCGGCGCTGCGCATGATCGACGCGCTGGTGGGCGGACTGGTCGGCATCGTCGTGGTGGCCGCGATTCCGATACACCCGGTGCGACGCGCCCGCGAACAGGCCGCCGGAATTCTCGAAGTCATGGGCAAGGGCCTCACCGAATGCGCGGACGGCCTGCTCGAGCACGATGCCGAGAAGATCAAGCAGGCGCTGGAGGCCGCGCGCGGCACCCAGGGCGCCATCGATTCCCTGCGCAATACCCTCGAGGGCAGCCGCGAGATCATTCGAATCTCCCCGCTGTACTGGAACTCTCGCGCCCGCCTGCAACGCCTGCGCGAGGCCGCCGACCCCCTCGACAATGCCATCCGCAACACCCGCGTGCTGCTGCGCCGCGCCCTCACCTCGGTCCGCGACGACGAGGTGATCGATCCCCGCCTCATCGTGGAGGTCGAGAAGCTGGGCCAGGCCGTGGACGTGGTGCGCCGCATGATGCTCGCCGACCCGGACGAGAAACCCGATCCCGCCGAGGCCACCCGCATCCTGCGCCGCGTCGGCAAGGGCGCGACCAAGGATCTGGTGGACGGCGCGGGACTGTCGGCGCACGTGTTGTTCGCGCAATTGCGATCCATCGTGGTCGATCTCATGCAGGTGTGCGGCATGCGCCGGCTCTCGGCCATGGCGCTGCTCCCGCCCACCGTACCGAATCCCTATGTGACGCCGATCGATTGACCCGATCTGCGGGCCGATCCGGGCCGTCTGCGGGTACCTGCTCTTGATCTTCGGGTAGTCCGGTACTCGTGTCGAAGCACGTGCGCCCCTCTACCGTTCGTATCAGGCCGGACTCACGAGGGGTAGTCCGGTACCGGACTCGCAGCGACGGGTGGCAACGGTTTCAGGCGGGGGAGGCCTGGGGCCTCGCGCCGAACCGCTGTCGTTGCGAACGGGGCCGCCCGGCAACCGGGTCGTCCGGGCGGCCCATCCTCGCGATATTCACGGCATGAGTGCTCAGCGCCAGAAGCGAGTGAGCGAGCTGCCGTATTGCCACCAGCTGTACGGGTCCCGCGGCAGTCCGGCCAGCTGGAACAGTGTGTCGATGAAGTCGAAGAACAACCGGTTGAGCTGCGGGGTGAACAGCAGCGCGAACAGGATCAGGATGCCGTACGGCTTGATCTGATCCAGCGCCCGGCGCGTCTGGTAGCTCAGCGACGGTTCCAGAATCCCGTAACCGTCGGTGCCCGGGATCGGGATGAGATTCAAGACGGTCGCCGTAATCTGCAGGAACCCAAGGTAACTCAGCCCGTACCAGAACGCCGGGTGCGAGTGCGGGCTGCCGTACAGGCGCACGATCACCAGCAGCACGATGGCGCACACCGCGTTCACCGCCGGGCCCGCACCGCTGAGGATCCGCTGCGTACGCGGACTGAAGTTGTGTGAGTGCACGTACACCGCGCCGCCCGGCAGCGCGAATCCGCCGATGGCGATGAACAGGATCGGCAGTGCGATCGACAGCAACGGGTGGCTGTACTTGAGTGGATTCAGCGTCAAGTACCCGCGCATTTCAACCTCGTGGTCCCCGGCCCGCCACGCCACAAACGCGTGCGCGAACTCGTGCAGGCAGATCGATACGATCCAGCCCGCCACCACCAGGATGAAGACCCCGAATTGAGCCTGCCGCGAAGTGAGTTCGGCGTCCCAGGCCAGCGCTCCGCCCAGGACCGCGACCACCACCACGAGCAGGAACACCGGACTGGGCCGGACCGCTCCGGACTGCCGTCCCACCGCGCGCGGGTAATTCACCTGACTACTCCCAACTGGTCGGCCTGCCGGATCTGCCGATTCCCATTCTCTGGGTGAATCAGCGAACCAGCAGCCAAGGCTCGTGGTGTCGATAGAACGTGGACCGCTTCACCACCCGATCGGCGGTGATCCCATCCCGGGTGACGATGGCGCCACCGGTGCCCAACTGCATGGCGCGCCCGTCGATCCATTTCTTCTTGCGCAGCCCGCGCTGCACGGTGGCGTGCAGGCCGGGCAGCGCCAGCATGGGCGAAACATGCAGGGCCGCGACCTTTCCTGTGAACAGCCGGATGTCGTCGACGTAGGCCTCGCCCTCCAGCTTCGCGCCCGCCTCGCCGACGATGGTGGCGCGGCCGATGAGCACCTTGCCGGTGTCGTCGCGAATCAGCGGGGTCTCGGTGGGCTTGCCCTCCAGCGCGCGCTTGGCGGCGGCCGAGCCGGTGCCGGTGTCGTAGGCGCGCGAGCCGTAGGTGCGATCGATGGGCACGTAACCGATCTCGACGCCGAGGCGTTCGGTGCGCATCAGATGGGTGAGCACGGCCGCCAGTCCGGCGTCCTCACCGAGCACGACGAGCCGGGGCAGGCTGTCGGCGGCCATGACCGGCAGCAATTCATCCAAGGTGCCCGTATCGGGAATGGCCGTGGTCTGGGTCAAGGGCAGTGATGCCAGCGCGATGGGTACGGGCGCGCCGTCGCAGCGGAGAACATGGGTACTCAACTGCCGGACACCCTCCTCTGGCTTCCCAACACCTATCCGCCTCGCTGCGCTCGAATGGACCCCCTGCCGGTCCCTCTCCCCGTGTCACCATAGCTCCGTCGCATTTGCCGCGCTGTCCCCGCTGCGCATCCGTTACTCTGCCCGATTTGCCCTACGCTTCGCTCCGGGCGGGTTCGCGGCCCTGCAAGCTCGGTCTTCCCTCCTCCGCTCCTCCGCTTCGCTCCCGTCTTCCGCTCCAAGCGCGGGGAGGCGGAGCGCAGTCCAGACCGAGCCGGGCCGCGAACTGCGGGTATGGCATCTCTGGGGGTCATGAGCCATCCAGTAAAGTGTGCCTACGGCCACCGCCTTCTGACGGCGGGTAGCTGCAGCACCCGGGTGCTGCGCGTCGAACCCGTAGGAGACACTCACATGCCGGCAATCGTGCTGATCGGCGCCCAGTGGGGCGACGAGGGCAAGGGCAAGGCAACCGATCTGCTCGGCGACCGGGTCCAGTGGGTAGTTCGATACCAGGGCGGCAACAACGCGGGTCACACCGTGGTGCTGCCGAACGGTGAGAGCTTCGCGCTGCATCTGATCCCGTCCGGCATCCTCACCCCCGATGTGACCAACGTCATCGGCAATGGCGTGGTGGTCGATCCGGGTGTGCTGCTGGCCGAACTCGCCGGTCTGGAAGAGCGCGGTGTGGACACCTCCCGCCTGCTGCTCTCGGCCGACGCGCACCTGATCATGCCGTACCACGTGGCCATCGATAAGGTCACCGAGCGCTTCCTCGGCAACAAGAAGATCGGCACCACCGGTCGCGGCATCGGCCCCTGCTACCAGGACAAGGTCGCCCGCGTCGGCGTCCGCGTGGCCGACGTGCTGGACGAGAAGATCCTCACCCAGAAGGTCGAGGCCGCACTGGAATTCAAGAACCAGGTGCTGGTCAAGATCTACAACCGCCGCGCGCTGGACCCGCAGCAGGTGGTGGACGAGGTGCTGGAGAAGGCCGAGGGCTTCAAGCACCGCATCGCCGACAGCCGCCTGCTCTTGAACGAGGCCCTGGAGCGCGACGAGATCGTGCTGCTGGAGGGCTCGCAGGGCACCCTGCTCGACGTCGACCACGGCACCTACCCGTACGTGACCTCCTCCAACCCGACCGCCGGCGGCGCGGCCGTGGGCGCGGGCGTCGGCCCCAACAAGATCACCACGGTGCTCGGCATCCTGAAGGCCTACACCACCCGCGTCGGCTCCGGCCCGTTCCCGACCGAGCTCTTCGACGAGTCCGGCACCTACCTGGCCAAGACCGGCGGCGAGGTCGGCGTGACCACCGGTCGCGCCCGCCGCACCGGCTGGTTCGACGCCGTGATCGCCCGCTACGCCACCCGCGTCAACGGCATCACCGACTACTTCCTCACCAAGCTGGACGTCCTCTCCAGCCTGGACACGGTGCCGATCTGCGTCGCCTACGAGATCGACGGCAAGCGCGTGGAGCAGATGCCCACCACCCAAACCGATTTCCACCACGCCAAGCCCATCTACGAAGAGATGCCCGGCTGGTGGGAGGACATCTCGGGGGCCCGCACCTTCGAGGAGCTCCCGGCCAACGCGCAGGCTTACGTCAAGCGCCTGGAAGAGCTGTCGGGCGCGCGGGTTTCGTGCATCGGCGTCGGCCCCGGTCGTGACCAGACCATCGTCCGCCACGACATCATCGGCTGAGCCAGCCTGAGCCGCAGCACATTTCGCCCCCGCCGCATCGAATGCGGCGGGGGCGAAGTCGTTTCCGATGGCCTCAGTAGGCGATGAGCGGGGCCAGCGGGTCGGCGGCGTGCGGGGTGAGGCCCTGGTAGGCGGTGGCGATGGACTTCACCGCGATGCGGATGTCGGGTTCCTCGTGGGTGAAGGGCAGGCGGATGAAGCGTTCGAAAGCGCCCTGGACGCCGAAACGCGGTCCGGCGGCCAGTAGTACGCCGTGGTTGGGGGCCGTGGCGGCGAGGGCGGTCGAGACCGGGGCGGGGAGCTGGGCCCACAGGGACATGCCGCCCGCGCCGGGGTTGACGTACCAGTCGGGGAGTTCCTCGGCGAGGGTTTCCAGCAGGGCGGCTCGGCGGGAGCGGAGTTGAGCCCTTCTGGCGGTGAGGATTTCGTCGGCGTGACGCAGGAGATGGACGGTGGCCAGCTGGTCCATGACCGGGGTGCCGAGGTCGACGGTGGAGCGGGTGCCGAGGAGTTTGGTGATGAGGGACTGGTTGGCTCGGACCCAGCCGACCCGGAGGCCGCCCCAGAAGGACTTGGAGGCCGAGCCGATGGTGACGATTTCCGAGTTGCGGGCGAAAGCGGCTACGGGGGGCGGGGATTCGAGATCGGAGAGGTTCAGGTCGACCATGGATTCGTCGACGATGACCGTCATGCGGGTCTCGCGGGCGATGGCGGCCAGCTCGGCCCGGCCCTCGGTGTCGAGCAGGTGGCCGGTGGGGTTGTTGAAGTCGGGGATCAGGTAGGCGACGCTGGCGGCGGTTTGCCTTGCGGCGCTGCGGATTCCGTCCAGATCCCAGCCGTCGGGGCGCATGGGGACCGGCACCGGGCGCGCGCCGACATCGCGAATGGCCTCGATGGCGTTCGGATAGGTGGGGTGCTCGATCAGCACCCGTTCGGCCGGCGTGGTGAGCACATTGAGCAGCAGGCGCAGGCCGTGCTGGGCGCCGAGGGTGATCAGGATCTGCTCCGGATCGGTGGGCAGGCCGCGCTCGGTGTAGCGGCGGGCCAGCGCCTCGCGCAGCATGAGCACGCCCACCGGATCCATGCCGTGGGTGCCGAGATATGTCGGAAGTCCTTGCAGGGCGAAGGAATACGCCTCC
The DNA here is from genome assembly GCF_007990715.1 of Nocardia seriolae NBRC 15557. Classification (GTDB taxonomy): domain Bacteria; phylum Actinomycetota; class Actinomycetes; order Mycobacteriales; family Mycobacteriaceae; genus Nocardia; species Nocardia seriolae. The sequence goes on along the minus strand of NZ_BJWY01000011.1, from coordinate 63,304 downwards.
GTCATCTGCGGCGGCGCGGCCATGGCGGCATAGGTCATGTCGATGGTCGGCAGTTCGGGCTGCGCCATCATGGCCAGAATGCTGCGGGCGGGCTTCGCGCCGTCGTGCACCACGGTCGGCGGCAGCGCCACGGTGCTGCGCGAACCCTGGCGGCTGATCAGATAGCCGTGCTCGCGCAGCAGCGTGTACGCGGAGGTGACGGTGGTACGGCTGACTGCGAGGCTGGTCGCCAGATCCCGTTCACTGGGCAGCGCCACGCCCAAGGGCGCGCGCCCGTCGTGAATGAGCAGCCGGATGCTCTCCGCCAGTGCCACATACGCGGGCCGCGCCGATCGCTTCGCACTGTCGGCGGCGGCTCCCGGTTCCTCGTTCCGCCACCGGCCCAGGTCGCGCGTCAGGCTGGCCGCGCCGATCACTCGTGTCGCCATACAGGCCAGTATCGGGGCACTGGATATTTTCTTCAAGTCCGCGGAAGGTCCAGTATTGGCCACATGGTCGCCCTGCTCGTCTCCTTCCTGATCGTCGCCGCCTTCGCCGCTATCGTCTACCGGTACGCACCCAAGTCCGGTGAACGCTGGGGCGTCCTGCTGGAGCGCTACCGCCCGCATGCCCCCATGTCGGACTGGTCGCTCGCCGAATATGAAGCAGCCCGCCAATATTCGGACCTGGCCGCCATCGCCGCCCTGCGCCCCGACGCCTGCCCGCCCGGCCCGGTCCGCCGCCTCCGCCGCCCCACCCCGGCCGTCGCGGCCCTCGCTCATATCCCCTGCCGCGGTGAGTCGGTCCAGTTCTGACCAACTGGCCTGAATTGGACTCCTTGCCGATGCCACGGTGTGCGTCTTTGTCGGTGCAAAGGTGCACACTGGCCTCATGTCCGCCCCGCCCCGCCCGATAGCGTCGGCGGCGCTCTTCGACACCGCGATCGGCACCTGCGCCATCGCCTGGAGCGCCACCGGCGTCCTACGCTTCGCCCTCCCCGACCGCGACCCGGCCACCACCCGCACCCACATCCTCCGCCGCCACCGCCTGGTCGACCTCCACGAGGACACCCCCACCCCCGAAATATCCACCGCCATCGCCCGCATCCAGTCCCACCTCACCGGCGACCTGGACGACCTGCGCTGGATCCCCGTGGACCCCAACATCTTCAACGACTTCGACCGCGCCGTCTACGAAGTCACCCGAGCCATACCCCCCGGCCACACCCTCAACTACGGCGCCGTAGCCATCCGCGTCGGCCACCCCGGCGGAGCCCAAGCGGTAGGCCAATCCCTGGGCCGCAACCCAATCCCCCTCATCATCCCCTGCCACCGAGTCCTAGCCGCCGACCACGCCCTCCACGGCTTCTCCGCCCCCGGCGGCCTGACCACCAAACAACACCTACTCGAAATAGAACACACCCCCGGCTTCGGCGAACCCACCCTCTTCTGAAAGCCTCGCCGGTAAGCCCACAACTCCGACTGGTGGTGGTCCTCAGCGCGGACAGCTCGGACGAATATGCAACGCCCGCACCGACTTTGCCGGTGCGGGCGTTGCGGTAGAGCAGTTGGCTGTCGCCAGTTTCGGCGGCTGGCTACGGGATTGCGTAGACCGCGGAGATCGAGGCTTCGGGGCCCCAGTTGGCGAAGGGGATGTAGCCGGCGGGGCGGGACATGGCGATGACGATGAGGGTCAGGGGGCCGGCGGATGGGATGTCGGTGAGGTCGGCATCGACGGTGATGGGGGAGGTCGCGGTGTGGGTGCCCTGGAGGTAGATCTGTTGTTCGCCCCACTTTTGTGCGCCCAGGCGTTCGGGGGCCGCCACGTTCCAGCGGAGGGTGAGCCACTGGCCGCAGGAGTCGACGGGACCGATTGGGAGGGTGTCGATTCCGACGGCCTGGACGTTGACTCTGGCGCGACGTGGGGCGTTCGCGTCGTTCTCGACCCAGATGCGGTAGTTGATCTGGCAGTTGAGGGAGTCACCGAGGATGCGGCCGTACTCCGAGACGGGCGGAATCGGCGGAGTCGAGACCGGCGGGACGACGTCGGCGGAAGCCACTCCGGCGGCAGCACAGGACAGGGCCGTGGTCATTGCCGCTACGGTGGCGGCCCGGCGGACCCGGCGCGAAATGTGCATCACAGCGCACCTCCCAGGAAGCCGCCGACCGCGCCGCCGCCGACGCCGCCGGCAACGCCGCCGACGACCGCGGCCGGAATCCCCAGTGCGGCAGCGCCTGCCGCACCGCCGACGGCGGCGCCGATCAGCGCACCGCCGCCCGCGAAGCCCGCGACCTCCGGTGCGGCAGCGGCCGCCTGGATGGCGATGAGGGCGCCGCCCACGCCTCCGGTGGCCGCTGCGCCTGCCACCGCTGCGGCGGTGAGGCCGCCCGCGACGACGGTACCGACGGCCGCGCCGACACCGAGACCGATGAGCGCTCCGGCGGCGGCACCGGGAACCCCGCCCACCACGGCCGCCGGAACTCCGAGCGCCAGCGCGCCGCCGACGGTGCCGATCGCCGCGCCCGCCAGCGTGCCCGCCGCGATCTTGTCGGAGCGGCTCGGGTTGACGCCGATGGAGTTGAGGCCGGTGGCCAGGCCCGCTTCGACGCCGGCGGCGACGCCATTGACGCCGTCGAGGACGTTGTCCGGCAACTGATCCGGCGCGGGCGTGGTGAAGTCGCCGATGCGGACGGTGCGCGGCGGCGGGGCGATCGGGAGGACCGGGTCCACCACGGTGGGGGCGTGCAGGGTCTGGAAGTCCAGCGCCGGGGCCGCCTCGTGATTCGGGATCGGGCGGAAGTTCGCCGGGATCGGGTAGTCGGCCTGCGGCTGTGGTTGGGGTTGCGGCAGTGGCTGATTCGGCACGGTGACGCCGGGCTGCGCCAGGCTCGGGCGCGGAGTCGGACGGTCCTGGTCACCGGCGGGCAGTGCCACACCCGGCTGAGCGGAGCTCGGGCGGAGGCCGGGCTGTGCGGCGCCGGTTCCCGGGGCGGCCGAGTCGGCCGCGCCGGGCTGCGGATTGCCCTGCGGCGCAGCGGTATTGCCCGGTATCCCGGTGCCGCTCGGCTGCGGCGTGGCCGACTGGTTCGACCCGCCCGCCACCTTGGCGGGCTGGTCACTCGAGTTCGAGCAGGCCACCGCCATGACCAACGGAATGGCGCCCACGACGATCGCCCGCCGAGCCACGCTGCCACTCATGTGATGATGCCGCATTCCACGATGTCGACGACCCACGCCGAAACACCCACCTTCCGAACATATTTCGTTTCACGGCCCGAAGGCCGACCATCGATGCCGGTGATTCGCACCGGCTGCGGGCAAGGCGTTCCCGCCGCGCCGTGAATTTCAGTTTTCGCAGGTCATACGCTCGAACGGGGGTGCGAAGTTTGCGCGCCAGCTCCGGAACGCTGTGCGGCACAGAACTTCCGGCGGCCCGAGTGGACAGGCACCGCACCACGGTCGATGACGGGGCGGTCAGAGGTGCGCTACTTCGACCGGAGGAGGCGAATCAGAAGACGCCGCCGAGGTCGGCTCCGCCGATGGCCGCGCCGATGACGCCGCCTCCTACGCCGCCGAGCACTGCCGCCGGAATCCCGGCCACCGCGGCGCCCAGCGCGGCGCCCGCGAGCCCACCGGCCACTGTGCCGACGCCGAGACCGATCAACGCACCACCGCCGATGACCGGCACGGCTTCGGGGGCCGCGATGGCGGCACCGATGCCGCTGGTGGCGATGCCCGCGGCGGCTGCCGTAGCCGCGACGACGGCGACACCGATGCCGGCACCGATGCCCGCACCGACTCCGGCTCCCACGATGCCGCCGACCAGACCGCCGACCGCGGCACCGCCGAGCGCGGCGGGAATACCGACTGCCGCGGCGCCGACGACCACACCGGCCGCGGTGGCAGCGGCGATCTTGTCGGAACGGGACGGGTTGATGCCGACCGACTGCAGAGTCGTCGAGACGTTCGCCTCGGCATCGGCGGAGAAGTCGTTGACCGGGTTGAGGATCTCGTCCGGCACCTCATCCGGGGCCGGCGTGTAGAAGTCGCCGATGCGCAGGGTGCGGGGCGGGGGAGCGATGGGGGCGACCGGCTCGACGGGCTCGGGCGCGTGCAAGGTCTGCCAGTCGATGGCGGGGGCGGGCTCGGTCTCGACCGGGACCGGCCGGTGGTTCTGCGGCACCGCGTAGTCGGCCTGCGGCGCGGACTGGGGTGCGGCCGGGGTGATGGTGGTCCCGGGCTGGGCCGGGGACGAGCTGGTGCCCGGCTGGGCGGGGCTGGTCGTCACCCCCGGCTGCGGAACGGCCTGGGCGACCGAGGCGCAGGCGATGGCCAGGGTCAGCGGCAGGATGCCGACGGCGGGACGGATGGCGTGTCGGAGCACGCCGGTATTCGCTTCTAGATGCCGACGAGCCACGTCGAAAACACCACCCTCATCAGATTTTCCCGACTTCCCCCGTGTGAGCCTCGGGAGGCTCACACTTCGCGGCATGTTAACTGATTGAGAGCTGGTTGCTCTAGTCCCTTTTGCTCGTCGGGGAGTTTGACGGTGATGCTTGAGAGATTTCGCACAATTTGCAGGTAGATCGGATTCCGATCTACCTGTCGCGACTAAATCTCGGATTTGCTGGAATGTGTCCCGCCGCGCATGAGTTCGGCCAGCGCCTCGCGGTCGGTGACGTCGAGCTTGATGCACGCCCGGTAGAGGTGGCCCTCCACGGTCCGCACCGACACCGTCAGCCGGTCGGCGATCTGCCGGTTGGACAGCCCGGCCGCAACCAGATTCGCGATCTCCCGCTCCCGGGCCGTCAGCGGTAAGGGCTGCGCGGATTGCCGCAGCGCCGGGGTCGAGGCCCCGCCGCAGGCCGCGGCCAGCCGGTTCGCGGTCGCGGCGGATTCCAGCAGGCGACGGCGATCGCCCGCGCGCTCGTGTGCGGAGGCGGCCTGTGCCGCCGCGTCGGCAGCCGAGAGCAAGGCCCCGATGCTCTCGAATTCCGCTGCGGCGGTATCCAATCCGGGTCCGTCGTGGGCGGCGACCGCGACCGCGTGCCGGGCCTGCACCTGCACCAGCCGCCCGTCGATGCGCGCGGCCAGATCCGCGAGCCGCCCTGCCACGGTGTGATCGCCGAAGCGCGCCGCGGTGTGCAGCGCCATGGCCTCGACGGCGTGCTGATGCGACCGGGCCGCCATATCCGCGGCCCCGATGGCGAGCCGGATGGCCGGTGTCGCGGTGCCTTCGGCCGCGGCCTGCATGGCCCGCGCCAGTTCCAGCAGCGCTTCGTAGACGGCGCTGTGCCGCCCGCCCCGGAAGGACGCCGCCGCAATGGCTTCCGCGGCATCGGCGGACCGGCCGAGCGCCGCGTACGCCTCCGCGAGCCGCAATTGCGCCGGGAACATCCAGGCCGCCGCGCCCTCGGAGGTGAGCGCCGCGAGCGCCTGCTCCAGATTGTCGATGCCCTGTGGGAACTGGCCCTGCGCCACGTCCACGGTGCCCTGCAGGATCTTGGCCAGGCCCCAGGCCAGGTATTGGCCGGGTGACGAGAACGGATAGGGCTTGTTGGCGCAGCGCCGTGCGGTTTCGAATTCGCCGGTGAAGGTGAGCGCCAGCACCTCGGCGTGCGCGAACATGAAACTGTTCAGGCTGTCGATGTGCGATTCGATGGCGTGCCCGTGTGCCGCGTACTGCCGGGCCGCATCGCCGCGCCCCATGAGCGCCAGTGCCAGCCCACCGCCGAACGCGGCCCAGTAGACCGCCCACGGCGGTGCGTCCGGCGCGGACATGACGGGTTCGGCGAGGTTGAACGCCTCCTCGATCCGGTTCTCGTTGACCGCGCACGCGGACGCCAGACCATCCAGTGTCGCAACGAGTTTCGGATTCGAGACCCGGCTGCGCACCAAGGCCAGCACCTCGTCGGCGCGGTCGGCGTCGCCCATGGACCACAGCAGGTTCGACACCCGGGTGGTACCCCAGCGGGTCAGCTGCACCTCGGTCATCTGGTCGGGATCGAATCCGGCCAGCGTCCGCTCGGCCTCGATGCGATGGCCCTGCCACAGCAGCGCCCGCGCCAGCAGATCCGCTGCCTCGATGCCGCCCCGCCGTTCCACCGCCGCCCGCGCGAACCGTTCTCCCAGTGGCAGATTCGCCAGTGCGATGGCGTCGGCGGCGGCCGCCTCGAACAGCTCCAGATCCGCGGATTTGTCACTGTCCAAGGCCAATTCGGCCAGCCGGATGCGCTCGTAGGCGGAATTGATGGGCCGATCCTTGAGCGCCGAGTATAGCCGCCCGCGCAGCCGCCGCGCCGACGCGATGCCCAGCCGCCGCCGGATCACCTCCCCGAACAGCGGGTGGTTGTACCGCACCAGCAGCTGGTGGCTGTTCTCGACAATCCTTATGAGCCCGCGGGTTTCGGCCGATTCGACGGCCTCCTCACCCGCGATCTCGGACAGCACATCCAGATCGATGGGTTCGCAGAAGGTCAGCAGCTCCAGCACCCGCAGCACCGAGTCGGGCAGCTGCTCCACCCGATCCTCCAGCAGCGCGGCCAATTCCGAGGTCACCGCCGCGCGCCCGCGCAACTGCCACACCCCGTTGACCTGACGCAGCGTCCCGGCCTCCAGCGCGCCGTCGACCAGGTGCCGCAGGAAAAGCGCGTTGCCCCCGGAGGATTCCCACATCAGGTTGGCGGTGAACCCCTCCAGCTGCCCGCCCAGCATCGATTCCACCAATTCCACGCTCTGCCTTTGTGTGAACGGTTTCAAATCGATGCGCAGCAGGTGCCCGTCCTTCCACAGCGAGGTCACCGCGTCGGGCACCTGCACCCCGCTGCGCACGGTGCACACGATGTGGGCGGCGCGGTCGATGGCCAGCTGCAGCAGCAGGGTGGCCGAGAGCTGATCCAGCAGATGTGCGTCGTCGACGCCGATGATGGTGTGCCCGTCGGCGAGCAGCGCTTCCCGCGCGGCCGCCATGAAGGTCACCGGATCGTGGGCGGTGTACACCCCCACCATGTGCGCGAAGACCCCGAGCGGAATGCTGCGGGCGGATTCGGTCCCCGCGACCCAGCGAATGTTTCCTCGGACGGCGGCGGTGGCCTGTGGTTTTGCCGACCCCCGCGTCGCCGGTGAGCACCGCCCCGACGAAGTCGTCGCCGGTGAGCGCCGACCTGATCGATTCGAGTTCGCTCTCCCGTTCGACCATCGGCCAATTCCGAGCCATGGCTCAACTGTAGTTCTCCGCGGCGGCCCGGGCAGGGTTAACGAAAGCGCCGGAACCTGCGGGTTTTATTCGTTGACCAGCCGCAATCCGGGGGTGCGGGCCTGGCGGCGGTCGACCAGCCAGACCACGATGGTCTGGTCGGCGGCCGGATCCAGGGTCTCCACCTCGACCTCCACCTCACCCTGAACCGGGTGTTGAATCCGCAGCACGACGGTCCGGAAATCGCTGAGCCGGTGTTCGCGCCAGCGCTGCTCGAACTCCGGGTAGCGGCTCAGCATGGTGATGACGGCCTGCACGGACGGATCGTCCGGGAAGCGGGTGACCACCGTACGCAGCGACGAGGCGGCCATGTCGGCGGCGACTTCCCAGTTCAGGAAGACCTTCCGGGCGGTCGGGTGGGCGAAGACGTAGTTGGCGAAATTGCCGTGCGACTCCTCCTCGAACATGCCGAGCGGTGCGGCGAAGTCCTGGAAGGCGGGGTTCCCGGCCAGCAGGTTCAGCCAGCGCCCGAGCACGAAGGCGGGCGTCGGCTGCAGCGCGTCGATGACCGCCTGGATGGTCTCGGAGACCTGCTCGCGGGCCTGCCCGGCGGCCGGGCAGCTGGCCTTCTGCTCCAGGCCGAGCGCCAGCTTGCCGAAGTGGTGCTTCTCGATCTCGTTGAGCCGCAAGGCATCCGCGAGCGCGACCAGGACGGCGGTGGAGGGATTGGTGTCGCGGCCCTGCTCCAATCGGGCCAGATAGTCCGCGCTGACGCCGGCGAGTGCGGCGACCTCTTCGCGGCGTAGCCCGGGCGTGCGCCGTCGGCGGCCGGACGGCAGCCCGACGTCTTCGGGTTGCAGTTGGGCGCGGCGCGCGATCAGGAACTCGGCGAACTCGGAACGGGACACCTCTCCATAATGCCTGGTCCCGGTCCCGTTATCCGCGCCCGGCCAGTCCCCGGATAACCACGGGCTGGTTAATCGGACCTCGGTCCACTTAATCTCCCGGTATGACGACTTCCGAGCAGACCACCCTCGCCCCCGGCGCCTGGACCCTCGACGCCAACCACTCCTCGGTCAGCTTCACCGTGAAGCACCTGGGCATTTCCAAGGTCCGCGGCCGCTTCAACCGCTTCGAGACCGGTTTCGTCGTGAACGAAGCCGGCGAGGCGGCCATCGAGGCCACCATCTACTTCGACTCCTTCGACACCGGCAACGAGATGCGCGACGGCCACGTCCGCAGCGCCGACATCCTCGATATCGCCAACCGCCCGCACCTGACCTTCCGCGTCCCCGAGCCGGTCGCCCTGGCCGAGGAGTTCGAGGTCACCGGCGAGGCCACCATCGGCGGCATCACCAAGCCCGTCACCCTCGCGGTCGCGTGGGGCGGCGTGCAGGTCTTCCCGCAGGACAACAAGCCGCACGCGGGTTTCTACGCCACCGGGTCGATCAAGCGCAGCGACTTCGGCGTCGCGCCGGGTATGCCCAACGCCATGCTCAGCGACAAGATCGCCATCGAGCTCGACATCCAGCTGGTCGCCCCCGAGGCCTGATCCTCCCGCCGCATCGGAAAAGTCAACGCCCCCTGTGGAATTCCACAGGGGGTGTTCGGCCGTTCGGCGGAAATCAGTCGGCCCAGACGGTTTCGATCGGGGTGCCCGCGTCCGGCGGCGGGGTCGGGATGCCGGACGGGGTACGCGAGAAGCGCGGGGCCGGGGCGTGCTGCACGACGCCGTCGATCTCGATGAGACCGGTGCGGGCCTGGATGTGCGGATTCTGTTCGGCCTCGGTGAAGGTCAGCACCGGGGTGGTGCAGGCGTCGGTGTGCTCGAACACCGCCCACCACTCGTCGCGGGTCCTGGTCTTGAACTTGTCCGCGAACAGCTTGCGCAACTGCTCCTGACCGGCCGGATCGAGCTGGTGGGGCAGGCCCTCGGGCGAGATCTCCAGGCCGGTGAGCAGTTCCGCGTAGAACTGCGGTTCGATGCAGCCCACGGCCATGTACTTGCCGTCGGACGTCTCGTAGGTGTCGTAGAAGGCCATGCCGGTGTCGAGCAGGTTGGTGCCGCGCTCGTCGGACCACAGGCCCATGCCCTTCATGCCCCAGATCATGTGCGAGAGGGCAAGCGCGCCATCGATCATGGCGGAGTCGATGACCTGGCCCTTACCCGAGCTCTGCCGCTCCACCAGCGCGGCGAGAACGCCGAAGACCAGGAACATGGAGCCGCCGCCGAAGTCGCCCACCATGTTCAGCGGCGGGACGGGGCGTTCGCCCTTGCGCCCGATGGCATTCAGCACGCCGGTCAGCGAGATGTAGTTGATGTCGTGCCCGGCGCGATCGGCCAGGGGGCCGTACTGGCCCCAGCCGGTCATGCGGCCGTAGACCAGGCGCGGATTGCGGTCCAGCGCCGCGTCGGGGCCCAGGCCCATGCGCTCGGTGACGCCGGGCCGGAAGCCCTCGATGAGCACGTCGGCCTTCTCGATCAGCCCGAGCACCTTCTCGATGTCGGCCGGATCCTTGAGGTTGGCCTCGACGATGGTCCGGCCGCGCCACTGCGGGCGCTCCATGAAGCCGGGGAAGCCGCCGGGGCGCTGTACCCGCACCACGTCCGCGCCGAGATCGGCGAGCAGCAGCGCCGCGTGCGGACCCGGGCCGATGCCGGCCAGTTCGACTACTCGGATGCCCGCGAGCGGGCCCTGCTTGGCGGTGGATGGAGTGCTCACGCCCTACCTCGGTTCGTCGTCGAATCCTGCGCACCGGCTCACAGTCCGGTGTTGACGGTATGACAATAACGCGCCCGCGGTTTCTCGCGGCAGGGTGGGCAGGACCGGGTCAGTGGTCGACGATGGGCAGCGGCAAGGTGTCCGGCGGGGGTGGTTTGGGCAGCTCCGAGCGCGGCAGGCGCAGGGTGGGCAGCTCGCCGACGGCCATCCGCACGGTCGGGTTCGGGTCCTCGAAGGACCGGTCCTTGACGGGCAGGCCGTAGAAGGCGCGGGCATTGTCCTCGAGGACGCGGTGCAGGTCGGAGCCGACGGCATCGGCGATGACCGATAGGTCGGTATCGCGGAAGGGCCGCCCGGCGCGGGTGCCCGGCAGATCGGTGCCGAACATGAGCGCCTCGGGATTGACGGTGTGGATCTTGCGCAGTGCCGAGCCGACATTCATCGACACTCGCCCGAAGCCCGACGCCTTCACCTTGGCCCCGCGATCGACCAGGTTGAGCAGGTACGGCAGGCACTCGTCGGACATGCCCATGTGGTCGATGGACAGCTTGGGCAGTTTGGTGATGACCGGTTCCAGCGAGCCGAGCATGGACCCGTCGATGTACAGCTCCACATGCCAGCCCGCCAGCTCGTAGGCACGCAGGGCCAGCATGGTCAGGCCGACGATATCGCCGCCCGCGCGTTTGAGATTGAACCGGATCGCACGGACCCCGGCCCGGTTCAGCTCGATGATCTGCTTGTCGGGCGCGTCCACCGACAGCATGGTGACCCCCACCCAGCCCTCGCCGAGCGCGTCGAGGGCCGCCAGCAGGTAGCTCTGATCGGTGCCCTGGAACGACCCGCTGACCACCGCGCCACCGTCGATATCGAAGCGGGACATCCGCTTGCGATAGTCGGCGATGGTGTACGGGTCGGGCAGGTAGCCCTCGTTCTCCGACAGCGGAAACCGCGGGTCGAAGATGTGGAGATGGGCATCGAACACGTGATCAGCATGCCTCAGAACGGTGACAAGTGTGGACAACCTTGTCCGACAGGCGGATTCGAGCTGGTCAGAGCACCTTGTCCGGTTCGGAGGCGGCCAGCATGTCCTCGCGCTCGACGACCTTGACCCGCTCGCGGCCCTGCGGCTCGCCCAGCGCGCGCTCGTGCGCGTCGAGGCGGTACCAGCCGGCCCAGGTGGTGAACGGGATGCCCTTGCCCTCGAGGAACTCGGTCACGGCCTCGGGCTCCGGCTTGGCGGCCGGGACGAAGTTCGCGGCGTCGTCGAGCAGGCAGGCGATGGTCTCGTTGGCGTCGCCCTTGGTGTGGCCGATGAGGCCGACCGGGCCGCGCTTGATCCAGCCGGTGACGTAGGTGGCGGGCTCGTAGCGGTCGGAGCCGTCGGCGTCCTCGTCGACCAGCACGCGACCGGCCTCGTTGGGGACGGTGCCGGCCTGGTCGTCGAAGGGCAGGGCCGGGATGTTCTGTGACAGGTAGCCGACCGCGCGGTACACGGCCTGGATGTCCCAGTCCTTGAATTCGCCGGTGCCCTTGCAGTTTCCGGTGCCGTCGAGCTGGGTGCGCTCGGTGCGCAGGCCCACGACCTTGCCGTCTTCGCCCAGGATTTCCGAGGGGTTCTCGAAGAAGTGCAGGAACAGCTTGTGCGGGCGGTCGCCGATATCGCGAATGGCCCACTGCTCCAACGTATTGCAGATCATGTCGACCTGCTTGGAGTGGCGGCGCGCGGCCTCGGAGCCCTCGTCGTAGTCGATGTCCTCGGGGTCGACGATGACCTCGATGGTCGGCGAGTGGTCGAGTTCGCGCAGCTCGAGCGGGGTGAACTTGGCCTGGGCGGGGCCGCGGCGGCCGAACACGTGCACCTCGAGGGCCTTGTTGGCCTTGAGACCGTCGTAGACGTTCGGCGGAATCTCGGTGGGCAGCAGTTCGTCACCGGTCTTGGCGAGCACGCGCGCCACGTCGAGGGCGACATTGCCGACGCCGAGCACGGCGACCTTCTCGGCGTCCAGGGGCCAGGTGCGCGGCACGTCCGGGTGCCCGTCGTACCAGGACACGAAATCGGCCGCACCGTAGGAGCCGTCCAGGTCGATGCCCGGAACCTCCAGCGCGCGGTCGGCATTGGCGCCGGTGGAGAAGATGACCGCGTCGTAGAACTGACGCAGGTCCTCGAGGGTGATGTCGACGCCGTAGTCGCTATTGCCGAGCAGGCGGACCGAGTCCTTGTCGAGCACCTTGTGCAGGGCGGTGATGATGCCCTTGATGCGCGGGTGGTCCGGCGCGACGCCGTAGCGGATGAGGCCGAAGGGCGCGGGCATGCGCTCGTAGAGGTCGATGCTCACCCCGTCGAAACCGGTGGGGGCATCGGACTTCATCAAGGCGTCGGCGGCGTAAATACCGGCCGGTCCTGCGCCCACGATCGCAATGCGTAGCGGGCGGGTCGCTGCACTCTGTTCGGTCATTCTTCCGCGCACCCTTTGGGTCGAAACTTGCTTGCCGTCAAAACTCAGCCGTCGTTCTTAGCTTAGGCTAAGTTGACGCCCTGGCTTCGGTGGCCTCCGTGGCCCCCGACGCTGCAGCGTTGCTGCGTAGTCCTGCTATTCCCGCGTCGGCGCGGAAATTCTGCTGATTCTAATTCTGCTGATTCTATCGATGGCGCACGGGACCCTCCGTCGGCAGGGCGGTGAAACTGCGGGAAAGCCAGGCATGATCTACCCATGAGCGACGCCGAGGAGACAGTCGAGGAGACCCAGATCCCGATCGACCAGAGCGAGGCCCGCAGCATGTGGCCGTTCCTGTTGGCGGCGGGCATCATCGCGTTCGTGATCCTGGGCATCGTGATCGCCACCCTGGTCTCCCCGGTTGAGAAGAACGTCACAGATTCCGATCGATTGTCGGTCGCGGCGGGCGAATTCATCAAGGCCCGCAGCGACACCGGCAAATACGATCCGACCTTGGCCTGCAAGGGATTCGACGAGAACAATTCGCCGCTGAAGATCGCGGCCGGCTCCGGCGGGTCGATCAGCTTCGACAAGATCGCCGATCCGGTCGTCGAGGGCGACAAGGCCACCGCGCAGGTCACTTTCAGCGCCGACGGCGCCCAGTCGACGTCTACCTGGCACTTCACCCGGGAGAATTCCCGCTGGTTGGTCTGCAGCGCCTAATTTGCCCTCCGTTTCGCTCCGGGCGGGTTCGCGGCGCTGGAGGTCTCGTTCTTCCCTCCCCCGCTTCGTTCCTCCGGCTCCACTCGGTCCAGAACGAGACGCGCCGCGAACCTGGTGGGTGGGGTTTGACAGGGCGGAGGGTTTTGCGGCACTCTCATCCCAGGTCATGAGTGCCAGCGCCAAGCCCCGGCTCGCTGGTCGGCAACCCTCCTCCGCGGTGGGGTGCTCCGGGTGACGACCTGGCCACGCACCGAGCAGCGGTGCGGCAAGTGCGGATTCACAGGAGGTACAGGTGAACTACGCGGGTGACATCACGCCGAAGCAGGCGTGGGAGTTGTTGCGCGACAATCCGGATGCGGTGCTGGTGGATGTCCGCACCGAAGCGGAGTGGCGATTCGTCGGCGTGCCCGACACCAGCGGCATCGGTCGGCCGACGGCCCTCATCGAATGGGTGGACGCCACCGGCACGCCCAATGCCCGCTTCACCGACCAGGTCAAGCAGGCCCTCGCCGATCGCCCAGCGGATTCGGACGCCCCGATCATCTTCATCTGCCGTTCCGGTCAGCGCTCCATCGGCGCGGCCACCGCGGTCACCGCCCTCGGCATCGCCCCGTCGTTCAATGTGGTCGACGGCTTCGAAGGCGCGCTGGACGGCCAAGGTCATCGCGGCAGCACCGGCTGGCGCGCCGACGGACTCCCGTGGAGGCAGTCATGATCACCGGCGGCTCTTTCGAGAAACCGCTTCCCGAGGGCGTCGGCCCCGCCACCCAGGCGGTGCGCGGCGGCACCCGGCGCTCCGGCTTCGACGAGACCTCCGAGGCGCTGTTCCTCAATTCGGGTTTCGTCTACGAGAGCGCCGAGGCGGCCGAGGCCTCGTTCACCGGCGATATCGAGCACTTCGTCTACTCCCGCTACGGCAACCCGACGGTCGCCATGTTCGAGGAGCGGCTGCGTCTGATCGACGGCGCGGAAGCCTGTTTCGCCACCGCGTCCGGTATGTCGGCGGTGTTCACCGCGCTGGGCGCGCTGCTGTCCGCCGGTGACCGCCTGGTCGCGGCGCGCAGCCTGTTCGGTTCGTGCTTCGTAGTGGCCAACGAGATCCTGCCGCGGTGGGGCGTGGAAACCGTCTTCGTCGACGGCGAGGACCTGGACCAGTGGGAGCAGGCGCTGTCGGTCCCCACCCAGGCCGTCTTCTTCGAGACCCCCTCCAACCCCATGCAGACCCTCACCGATGTGCGCGCGGTCTCCGACCTCGCCCACGCCGCGGGCGCGAAGGTGGTGCTGGACAACGTCTTCGCCACCCCGCTGCTGCAGCGCGGCTTCGATCTGGGCGCGGACATCACCGTCTACTCGGGCACCAAACACATCGACGGCCAGGGCCGCGTCCTCGGTGGTGCGATCCTGGGCCCGCAGGACTACATCGACGGCCCGGTCAAAAACCTTATGCGCCACACCGGTCCGGCCCTGAGCCCCTTCAACGCCTGGACCCTGCTCAAGGGCCTGGAGACCATGCCCCTGCGCCTGCGCCAGTCGGTCGACTCCGCCCTGAAGATCGCCCAGTTCCTGGAATCCCACCCCTCGGTGGCTTGGGTCAAGTACCCCTTCCTGTCCTCGCACCCGCAGTACGAGCTGGCCAAGCGCCAGATGTCCGGCGGCGGCACGGTGATCACCTTCGAACTGAAGGCCCCCGAGCACGAGGCCAAGAAGCGCGCCTTCGAGGTGCTGAACCGCCTGCGCATCATCGACATCTCCAACAACCTCGGCGACGCCAAGACGCTGATCACCCACCCCGCCACCACCACCCACCGCGCCATGGGCCCGGAAGGCCGTGCGGCAGTGGGCATCACCGACGGCGTCGTCCGCATCTCCATCGGCCTCGAGGATGTCGAGGACCTACTCGGCGACCTGGATCACGCGCTGAGCTGAGAGTGTGAGCGAAGGGCCGGAACCCGATGGGTTCCGGCCCTTCGTCGTTCCCGGGCCAGAGCATTGACAGTATGCTGTCAAATATGACAGCATACTGTCATGATGAGAACGGTTCATATGGCAGTGTTCGATACCTTCTCGGATTGGGAGGTCGGGCACGCAACAGCGCACATCAATCGCGAGCTGTGGCAGCGCGATCCGGGAACCTGGCAGGTCAAGACAGTCGGGCCGAGTGCCGATCCGGTGACGTCCATGGGTGGGATGCGGGTTGTGCCCGATTTGGCGCTCGAGGATCTGCGCCCGGCCGACAGCGCGATGCTCATCCTGCCCGGCGGATCCACTTGGGAGGCGGGCGAACTCGTGGCCTTGGAGGCGAAGGCGAGTGAATTCCTCTCCGCCGCAGTGCCGGTGGCCGCGATCTGCGGTGCGACCTTCGGGCTCGCCCGCGCCGGGCTGCTGAACGATCGTCGCCACACCAGCAACGACCTGGGTTATCTGTCCATGAGCGGATATTCGGGTCTGGACCACTATGACCAGGACACGACCGCTGTCCTCGACGGTGATCTCATCACCGCGACCGGAACCCGCCCCGTGGATTTCGCCCGCGCGGTCTTCGAGCGCCTGGGTCTCTACGAGCCGCACGTGCTGGACGCCTGGTACCAGCTGTACGGAAACAATGACGGCGCTGGCTTCTACACGCTGGCCCACTATGAGCAGCAGCGTGCGGCGGCGGCTCGATGACGCGCTCCGAGCAGGAACTGTTCAGCACCGCCGCGATCACGTCGTTCAAGCTGAACGGCCAATTCCTCACTATCGCAGAGGAGTTGGCCACGCCCGCCGGTATCACCGCGGCCTGGTGGCAGGTGCTCGGCGCGGTCCAGCCCGGCCCGTTGCCGGTGGCCGGTATCGCCCGTGAGATGGGCATCACCCGGCAGAGCGTGCAGCGCATCGCGGATCTGCTGGTGGGCAAGGGGCTGGCCGAATACCGTCCCAACCCGGCCCATCGGCGCGCCAAGTTGGTTGCTATCACCGAGGCGGGCTTCGAGGCGGTGCGTCGCATCAACCCGCAGCACGCCAAGATGGCCGCTCGCTTGACCGCGGAACTGGGCGTCGAACGATTCTCACAAATCGTCGACGCCCTGACCGAATTATCCGCCGCCTTGGCTGTTTTCGATGCCGAGTGACGGGCGCCGCCCGCGATTCGGCTAGAGCGCGAACGGGTCCTTGGTCTTGCCGACCAGGGCGGCTACCGAGGGGAGGATGGTGGTGGGGCGGTAGGGGAACTGTTCGACCAGGGCCGGGGTGGAGATGCCGGTGGTGACGAGGATGGTGCGCATGCCCGCTTCGAGGCCCGCGATGACGTCGGTGTCCATGCGGTCGCCGATCATGACGGTGGACTGGGAGTGGGCGCCGATGCGGCGCAGGGCCGAGCGCATCATCAGGGGGTTGGGCTTGCCGACGTAGTAGGGCTTCTTGCCGGTGGCCTGGGTGATGAGGGCGGCGACCGAGCCGGTGGCGGGGAGGATGCCCTCGCGGGAGGGGCCGGTGGCGTCGGGGTTGGTGGCGATGAAGCGGGCGCCCGCCGCGACGAGGCGGATGGCGGTGGTGATGGCTTCGAAAGAGTACGTGCGGGTTTCGCCGAGGACCACGTAGTCCGGGTCGGAATCGGTGAGGATGTAACCGATTTCGTGCAGGGCGGTGGTGAGGCCGGACTCGCCGACCACGTAGGCGGTGCCGCCGGGACGCTGATCGTTGAGGAAGGTCGCGGTGGCCAGGGCGGAAGTCCAGATGGCTTCGACCGGGATTTCGAGACCGGTGTGCTTGAGCCGGGCCTGCAGGTCGCGCGCGGTGTAGATGGAGTTGTTGGTGAGGACCAGGAACGGAATGCCGTTGTCGCGCAGCTCGGCGAGGAACTGATCGGCTCCCGGAACCATGTGATTCTCGTGTACGAGGACGCCGTCCATGTCGGTCAGGTAGGAGAGGATCGGATCTGCGTTCGAGTTGGTCACGCGCACATTCTCCGCTATCCCGGGACCGGGCGCTCATATATTCCCGCTCTAGCTGACCGTCCGACCGGTCTTATCCCCGGAATACCGTTCCCCGACCCGGGGTTCGAGGACTTGGGTGTGACCCCTGCCGCACCGCCTCCCGTCGCTGACCTAGGGTGCGAGGTAAGTCCGTTTGTGACGCGCGGCGTCGCAGGCGACCGGCGGGAGGTTGGCCCGCACAACCCAAGCGCAGCAAGGCGACAGGAGTGCCCAGGTGAAGGACCTCAAGCTCGGTTACAAGGCATCCGCGGAACAGTTCGGCCCCCGGGAACTGGTGGAGCTGGCGGTGGCGGCGGAGGCGCACGGCCTCGACAGCGCCACGGTCTCCGACCATTTCCAGCCCTGGCGGCACAATGGCGGCCACGCCCCGTTCTCGCTGGCCTTCCTGGCCGCGGTCGGCGAGCGCACCAAGCGCATCCAGCTCGGCACCTCGGTGCTGACCCCGACCTTCCGCTACAACCCGGCGGTCATCGCGCAGGCCTTCGCCACCATGGGCTGCCTGTACCCGGACCGCATCATGCTCGGCGTCGGGTCGGGCGAGGCGCTCAACGAGATCGCCACCGGCTACACCGGCGAATGGCCGGAGTTCAAGGAGCGTTTCGCGCGCCTGCGCGAGTCGGTGGATCTCATGCGCGCGCTGTGGACCGGCGAGCGCGTCGACTTCGACGGCCAGTACTACAAGACCGTCGGCGCCTCGATCTACGACGTGCCCAAGGGCGGCATCCCGGTCTACATCGCCGCGGGCGGTCCGCTGGTGGCCCGCTACGCCGGTCGCGCCGGTGACGGTTTCATCTGCACCTCGGGCAAGGGCATGGACCTCTACACCGAGAAGCTCATGCCCGCCGTCGCCGAGGGCGCGGCCAAGGTCGGCAAGACCGTCGAGGACATCGACCGGATGATCGAGATCAAGATCTCCTACGACACCGATCCCGAACTGGCCCTGGAGAACACGCGTTTCTGGGCCCCGCTCTCGCTGACCGCCGAGCAGAAGCACTCCATCACCGACCCGATCGAGATGGAGGCCGCGGCCGACGCGCTGCCGATCGAGCAGATCGCCAAGCGCTGGATCGTGGCCAGCGATCCGGACCAGGCCGTCGAGCAGATCAAGCCGTACCTGGACGCGGGCCTGAACCACCTGGTCTTCCACGCCCCGGGCCACGACCAGCGCCGTTTCCTGGACCTGTTCCAGCGCGATCTGGCCCCGCGCCTGCGCGCTCTCTGAGGCGTCGCGCATCACACCCGATCGGGCGGTACCCGGGGACGGACCGCCCTTGCGGAGTCCCTTCCGGGTGTGCCGCCCGGCGGTCGAAAACAGGCCCCGGACCGGGACATATGTCATGTGATTGCAGTCTCGCGGGCCCGGCCGCGGGAATGGCTCCCGCGGAAAACTCCTGCTCGAGCGGGGCCTCGATGATCGATAGCTGTCATGCATAATTAGGCGCGCTTGACGTGTTGCCCGGCAGACGCGGAAATCGGATCAAAACGCTCGGTAGGCTTTCGCTCATGGCTGCCACACCGGTTTCCAGTGTGTACATCGCGTCCCCTGAGGGCGACACCGGCAAGTCGACGGTGGCGCTGGGCGTTCTCCAAGCTCTCGCCGCGACGACCCCGCGGGTGGGCGTGTTCCGCCCCATCACCCGGTCCGCGAACGGCCGCGACTACATCCTCGAGCTGCTGCTCGAGCACTCCACCTCCGATGTCGACTACGACCAGGCCATCGGCGTCACCTACGAACAGGTGCACGAGGACCCGGACGCGGCGATCTCCGAGATCGTCATGCGCTACCACGCCGTCGCCAAGCAGTGCGACGCCGTGCTCATCATCGGCTCCGACTACACCGACGTCGCCAGCCCCAGCGAATTGCGCTACAACGCCCGCATCGCGGTCAACCTGGGCGCGCCCGTACTGCTGGTGGTGCGCGGAATCGGCCGCACCCCGGACGAATTGGGCCAGCTGGTGGAGCTGTGCCGCGGTGAGCTGGTGGCCGAGCACGCCAAGCTGGTGGCCGTGGTGGCCAACCGCTGCGATCCCGTGCAGATCGAGGCCGACGCGGCCGTGCTGAAAAAGGTTGCCGCGGTGCCGTCCTGGGCGCTGCCGGAGGTGCCGCTGTTGCAGGCCCCCACCATGGAGGAGCTGCGCGAGGCGATCGGCGGCGAACTCTACAGCGGCGATTCGGAACTCATGCAGCGCGAGGCCCTGGACGTGATCGTCGGCGGCATGACCGCCGAGCACATTCTCGAGCGCCTCACCGACGGCGTCGCCGTCATCACCCCCGGCGACCGCTCCGACGTGCTGCTGGCGCTGGTGAACGCCCATGAGGCGGAAGGCTTCCCGTCGCTGGCGGGCATCATCATGAACGGCGGCATGCTGCCCGAGCCGTCCATCGCCCGGCTGATGGCGGGCCTCAAGCCCAAGCTGCCCATCCTCTCGACCGATCTCGGCACCTTCGAGACCGCCAAGGCCACCGCGCTCACCCGTGGCCGGGTCTCGCTGTCCAGCATCCGCAAGGTGGACACCGCGCTGGCGGTCATGGAGGAGCGGGTCGATCCGCGGGAACTGTTGCGGCAGATCGAGGTTCCGATCCCCAACATCGTCACCCCGCAGATGTTCGAGTACCAGCTCATCGAGCGTGCCCGCGGTGACCGCAAGCGCATCGTGCTGCCCGAGGGCGACGACGACCGCATCCTGCGCGCGGCGGGTCGCGTCTTGCAACGCAAGATCGCCGATCTCACCATTCTCGGCGAGGAGGCGGCCGTGCGCGGTCGCGCCGCCGAACTGGGCGTGGACATCGACGCCGCCGAGGTGCTCGAACCCAAGACCTGCGCGCTGCGCGACGAATTCGCCGAGGAGTACGCCCGCCTGCGCGCCCACAAGGGCATGACGGTGGACCGCGCCCGCGAATTCATGAGCGACATCTCGTATTTCGGCACCATGATGGTGCACATGGGCGTGGCCGACGGCATGGTGTCGGGCGCGGCGCACACCACCGCGCACACCATCCGCCCGTCCTTCGAGATCATCAAGACCACGCCGGGCGTGTCCACGGTGTCCTCGGTCTTCCTCATGTGTCTCGCGGATCGTGTGCTGGTGTACGGCGATTGCGCCGTGGTGCCGGATCCGACCCAGGAACAGCTGGCCGATATCGCCATCTCCTCCGCCCGCACCGCCGCCCAGTTCGGCATCGACCCGCGGGTGGCCATGCTTTCGTACTCGACCGGTGAATCCGGCTCCGGCGCGGACGTCGACAAGGTCCGCAATGCCACCAACCTGGTGCACGAGCGTGCCCCGGAACTGTTGGTGGAGGGCCCGATTCAGTACGACGCCGCCATCGAACCGGCGGTGGCCAAGACCAAGCTGCCCAATTCCGAGGTGGCCGGTCAGGCGACGGTCTTCATCTTCCCGGATCTCAATACGGGTAACAACACCTACAAAGCGGTGCAGCGCAGCGCCGGAGCGGTGGCCATCGGCCCGGTGCTCCAGGGTCTGCGCAAGCCGGTCAACGACCTCTCCCGCGGCGCGCTCGTCGCCGACATCGTGAACACCGTTGCCATCACCGCCATTCAAGCCCAACAGGAGGCGCAATGAAGGTTCTGGTGATCAACTCCGGTTCCTCGTCCATCAAATACCAGCTGCTGGAACCGGAGTCGGCCGACGTGGTCGCGTCCGGCGTGGTGCAGCGCATCGGCGAGGATGTCGAGAGCGACATCGTCACCGTCGAACACAAGTGTGGCGGACAGACTTTCGAGTACCGGGGCCCGCTCGCCGATCACGCGGCGGGCCTGCACGTGGTGTTCGACCTGTTCAAGACCTCCGGCCAGGATCTGGCGCACGCCGATCTGGGCGCGGTCGGGCACCGGGTGGTGCACGGCGGAGAGGTCTTCTACCGGCCCACGCTCATCGACGACGACGTGGTCAAGGCCATCATCGACCTGTCTGCGCTGGCCCCGCTGCACAATCCGCCCAACGTCATCGGCATCGAGTCCGCCCGCGCGCTGCTGCCGGACGTGCCGCAGGTCGCGGTCTTCGACACCGCGTTCTTCCACAACCTGCCCGCGGCCGCCAAGGCCTACGCCATCGACGCGGAAACCGCTGCCGCGCACGGTATTCGCAAGTACGGCTTCCACGGCACCTCGCACGACTACGTGTCCGGCCAGGTCGCCGAATTCCTCGGTAAGGACCGGGCGGAGCTGAACCAGATCGTGCTGCACCTGGGCAACGGTGCGTCGGCCTCGGCCGTGCGCGGCGGCCGGGCCGTGGACACCACCATGGGCCTGACCCCGCTCGAGGGCCTGGTCATGGGCACCCGCTCCGGTGATCTGGACCCGGGCATCATCTTCCACCTGATCCGCACCGCGGGCATGGATGTGAACGATGTGGACGCCCTGCTCAACCGGCACTCCGGCATCAAGGGCATCTCCGGCGTCAACGACTTCCGGGAACTGGGCCAGCTCATCGAAACCGGTCATCCCACCGCGAAATTGGCGTTCGACGTCTACATCCACCGGCTGCGCCGCTACATCGGCGCGTACCTGATCGAGCTCGGCCAGGTCGACGCCATCACCTTCACCGCCGGTGTCGGAGAGAACGACGCGCACGTGCGCGCCGAGGCGCTGGCGGGCCTGGAGCGCTACGGCATCCGCATCGACGAGGCCCGCAATGTCGAGCGCTCCCGGGTGGCCCGCAAGATCTCGACCGACGACTCCGAGATCTCGGTGCTGGTGGTGCCGACCAACGAGGAACTCGCCATCGCCCGCGCGTCCGCCGACCTGGTCGGCTGAATCGACCCGGTCGGCCGAGGCCCGGACCGGGCTTCATGAAAACATCACGATGCGAATGGCATCGTGAATGCCGGGCCAGGATCCTCCCAGGTCCACCGGAACCCGTGTCGCACCACGCACACTGCGGTAGGGATCGAACAATCCCTCGCCGACCCCGTGATCTCAGGCTGCCCCCGAGATCGCCGCAGGCGACACGGGCTCTTTCCGGTGACGCTCAGAACCAAGATTTGGCGCGCACCGCGTTGGCCAGATCGACCAGCGCGTAACGGTGCGTACGGGCGGGCGCGGAGCGGGCCAGGCCGCGCAGACCGGTCTCGATGCCGCGGCGCAGATCCCGTTCGGTGAACGGCGACCCGAACAGCTTGGCCCCGTTCGCCTTCGGCCGCTTCCCGGCCTGCACCCAGCCCAGCGCGATGCCCAGGGTGAGGATGCGCAGCTGGGCCGCGCGGCCCTCACCCGGCGGCAGGTCCTGCACCCGCGCCGCCGCCACCTGTAACGTCGATTCATCCAATTCCGCTGCGGGAGCACAGGTCAGCAACATGAGAATGGCCGTCATCCGGGCCTCGGCGTAATGCCGGGAGGCGGGCGGCACCTGATCCAGCGCGTGCACGGCCGCGGTGATGTTCCCGGCCGCCGCGAGCTGGCGGGCCAGGCCGAACGCGGCGCTCACCACGCCCCGGTCGGTGCGCCACACGGTGGCGTAGTAGCTCTCCGCGTAGGCCCGCCATTCCTCTGGATCCGGCGAATCCCAATGTTGCAGAATCAGTTCCGCGGTGGCGGCCAGCGCCAGCGTGGGCCCGATCTCGCCGGGCAGCGCCTCCAGAACCGCGTCGAAGCGGGCGAAGGCGCGCTCGTACTCCAATTCGAGGAGTTCGGTCAGGCCCAGATACCAGTCGATGCGCCAGTCCGGGGCGGGCGGCAGCGGCGCGTCGGTGAGCCGGGCCAGCAGCAGGCGCGCGGCGGCGGGCTCGGCCAGATCCAGGTGGGCGCGGGCCTCGGCGAGGGTCACCTCCAGCTCGAAAGTCTCGGGCGCGCCGCCGGGTTCGGCCGCGGCGCGCTGGCGGGCGTGCCGCAGTTCGTCGAGAGCGTGCCGGGGCTCGGGGTGGGCCGCGCCCGCCAGCAGCGGGGCCGACGGGTCACCCGGATCGATGATCGGCACCGGCAGTGCCGCCACCACGTCGCCGGGCTGGAGCAGGGTGTCGCGGGCGACGCCGTCGATGATGCCGTCGGTCTGCGCGATCAGTTCGCCGGTGCCGAAACTGGTGCGCGGCGGGCTGAAAAGCGTTGACAGCTGCGGGTGTTCATTGCCGGTCTCCGCGGCCAGGATCTCGCGCAGCACGCCGGTGAGCTGGGTGGCCAGCAGGCGCGCGGAGGCGAAGCGGCGGTCCGGGTCGGGGTGGGTGGCGCGCAGCAGCAGCCGGTACAGGAATTGGTGCCGGGCCAGGATCGGCTCGTCCTTGGGATCCGGAATTCCGTCCATGTACGCGCCGCGTTCCATCGGCAGGTGCAGGGTGAGCACGGCCAGGGTGCGGCCCGCGGTGTAGATGTCGGAGGCCACCGTTGGCCCGGTGTGCGCGATCTCCGGGGCCTGATATCCCCTGGTGCCGTAGAGGTTTCCGTACGCCTCGAACTGGCTGACCGCGCCCAGGTCGATGAGCTCCACCCGATCGGTGGTGATCATGATGTTGTCCGGCTTGAGGTCGTTGTAGGCCAGCCCCACCGAATGCAGATAGTCCAGTGCCGGAAGGATTTCCAGCAGATACGCGATGGCGACGGCGACCGGCATGCGCTCGGGCGCGTAGTGGTCGAGCAGGTCGCGCAGCGAATGCCCGCCCACGTACTCCATCACGATGTAGCCGATGGGCGTCCCGTCCGGACCGGGATGCTCCACGAAGTTGTGGATCTTGACGATGCTCGGGTGCACCACCTCGGCCAGGAACTGCCGCTCGGCCACCGCGACCGCCTGCGCCTCGGCGTCACCAGCGTGGAGCAGGCCCTTGAGCACCACCCAGCGGTCGCTCACATTCCGGTCGATGGCCAGATAGATCCAGCCCAGCCCGCCGTGCGCGATACAGCCCTGGATCTCGTACTGCCCCGCCACCCGATCGCCGGGATACAGCGAGGGCCGGAAATCATAAGGCGCACCGCAGGTTTGACAGGAGCCGGCCGTGGTGGACGCCTGCGTCGGCGTGGCCCGTCCGACCGGCTTGCCGCAGCGCCAGCAGAACCGCCGCCCCTCGGCCACCACCGGATCTTCGAGTACCGCGGCCTCCGGATCGACCGGCTCCACCGCGGGAATCGGCACCAGTCCGGCCCCGAGCCGCCGCACCACCGGCCGGGTCCGGGTCATCCGCGCGGTCCGCTGCGAGGGCCGCGTCGGCGTCCGCGGATCGGCTTCGGAGCTGCCGGGTCGCGAAACACCCTGTGCCCCGGCCTGTTCGGCCACCTCGGTGACATCGGGCGCGGGCACCTCGGCCTGCTCGCCCGCCGCCCGCGGTGTCAGCTCGGTCCGTCGGGTGGCCGCGGTCGGCGCGAATTCCCCGCCCGCCCCGGCGGTTTCGGCGCGGGTGGTCATCTCGGTGCGCGCGGGCCAATGCGGACCCACTGTCAGCTCGGTGCGCGCGACAGCCTGGGTCCCGTCCGCGTGCGGGCGCGGCATGGACGCGGTCGCCGCGGCCTCCTCGGCGAGTTCCTCCCGGGTGGTCGCCCGCGTCGCCGCGGGCTCGTCCGTCCCGTCGTCGCGGGATACGGGTTCGTCGGATCCGGACGGTGCGGTCATCGTCAGTCCTGGTACCTAGGGGGCGGCGGGACGGCCGCGTCGCCCAGCTCGGACACCAGCCAGCGCCTGTAGAGCCGGTTCCAGGTGCCGTCGGCGCGAATGCGTTCCAGTGTTCCGTTCACGAAGCGGACCAGATCGTCCGCGCCCTTGGCGATGCCGATGCCGTACTGCTCGGTGCTCAGATTCGGGCCGACCACCTCGGTGGCCGGATCCTGTTCGGCCAGCCCGGCCAGCACGGTGTCGTCGGTGCTGATGGCGTCGACCTGCCGCTGCTGCAACACCACCAGGCAATCGGCCCAGCTGGGCACGGTGAGCACGGAGGCGGCCGGCTGCTGGCGGCGGATCAGATTGAGCGAGGTGGTGCCGCTGGCCACGCACACCCGCCGCCCGGCCAGATCACCCAGGCTCTCGATGCCGGAGTTGTGCACGGTCAGCACCCGCTGGTGGGCCTGTAGGTACGAGGTGGAGAAGGTGACCGTCTGCCGCCGTTCGCAATTGATGGTCATGGTCTTCACCACCACGTCGACGGTGTGCTCGACCAGGGCCTTCTCGCGGTCGGCCGAGCTCAGGATGCGGTATTCGACCGCGCCGGGATCGCCGAGCAGATCCCGCGCCAGCTCCTTGGCGATATCCACGTCGAAGCCGGCCAGGGTGCCGCTGGTCGGGTCGCGGAAGCTGAACAGATTGCTGCCCGGGTCCAAGCCCACCAATAGTCGGCCGCGCGCCCGGACGGCATCGATGTCGGGTCCGTTCCTGGTGCCGGAGGGCCGCAGGCTGGCGGTCGGATCCCCGCAGTCGGGCGCCGGGGGCGGCGGGGTCGACTGGGTCTGCGCCACAACGGCTCCCGAGGGCAGCGGCGGCTCGATATAGCTCGGCACCCGGGTCGAGGGCACGGGCGGCGGGGGACTGTCGTCCCCGCAGGCGGCGGTCGCCAGCACGGCCCCGGCCAGGGCCGCCACGGCGAGGGAGCGGATCGGTCTTCGGGTCATCGGTACTCCCGGAACCGGGGCCACAGGCCCGCCGCGATCAGCACTGCGGCGGCGGTGCTCAGCACCAGCGCGCCCGGCGCGAGCAGGTCCAGGGTGCGGGCGGCGTGAGAAGTGTCGGTGCGCAACATGTTCCGGGTGTCGGCGATGCCGTCGCCGAGGGCGCGGTCCAGGGCGTCGGTCTGCGCGGCGGCCTCGTTCGCGCCGGGACCGGTGGCGACCGCGGCCGCGCCGAGGAAGTCGCCCTTGGACAGCGCGTCGTTCATGCGCTGGTGCGCGGCCCGCCAGCGGTCCAGGGCGGCCGCGGCGGTCCGCACCTCGTTCGCGCCCGGCGCGTCGGATGCGTAGCCGGACAGGATGTTCCGCAATTTGTCGATGGCCCGGTCGTAGGTGCGGTCGTCGTCCGCGCCGGTGTCGCGGCGCACCAGCTTGAGGGTCTCGGCGGTGCGGGCCTGCTGGGCCAGGATGCGGCTCTCGGTGAGCGCGGCGGTCGGGATGCTGCCGTCGTCGCGGGCGTGGGTGGTGTCCACCGCGGAGATGAAACCCGCGATCACCGTCCAGGCCAGCAGCACCACCATGGTCGTGGTGGCCAGCAGCAGACCCAGATTCAGCACCCGATGCCAGCGCCGGAACAGGAACAGCTGCGCCGCGATCAGGGCCGCCACCGCCAGCAGCGGCAGCAGGATGGCGGGCCACGGCGGTCGCACGTGGTTGCGCTGGGTGGCGGTGATGGCCGCGGACCGGTGCTGCTGCAATTCCTGCGCCATCGGCAGCAGCGTGCCCTGCATCAGATAGGACGCCTCGCCCAGATAGGCCGCGCCGACCGGCTGCCCGCTGCGATTGTTGGCCCGCGCGGTCTCGACGATGCCGGTGTACACCGGCAGCCCGGTGGCGATGCCGCTGCGCAGATGCGTATCCGCGTCCCCGTCACTGCGATTGGATTGGGTCACCAGTTCGGCGGCCGCCTCGCCGACCGCCTGGTTGTAGCGGTCGCGCACCGGTTTCGGTTCCAGCCCACCGGAAATGAAGGCGGTGCCCGCCGAGGCGTCGGCCACCGAGAGCGAGGTGTAGAGCCGCTGCGCCGAATAGGCGTCCGGCTCCGACTCGTCGAGCAGTGCGTCGAGGGCGTGTTGCCGGCTGGTCACCGCGGTGGCGGTGACGATTCCGGCGGTCACGCACAGGCTCAGCAGGATCAGCCCGACCGCGATGAGCTTGGCGGGGGAGGAGTGCGCGAAGGACCGCAGTTCGGTGGTCGCGAAGCGCTCCCGCCAGGCCGCCGCGGCCGCGCGCGGGGACAGCTCGTCCAGTCCCAGCTCCTCGGTGCGCGCCATCCTCACCTCCCACTGACCGAAATCGAACGACCGACTTGTTGCTGTCGAATGAGCTTATTGTGGACGTACCGCCGCCGTGACGCGGGAATCCCCGCGGTGTGCCCCGCCGTGCGGTGCGGGCGCACGACGGCGTGGCCTGAGGATGGGATTGCGAAGATGCGTGGTGACGGCGACGGCTGGGCGGAAAGCCCGGATGGCACCCGCCAGTGGGGTCGCTTCGGCGCTGCCGGACTGTTGCTGCGCGCCCCGCTGGCCGGCGGTGGATCCGCGGTCCTGCTGCACCACCGCGCCGCCTGGACCCATCAGGGCGGCACCTGGGCGCTGCCGGGCGGGGCCCGGGATTCCCACGAGACCACCGTGCACGCCGCGGTCCGCGAGGCCGAGGACGAAGCGGGCATCGCGCCCGGCTCGATCCGGGTGCGGTCCTCCCGGGTGACCGCGACCGCCGCCGGCGGCTGGACCTACACCACGGTCATCGCCGATGCGGCCGACCGCCTGCGCACCCGCGGCAATACCGAGAGCCAGAATCTGGCCTGGGTGCCCGAGGACGAGGTGCAGGACCGTCCGCTGCATCCCGGTTTCGCCGCCGCCTGGCCGTCACTGCGCGCCACGCCCACCCGGGTCAGCCTGGCGGGCATCCCCGCGCCCCGGGCGGTGGCGGCCGCGTTGCCGCGCACCCTGGATCTGGCCGGCGGCGGCTTCGTGTGGCTGCACTCCAACGGCGACGGGAACGGCCGCACGGCCCGCTTCGGAGCGCCCGAATCCGGCTCGGAACAGACCGATTTGGCCGGAAATGTGTTGTTCCTCACTATGGGCCAGGTGTTGTCTTGATTGGGTGAGCACGCGCGAGCTTCCCACCTACTGCCGGATCTGTGAGCCCCTGTGCGGGCTGATCGCCACCGTCGAGGACGGGCGGCTGATCCAGCTGCGCGCCGACAAGGAGCATCCGCTCTCCCGCGGCAATGCCTGCCCCAAGGGCATCGCGTTCACCGAGATCCAGAACGACCCGGACCGGGTGCTGTATCCGCTGCGGCGCACGGCCGCGGGCGAGTTCGAGCGGGTCTCCTGGGAGACCGCACTCGACGAGATCGGCGAGCGGCTGCGCGGGCTGATCGCCGAGCACGGAATGGAAAGTCTCGGCTGGTATTTCGGCAATCCCTCGTCGTTCTCCTACTCGCATACGTTGTGGATGCTCGGCTTTCAGATGGCCGCCGGGTTGAAGCACGTGTACTCGGCGGGCTCCCAGGACGTGAACAACCGCTTCGTGGCCAGCCAGCTGCTCTACGGCTCGGCCACCTCGGTCCCGGTCCCCGATCTGGACCGCACCGACTTCCTGCTCATGCTCGGCGCGAATCCCCTGGTCTCGCACGGCAGCGTGATGAGCGTGCCGCGAATCCGCGAGAAGCTCACCGCGATCACCAAGCGCGGCGGTCGCGTCGTGGTGGTCGATCCGCGGAACACCGAGACGGCCAAACTGTTCGAGCACGTCGGCGTGCGGGCGGACGGCGACGCCTGGCTGCTGGCTGCACTGTTGCAGGTCATCTTCGACGAGGGCCTCGAGGACGCCGACGCCCTGCGCCGCCAGGCCGCCGGGGTGCGCGAATTGCGCAATGCCGTGCGGCGTTTCACGCCCGAGGCCACCGCCGAGGTGACCGGCCTGGAACCCGATCGGGTGCGCGCCCTGGCCCGCGATCTGGCCCGCGCCGAGTCCGCGGCGGTGTACGGCCGCACCGGCACCTGCCTGGGCCGCCACGCGACGCTGGTCGCCTTCCTCATCGACGCTCTCGCCCTGGTCACCGGAAACCTGGACCGGCCGGGCGGTTCCGTCTTCGGCAAGGAACTGGTGGCCGTCTCCAAACTGAACGCCCGCGTCGGCTTCATCGGCTATGGCAAGAACCGTTCCCGCATCGGCGGATTCCCCGACGTGCTGGGCACCTTCCCGGCCGCCATCATGGCCAAGGAGATCACCACCCCCGGCCCCGGCCGCCTGCGCGCCCTGCTCACCTCGGCGGGCAACCCGGTCTCCTCGGTCCCCAACGGCCGCGAATTGGCCGCCGCCCTGGATCAACTCGACCTGTTCGTGTCCATCGACCTCTATGTCAACGACACCAACCGGACCGCCGACTACGTCCTGCCCGCGACCGCTTTCCTGGAGCGCGACGACATCCCACTGCCGTTCACCGCGCTCTCCCCGCCCCCATACACCCAGTACACCGAGCGGGTCGTGGAACCCTACGGCGAGGCCCGTGAGGAATGGCGCATCATCGACGACCTGGCGACCCGAATCGGCGTGCAGCCCTTCGCCATCGGCCCGGCCCGCGCGGCCGGTCGCGCCCTGAGCGCCCTGCGCCGCCGCGTCCCCCGCCTGCCCGCCCGCCCCACCCCGACGCTGCTCGCGGATCTGGCGCTGCGCACCGGCCCGTACGGCGACCTGTTCGGCCTGCGCCGCGGCGGCCTCAGCCTGCGCATGCTGCGCCGTCACCCGCACGGCGTGGTGCTCGCCGACGCCATCACCACCGGCGTCCTGCGAGAGGTGGTGCAGCACAAGGGCGGTCGGGTCCGGCTGGATCCCGATGAGATCATGATCGAGTTGGCCACCCTCGCCGACCGCCCTGCCGACCCGACCTACCCCCTGCGCGTGATCGGCCTGCGCGAACTCAAATCCCACAATTCGTGGATGCACAATGTCGAGCCGCTCATGCGCGGCGACCGCGAGCACGCGGCCCGCATCAACCCGAAAGACGCGGCGGTGGCGGGCATTTCCGACGGCGACCGCTGCCGCGTCACCTCACCGCACGGCTGCATCGAGGTGACCGCCCGCCTCACCGAGGACATGACCGAGGGCAGCGTGGCCATCCCGCACGGCTGGGGTCATCGCGGCGGCTGGCAGCGCGCGAACGCGGCGGGCGGCGCGAACGTGAACGTGAACGATCTGATGTCGACCGAAGTGGCCGACGTGGAACGCCTCGCGGGCATGTCCAACCTGAACGGGGTCCCCATCCGGCTGGACCCCGTCGGCTGAATCAGCGGACGTTGTCGAGGATCCGCGCTTTGATGGCGCGGGCCGCGGCGGTCGGGTCGGCGGCCTCGGTAATGGCCCGCACCACCACGATTCGGGTCGCGCCCGCCGCGAGCACCTCGTCCAGGTGCGGCGCGTCGATGCCGCCGATGGCGAACCACGGCCGGTGGGTGTGCGAATCGGCGGTGGAGCGGACCAGCTCCAGGCCCGCGGGGGTGCGGCCCGGCTTGGTCGGGGTGGCATAGACCGGGCCGGTGCAGAAGTAGTCGATGTGCTCGTCCACGGCGGCCAGTCCGGCCTGCGCGCGGTTGTTGGTGGAGCGGCCCAGCACCACTTCGGGTCCCAGGATCTGGCGGGCGTACCAGGGCGGCAGGTCGCCCTGGCCCAGGTGCAGCACGTCCACGCCCGCGGCCAGCGCGATATCGGCGCGATCGTTGCAGGCGACCAGCGCGCCGTGGCGGCGCGCGGCCGACTTCAGCTCGGCCAGCACGCCCAGCTCGGCCTTGGCCTCGAGCGGTCCGAACTGTTTCTCGCCGCGTGAGCCCTTGTCCCGCAGCTGGATGATGTCGACGCCACCCGCCAGGGCGGCCTCGGCGAACTGGGCCAGGTCGCCCGTGTCCCGGCGCGCGTCGGTGCACAGGTAGAGCCGCGCGGAGGCCAGCCGTTCTCGTGGGGAGATCACAGCGCACTCCGTCGGGATACTGGGCGGTTCGGGTGGGAGGGTTGCACGGCCTCGACGGTAGTCGCGCTACGGTGGTTGAGTCGAAACGACCCGTGGGTGCGAACCCCGGCGCGATGCCGCGCGCAGCTCCCGGTGAACTTTCCGTTTCGAACGGTATATATGCAGGTCCCGGACGTACCGGGACGAGTTAGGTGGATTCACATGCGGACTCTGGCCGTCGTCGGCGG
The DNA here is from genome assembly GCF_007990715.1 of Nocardia seriolae NBRC 15557. Taxonomy (GTDB): domain Bacteria; phylum Actinomycetota; class Actinomycetes; order Mycobacteriales; family Mycobacteriaceae; genus Nocardia; species Nocardia seriolae. The sequence goes on along the minus strand of NZ_BJWY01000011.1, from coordinate 32,473 downwards.
CGGTGTGATCGGACTGTCGGCGGCCTGGCGGGCGGCCGTAGCGGGCTTTACCGTCACCCTCTTCGACCCGGCCGTGGGTTCCGGATCCTCCTGGGTCGCGGGCGGCATGCTCGCCCCCCTTTCCGAAGGCTGGCCCGGCGAGGACGCCGCCCTGGAATTCGGTGCCGCCTCCCTGGTCCGCTGGCCGAAGTTCGCCGCTGACCTGCGGGAGATCACCGGCACCGACGTCTTCGTGGCCGATCAGACGCTGACCGTAGCCCTCGATGCCGCCGACGCCGCGGACCTGCGCACCATCGCCGATTTCGTCAACGCCCACGACCTGCCCGGCCTGACCGCGAAAGATATATCTGTCCCGCCCGGCGAGTCCGCGGGTCTACGGCTGCTCGATCGCGCCGGGGTGCGCGCGGCCGAACCGAGCCTGGGGCGCGGCGTGCGGGCCGGGCTGCTCGCCGTCGCCGAACCCGCGGTCGACAATCGCGCCCTGGTCGGCGCGCTCCGAACCGCCTGCGCCGCAGCCGGAGTCGAATTCCGCGCCGAACGCGTCGCCGCGCTGTCCGACCTGCCGCACGACCGCGTCGTGCTGGCGGCCGGCGCCGCGGCCGCCGAGCTCTGGCCCGGCCTGCCGGTCCGCCCGGTGAAGGGCGAGATCCTGCGCCTGCGCCGTCGCCCCAGCGCGCCCACCCCGCCGACCCGGGTCATCCGGGCCAGGGTGCACGGTCGTCCCGTATATCTTGTGCCGAGGGGTGACGGAATTGTGCTGGGTGCAACACAATACGAAGTCGGGTTCGACAGTGCCGTGACCGTCGCCGGTGTCCGGGACCTGATCACCGATGCCGAAGCGGTGCTGCCGGGTATCGGCGAATACGAATTCGCCGAGGCCATCGCGGGCGCGCGCCCGGGTTCCCCGGACAATCTGCCGCTCATCGGCTACCTGGACGACCGCGTGATCGTGGCGGCCGGGCACGGCCGCAACGGCATTCTCGACACCCCCGTCACCGCCGACGCGGTGCTCGCCCTGCTCACCGACGGCGAGTTGCCGCAGGCGCGGGCGGCGGACCCGCACCGGTTCGCAGCTGCCGCACCGCTTTACCCCGGAGGAGTTCGATGACCGCAATCCCGGTCGGCGTCACCGTGAACGGTGCGGGCCACGTGTTCCCCGAGCCGCTCACCGTGCGCGAGTTGCTGGAACGGCTGAACCTGCCGTGCCAGGGCATCGCGCTGGCCATCGACGGCGCGGTCTTCCCCAAGTCCCGCTGGGACGAGCCGGTCGGCCGCGGCTGGGAGATCGAGGTGCTGACGGCGGTGCAGGGTGGCTAGCCCGACGGCGGGAGCTCAGGGCCCGAAGGCGGCAGCTCGCGTAACCACGCAGGGCCCCGCGCACGCCGCATTGGGCACAGCGCCGCTGGTCATCGCCGGTCGCGAGTTCGGCTCGCGGCTGATCATGGGCACCGGCGGCGCGGAGAACCTCGCCGTGCTGGAGGAGGCCCTGGTGGCCTCGGGCACCGAGCTCACCACCGTCGCCATGCGCCGGGTGGACGCCGCGGGCGGCACCGGCGTGCTGGACCTGCTCAAGCGCCTGGAGATCGCCCCGCTGCCCAATACCGCGGGCTGCCGCACCGCCGCCGAGGCCGTGCTCACCGCCCAGCTGGGCCGCGAGGCGCTCGAAACCGATTGGGTGAAGCTGGAAGTCATCGCCGACGAGCGCACCCTGCTGCCCGATGCCATCGAATTGGTCGCCGCCGCCGAGCAATTGGTGGACGACGGCTTCACCGTGCTGCCCTACACCACCGACGACCCGACGCTGGCCAAGCGCCTCGAGGACATCGGCTGCGCCGCGGTCATGCCCCTGGGCTCGCCCATCGGCACCGGCCTGGGTATCGGGAACCCGCACAATATCGAGATGATCGTGGCCGCCGCGGGCGTCCCCGTCATCCTCGACGCGGGCATCGGCACCGCCAGCGATGCCGCCCTGGCCATGGAACTCGGCTGCTCCGCCGTGCTTTTGGCCACCGCGGTCACCCGCGCCCGGCAACCCGCGCTGATGGCCGCCGCCATGGCCCGTGCCGTCGAGGGCGGCTGCCTGGCCCGCCACGCGGGCCGCATCCCCAAGCGATTCTGGGCTCAGGCATCCTCACCCGGTTTCTGAACCGGTCGCCCTGATCCGTGAACCCGGGGTCCGGTCCGGGCCGTAGTCATCCCTGAGAATGAGCGACGCGCTACCAATTGGCGATAGTGCGCGCCTCGAATCTGGGGAAGACTGGTCACCATGATCGAACTGAGAGGCCTGACCAAACACTACGGCCAGACCGTCGCGGTGTCGGATCTGTCGTTCACGGTCCAACCGGGCCAGGTGACCGGCTTTCTCGGCCCGAACGGGGCGGGCAAGTCGACCACCATGCGCATGATCCTCGGGCTCGATACCCCGACCTCCGGTACCGCCCTCATCGACGGCAAGCCGTATCAGGAACTGAAGAAACCACTCGAATCGGTCGGCGCGCTGCTGGACGCGAAGTGGGTGCACCCCAATCGCTCCGCCCGCTCGCATCTGCGCTGGATGGCCGCCTCCAATGACATTCCGCAGTCCCGGGTCGAGGAGGTGCTGCGCCTGGTCGGCCTCACCGAGGTGGCGGGCAAGAGCGCGGGCGGCTTCTCGCTCGGCATGTCCCAGCGTCTCGGGCTGGCGGGCGCCCTGCTCGGCGATCCGCAGGTGCTGCTGTTCGACGAGCCGGTCAACGGCCTGGACCCCGAGGGCATCCTGTGGATCCGCCGCTTCATGCAGCGGCTGGCCGCCGAGGGCCGCACCGTGCTGGTGTCGAGCCACCTGCTCTCCGAAATGGCGCAGACCGCAGAGCATCTCGTGGTGATCGGCCGCGGTCGCCTGATCGCCGACACCACCACCAAGGATTTCATCGAGAAGGCGTCGGAACAGTCTGTGCGCGTGCGCAGTCCGCAGCTGGATCAGCTGCGCAGCCTGCTCACTTCCAACGGCATGACCGTGCGCGAGGACGGCGCGGAATCCGACGGTCCGGCGCTGGTCGTGGCCGGTGTCACCTCCGACGCGGTCGGGAAACTGGCCGGCGCCGACGACATCACGCTCTACGAGCTCTCGCCGCAGCGCGCCTCCCTCGAGGAGGCGTTCATGCGCATGACCGGCGGCGCGGTGCAGTACCACGGCGAAGGCTTCGATCAGGTTATGGGAGGTGCGCTCTGATGGGAGTGCTGACCGCGGAACGTATCAAGCTCACCTCGACCCGTTCGCCGTGGTGGTGCTCGGCCGTCGTGGTGCTGCTGGGCCTGGGCTTCGCCGTGCTCGGCGCGGTCTCGGGGCGCGCGGCCAAGGGCGACAACTCCGACCTCTACAACGTCTCGCTGGCGGTCTCGGGGGTGAGCGGCCTGGGCGTGATGGTGCTGATGATCATGGCGACCCTGTCGGTGACCAGTGAGTACCGCTTCGGCGTCATCCGCACCTCCTTCCTCGCGACCCCCGCGCGCACCCGGGTCATCACGGCCAAGGCCGGGTTGCAGGCGGTCTACGCGACCGTCCTGACCGCGGTGTTGTCGATCGTCGCGTACTTCGCCTTCCGGGCCATCTACGGCGCCAAGCCCGGGGTCGGGCTCTCCACCGCCGAGGAGCAGCGGGCACTGTTCGGGGTGCCGGTCTACGCCCTGCTGTGCGCGATCCTGGCGGTAGCTGTTGGTGTGCTGGTGCGGCAATCCGCGGCCGCGATCTCCATCCTGCTGCTGTGGCCGCTACTGCTGGAGACCCTGCTCGGCGCCTTCGGCAGTTTCGGCCGCAACGTGGGTCCGCTGTTGCCTTTCCGCAACGCGCAGCGATTCTTCACCATGGGGTCCGACTCGCGGAACTGGCACTGGGGCGTGTGGGGCAGTCTGATCTACTTCGCGGTGTTCGTCGCGGTGATCTTCGGGGCCGCAATCTTGGTCGTGAACAAGCGCGATGCTTAGCTCGTCTTTCGAGTAATAGAGACCCTGCCCGGGGAGCCGCCGGCCACTGCCCGGTACGGCGGCGAGCATCGGCCCGATACGGAATTCCGTATCGGGCCGATGTCATATGGGGGAGGCAAAGAAGGTGTGAAGACTTTCGATTCCGGCCGGAAACTTCTAGCCGTGGGACTGGACGGTCTGTAGCATCTCCTCAGCAACCAAAACACTCAAACATCGGCGGGCCCAACGACGTGGCCGCTAGTACCGATCGGGAGGTGTCAGGTGGCAATCATTAATCCATCCCATGACGGAACGCTGGGATACGCTCTGGGCGTGAGCGAACGACCCTCCGACGGCGGTGAACGCGCCTCCGGTGTGAACCGCGAGAACGGGGACGCGAACCGTACGGAAGGTATCGGGACCGATCGCAGCCGGTCGCGCGACGCGGGTGGCAGCCGGGCGCGTGAACCCCGCATCGACCCGGACGTGGTCATCCCCTTGATTCCCGCGGAGCTGTCCGAGGACGTCGACGAGAACGCGCCGCAGTCGCGGCGCCGCGGCCGCTTCCCCGGTCAGCTCTCCGCCATCGTCAATGCCGCCAATCAGCGCGGCGACATCATCGGCGCGATCCGCAAGGCGCGCGAGAACCTGCCCGGCGATCCGGCCTTCGGCGATCCGCTGTCGGTGTCCGGTCCGGGCGGGGTGCGGGCGGTGGCCCGCGCGGCCGACAAGCTGGTCGGCGATTCCCCCAGTGCCGCACGCGAATTGGGGCTGGGCGCGCTGCAGGTCTGGCAGGCCATGCTGGAGCGGTTCGGCAAGGGGCGCGGCACCCAGGAGATCACCATCATGTTCACCGACCTGGTGGCCTTCTCCAGCTGGTCGCTGGCCGCCGGTGACGAGGTCACCCTGGATCTGCTGCGCCGGGTGGCCAAGGCCATCGAGCCGCCCATCAATGATCGCGGCGGCCAGGTGGTCAAGCGCATGGGCGACGGCGTCATGGCCGTCTTCCCGTCCGCGGACCGCGCCGTGCGAGCGGCCGTGGCCGCCAAGGAGAATCTCTCGGCCGTCTCCGTGGACGGCTATCGCCCGCAGATGCGGCTGGGCCTGCACACCGGCAGCCCGCGCGAGATCGGCGGCGACTGGCTCGGCATCGACGTCAATATCGCCGCCCGCGTCATGGAGGCGGGCGGCAATGGCAACACCATGCTCTCGGGCGCGACCCTGGACGCGCTGAGCCCCGAGACCCTCGAGGAACTCGGCCTGGGCATCAAGCCCTACCGCCGCATTTTCTTCGCAGCACCGCTGAGCGGTGTCCCCGAGGACCTCCGCATCTTCCGCCTCGAAACCGAATAGTTAATTCAGCATCCAGAGCACCGCGCCCACGGCCGCCAGGACTCCGCACACACCGAGTCCGATGGCCAGCGGGCGCGAAGTCTTGAAGAACGAGTACGCCCCGCCGAGCAGGAATCCGGCGAGGGCGAGCAGGACGATCACGGTGACGTCTGAGGACACGCGATCAGTCTGCCTGACGGTATGCGACGCACCGGAGACCGGTCCTGACCTGCCATTATCGCAAATAACAAGCACGCGGGCTTGATTTTTTCGGGTGCCGATGTGACCCTGTAACCGACCGCAGCACCGACGCTGCGCCGGACTCAGGTGCACTAGGGAGGCCCTCCATGAGTCAGCTCGCCGACACTCCGGATCTGATCCGGATCGGCAACTGTTCCGGGTTCTACGGCGATCGCTTCGGCGCCATGCGGGAGATGCTCGAGGGCGGGCAGCTCGATGTGCTCACCGGCGACTATCTGGCCGAGCTCACCATGCTGATCCTGGGACGGGATCGCATGAAGGACGCCAACCTCGGCTACGCCAAGACCTTCGTCAAACAGTTGGAGGGCAGCCTCGGGCTGGCCCTGGAATCGGGTGTGAAGATCGTCGCGAACGCGGGCGGGCTGAATCCGGCCGGGCTGGCGCAGCGAATCCGCGAAGTGGGCGAGAAGCTCGGTCTCGCACCGAAGGTCGCGTATGTGACCGGTGATGATCTGGTCGCGCGCGCCGGGGCACTGGGGCTGGGCGCACCGCTCACCGCCAATGCCTACCTGGGCGCGTGGGGCATCGCCGAATGCCTGAACGCGGGCGCGGACATCGTGGTGACCGGGCGGGTCACCGACGCGTCGGTGGTGGTCGGACCCGCGGCCGCGCACTTCGGCTGGGGCCGAACCGATTACGACGCGCTGGCCGGTGCGGTGGTGGCCGGGCACGTGATCGAGTGCAGCACCCAGGCCACCGGCGGCAACTTCGCCTTCTTCACCGAGATCGCCGATATGGGGCGGCCGGGCTTCCCGATCGCCGAGGTCCGGCGCGACGGCAGCAGCGTCATCACCAAGCATGAGGGCACCGGCGGCGCGGTCACCGTGGACACGGTGAAAGCGCAGCTCATGTACGAGATTCAGAGCGCGCGCTACGCCGGGCCGGACGTGACGACGCGGCTGGACTCCATCCAGGTGAGCCAGGACGGGCCGGATCGGGTGCTGATCAGCGGCGTCACCGGCGAGGCCCCGCCGCCGCAGACGAAGGTGTCGATCAACACCATCGGCGGGTTCCGCAACGAGATGGAGTTCATCCTCACCGGCCTGGATATCGAGGCCAAAGCCGAACTGGCGCAACGGCAGCTGGAATCGTGGCTGCCCGCGCGCCCGGCCGAGCTGGACTGGACGCTGGCGCGGCTGGACCGCCCGGACGCCGACACCGAGGAGCAGGCCAGCGCGCTGTTGCGTTGCGTCGTACGCGATCCGGACCCGAACAAGGTCGGGCGCGCGTTCTCCAGCGTCGCGGTGGAGCTGGCGCTGGCCAGCTACGCCGGGTTCTCGCTGACCTCGCCGCCCGGAAACGGCGGCCCCTACGGCGTGTACAAGCCGGGATATGTCGACGCGCACGAGGTGCCGCACACCGCGGTGCTGCCCGACGGCGCCGAGCTGGCCATCGCGCCCGCCACGGACACGCTGGAACTGGCCGAGGTCGCCGAACCCGCACTGCCGCAGCCGCTTCCGGCCGGTGCCACCAAGCGTGTGCCGCTGGGCGCCATCGCCCTGGCCCGCTCCGGCGACAAGGGCGGCAATGCCAATATCGGCGTCTGGGTGCGCACCGAGGAGCAGTGGCGCTGGCTGGTGCACGCGCTCACCGTCGACGAACTGCGCCTGCTGCTGCCCGAGACCGCGAAACTGCCCGTCACCCGGCACGTGCTGCCGAATCTGCGGGCGCTGAACTTCATTGTCGAGGGTCTGCTCGGGGAGGGCGTGGCCTATCAGGCCCGCTTCGATCCGCAGGCCAAGGGGCTCGGGGAATGGCTGCGGGCCCGGCACATCGAGATTCCTGTGGAGCTGCTGGGCGCGAGCAGTCAGGAGCCGGAGGCGGCAGCGCAGCGTAACCACGGAGGCTCCCTGTTCGCGCCCGAGAGGAAACAGCCATGAGCACCGGATATGTGAATCCCTGGACGACGCCGGAACGTCGCGAACTACGCGCCACCGTGCGCGGTTTCGCCGAGCGCGAGGTGCTGCCCTACCTGGACGACTGGGAGCGCCACGGCGAGATTCCGCGCGAGCTGCACAAGAAGGCGGGCGCGCTGGGGCTGCTGGGCATCCAGTTCCCCGAATCCGTGGGCGGTTCCGGCGGGGACGGTATCGACGCGGCCATCGTGTGCGAGGAGATGCACTACGCGGGCTGCTCGGGCGGACTGTTCGCGTCGCTGTTCACCTGCGGGATCGCGGTGCCGCACATTGCGGCTTCGGGGAACCCGGAGCACATCGAGCGGTGGGTGCGGCCGACGCTGGCGGGGGAGAAGATCGGATCGCTGGCGATCACCGAGCCGGGCGGCGGGTCGGATGTCGGGCATCTGCGGACCAGCGCGGTGCGCGACGGCGACGAATTCATCGTCAACGGCGCCAAGACCTTCATCACCTCCGGTGGGCGCGCCGATTACGTGGTGACGGCGGTGCGCACGGGTGGTCCCGGCGCGGCCGGTGTTTCGCTGCTGGTGGTGGAGAAGGGCACGCCGGGGTTCACGGTCTCGCGCAAGCTGGAGAAGATGGGCTGGCTGGCCTCCGATACCGCCGAGCTGTCCTATGTCGATGTGCGGGTGCCGGTTTCGAACCTGGTCGGACCCGAGAACAGCGGATTCGCCCAGATCGCCTCGGCTTTCGTGAGCGAGCGGGTCGGTCTGGCCGCGCAGGCGTACGGGCACGCGCAGCGCTGCCTGGACCTGACCGTGCAGTGGTGCCGGGATCGCGAGACCTTCGGGCGTCCGCTGATCAGCCGCCAGGCCGTGCAGAACACCCTGTCCGAGATGGCGCGTCGCACGGATGTGGCGCGCGTCTACACCCATCATGTGGTGGAGCGCGCCGCGCACGGCGAGACCGATCTGATCGCCGAGGTGTGCTTCGCCAAGAACACCGCCGTGGAGACCGCGGAATGGGTTGCCCACCAGGCGGTGCAGCTCTTCGGCGGCCTCGGCTACATGCGTGAGTCCGAAGTCGAGCGGCACTACCGCGATGTCCGCATCCTGGGCATCGGCGGCGGCACCAACGAGATCCTGACCAGCCTCGCGGCCAAGCGATTGGGGTTCCAGTCTTGAGCATCCTGCGTACCTCCCTGGACCCGGAAGCGGCGGACTATCGCGCCGCCGCCGAGGCCATGACTGCCAAACTGGCCGAGGTCGAGGCCGAATACGCCAAGAACATCGCGGGCGGCGGCCCGGACAAGATGGCGCGGCATCGCAAGCGCGGCAAGCTGACCGCGCGCGAGCGCATCGAGCTGCTGCTCGACGAGGATTCGCCGTTCCTGGAGCTGGCCCCGCTGGCCGCCTGGGGCAGCGACTTCCACGTGGGCGCGAGCGTGATCGCGGGCATCGGCATTGTCGAGGGCGTCGAATGCATGATCGTCGCTCCGGATCCGACCGTGCGCGGCGGCACCTCGAATCCGTGGACGCTGCGCAAGAACCTGCGCATGAACGACATCGCGCTGGAGAACCGGCTGCCGGTGATCGGGCTGGTGGAGTCCGGCGGTGCGGATCTGCCGACGCAGAAGGAGGTGTTCGTCCCGGGCGGGCGCATGTTCCGGGACCTGACCCGCCTGTCGGCGGCCGGAATCCCCACCATCGCACTGGTTTTCGGCAACTCGACCGCCGGTGGCGCGTACGTGCCGGGCATGTCCGACTACACGGTCATGATCAAGGAGCGCTCCAAGGTGTTCCTGGGCGGTCCGCCGCTGGTGAAGATGGCCACCGGTGAGGAGTCCGACGACGAGTCGCTGGGCGGTGCCGAAATGCACGCGCGCACTTCGGGTCTGGCCGACTACCTGGCCGTCGACGAGCAGGATGCGATCCAACTGGGCCGTTCCATCGTCAAGCGCCTGAACTGGCAGAAGAAGGGCCCGGCTCCGCGTCCGCTCACCGAGGTCATCGAGCCGCTGTACGACCAGGACGAGCTGCTCGGCATCGTGCCGTCCGACCTCAAGATCCCGTTCGATCCGCGCGAGGTCATCGCCCGCGTGGTGGACGGTTCGGACTTCGACGAGTTCAAGCCGCTCTACGGTTCCAGCCTCGTGACCGGCTGGGCCGAGCTGCACGGCTACCCGGTCGGCATTCTCGCCAACGCCCGCGGCGTGCTGTTCTCCGAGGAGGCACAGAAGGCCACCCAGTTCATCCAGCTGGCCAACCAGTCGAACACGCCACTGCTGTTCCTGCACAACACCACCGGCTACATGGTCGGCAAGGAGTACGAGCAGGGCGGCATCATCAAACACGGCGCGATGATGATCAACGCGGTGTCGAACTCGAAGGTGCCGCACATCTCGCTGCTCATGGGCGCGTCCTACGGCGCGGGCCACTACGGCATGTGCGGTCGTGCCTACGACCCGCGCTTCGTATTCGCCTGGCCCAGCGCCAAATCCGCCGTCATGGGCGGTGCGCAGCTGGCGGGCGTCATCTCCATCGTGGGCCGGGCCGCGGCCGAGGCCAAGGGCATGCCCTTCAACGAGGAGGCCGACGCCGGGATGCGGGCCATGATCGAGGCGCAGATCGAGGCCGAATCGCTGCCCATGTTCATGTCGGGCCGCCTCTACGACGACGGCGTCATCGACCCGCGCGACACCCGCACGGTCCTGGGAATGGCGTTGTCCGCCATCCACAATTCCCCGATCAAGGGCGCCGAGGGCTTCGGCGTCTTCCGGATGTGAGGCCAGATATGGAAATCACCAACGTTCTGGTCGCCAACCGTGGCGAGATCGCGCGGCGGGTTTTCGCCACCTGCCGCCGCATGGGTATCGCGACGACCGCCGTCTACTCGGACGCCGATGCGAACTCGCCGCATGTGGCGGAGGCCGACGCCGCAATCCGCCTGCCGGGCAACACCCCCGGCGAGACCTACCTGCGCGCCGAGCTGATCATCGAGGCCGCCCTGGCCGCCGGTGCCGACGCCATCCACCCCGGTTACGGATTCCTTTCCGAGAACGCCGAATTCGCCAGGGCCGTGCAGGCGGCCGGGCTGACCTGGATCGGCCCGCCCGTGGCCGCCATCGAGCAGATGGGCTCCAAGGTCGAGTCCAAGAAGATGATGGACGCCGCCGGTGTCCCGGTGCTGAAGGAACTGGATCCGGCCGAGGTCACCGCCGACATGCTGCCGGTGCTGATCAAGGCGTCCGCGGGCGGCGGTGGCCGCGGCATGCGCGTGGTGCGCCAGCTGTCCGAGCTGACCGATCAGATCGAGGCGGCGCAGCGGGAAGCCCAGTCCGCCTTCGGCGATCCGACCGTGTTCTGTGAGCGCTACCTCGAGACCGGCCGCCACATCGAAGTTCAGGTGATGGCCGATACCCACGGCACGGTGTGGGCGGTCGGCGAGCGCGAATGCTCGATTCAGCGCCGCCACCAGAAGGTCGTCGAGGAAGCGCCGTCGCCGCTGGTCGAGAAGATCGACGCCCTGCGCGCGTCAGGCTCGGAGGCGGCAGCGGAGCGTAACCACGGAGAGCCCGCGCGCAGGGCCGATGGACAGAGCATGCGGTCGCGGCTGTTCGAGGCGGCGCGGCTGGCGTCGGAGGCCATCGGGTACGAGGGTGCGGGCACCGTCGAATTCCTGGCCGATGAGAAGGGCGACTTCTTCTTCCTGGAGATGAATACCCGCCTCCAGGTGGAACATCCGGTCACCGAGCAGGTCACCGGGCTGGATCTGGTGCGCCTGCAACTCCAGGTCGCCGCCGGTCGCCCGCTGCCCGCGCGGCAGCCGGAGATGCGCGGGCACTCCATCGAGGTGCGCCTGTACGCCGAGGACCCGGCGCACGATTGGCAGCCGCAGTCTGGGCCCGTCCACAAGCTCGAAATCCCGGGAACCCTGGGCGAATTCACCGTGCTGACCGAGCCGGGCGTGCGCCTGGACACCGGTGTGGTGGACGGCTCGATGGTGGGCGTGCACTACGACCCCATGCTCTCGAAGGTGATCTCCTTCGCCGAGACCCGGGACGAGGCGGCGCACCTGCTGGCGAGTGCGTTGCAGCGGGCCAAGATTCACGGCCTGGTCACCAACCGCGACCTGCTGGTGCGGGTGCTGCGGCATCCGGCGTTCCTCGCGGGGGACACCGACACCGCCTTCTTCGCAACGCACGATCTCGAAAAGCTTTCCACGCCTTTGGTTTCCGAAGCCGACGAGCAACTCTCGATCATTGCCGCGGCGCTGTCGGATGCCGCCGCGAACCGGCGCTCGGCCCGGGTCGGCCGCGGCCTGCCCAGCGGCTGGCGCAATCTGCCGTCGCAGGCGCAGTCCAAGTCCTACGAGTCCCGCCTCACCGGCAAGCGCGAGGTGCGCTACCGCCTCACCCGCGCCGGTCTCGAGGTCGAGGGCCACGAGGGTCTCGAATTGCTCGAAGCCACACCGGATCTGGTGGTCCTCCAGGTGCCGGGCGCGCGCGGCCCGGTGCGCCGCCGCTTCGAGATCGCCTGCTACGGCGAGCTGGTGGCGGTGGATTCCCCGCTCGGCCCGGTTGCGGTGCGCCGCCTGCCGCGCTTCGAGGATCCGGCCGATCAGGTGGCCGAGGGCTCGCTGCTGGCCCCGATGCCCGGCTCGGTGATCCGGGTGGCCGCGCAGGTCGGCGACCGCGTCGAGAAGGGCCAGCCGATCCTGTGGCTGGAGGCCATGAAGATGGAGCACACCATTGCCGCGCCCGCCGCGGGCGTGCTCACCGAATGGAACGTTTCCGCCGGTCGACAGGTCGAGGTCGGCACGGTACTCGCCGTGGTGCACGGCGATGACGCAGCCCACAGCGAAGATCAGGAGTAGGCAATGAGTTTCATCGAAACCGACGAGCAGAAGGCGCTGCGGGCCGCGGTGGCCAAAGTGGCCGCCAAGTACAACTTCCGCGACTACGCCGGTCCCAAGGCCCGCCGCAACGAGCCCTTCGACGAACTGTGGGACGAGGCGGGCAAGCTCGGCTTCCTGGGCGTGAACCTGCCCGAGGAGTACGGCGGCGGTGGCGCGGGCATCTACGAACTCGCGCTGGTGCAGGAGGAATTGGCGGCGCAGGGCTGCGGCCTGCTGCTCATGGTGGTCTCGCCCGCCATCTGCGGCACCATCATCACCAAGTACGGCACCGAGGCGCAAAAGCAGCACTGGCTGACCAAGCTGGCCGACGGCTCGGCCAAGATGGTGTTCGGCATTACCGAGCCGGATGCGGGCTCCAACTCGCACAAGATCACCACCACCGCCCGCCGCGACGGCGAGGACTGGATCCTCAACGGCCGCAAGATCTTCATCTCGGGCGTGGACCAGGCCGAGGCGGTGCTCATCGTGGCCCGCACCGAGAACGCCAAGACCGGCAATCTGCAGCCCGCGCTGTTCATCGTCCCCGTCGACGCGCCCGGCTTCGTGAAGACGAAGCAGGAGATGGACATTCTGGAGCCGGACAACCAGTTCACGCTGTTCCTCGACGATGTGCGGCTGCCCGCCACCGCCCTGGTCGGCCAGGAGGACGCCGCCATCGCGCAGCTGTTCGCGGGCCTGAACCCGGAGCGCATCATGGGCGCGGCCATGGCGGTCGGCATGGGCCGCTACGCCATCGACCGGGCGGTGTCCTACGCCAAGGAGCGCGCGGTGTGGAAGGGCGCGCCGATCGGCTCGCACCAGGGCATCTCGCATCCCCTCGCGCAGGTGAAGATCGAACTGGAACTGGCCAAGCTGATGATGCAGAAGGCCGCGTTCCTCTACGACTCCGGCGACGACTTCGGTGCCGCCGAGGCCGCGAACATGTCGAAATACGCCGCGGCCGAGGCCAGTATCAAGGCCCTGGACCAGGCCATCCAGACCCACGGCGGCTCCGGCCTGACCTCCGATGTGGGCCTGGCGGGCATGCTGGCCGCCGCCCGCATCGGCCGGGTGGCCCCGGTCAGCCGCGAGATGATCCTCAACTTCGTCTCCCAGCACTCGCTGGGTCTGCCCCGGTCGTACTGACCGGGGTGACGAGCGGCGGCGGTCGCGCGGGCCGCCGCCGCTCACACCCTCCGCCGAAAGCCACACAGCAGCAGGAGTATTCGATGACCGACACAGCCGGCGCGGACACGCCGTTCGTGCGCTACGAGGTGCGCGACGGATTCGCGGTGCTGACCCTGGACTCCCCGCACAATCGCAATGCCCTGTCCTCGCGGCTGGTCACCGAGCTGCTGGCGGGCCTCGAGCGCGCGGCCGGGGACGACGCGGTGCGCGGGGTGGTGCTCACCCACATCGGCAATACCTTCTGCGCGGGCGCGGATCTCAAGGAGGCGGTGGACGCCGACCCGGCGGCCGCCGCCGATATCCGCACCCGCTGGATGATCTCGGTGCTGCGCAACATCATCGCCATGCCCAAACCCGTTGTCGCCCAGGTGGACGGCAATGTGCGGGCGGGCGGCATGGGCATCATCGCGGGCTGCGATCTGGTGATCGCGGGGCGCAACAGCAGTTTCGCGCTGACCGAGGTGCGAATCGGGCTGGCCCCGTTCATGATCTCGCTCACCCTGCTGCCGCGCATGACCGGTCGTTCGGCGGCCCGCTACTTCCAGACCGGCGAGACCTTCGACGCGGCCGAGGCCGAACGCATCGGCCTCATCACCGTCGCCGCCGACGACCCCGCGTCCGAGACCGCGCGTCTGCTCGGCGAGCTGCGCAAGGGCTCACCCCAGGGTTTGGCCGAGGCCAAGCAGTTGGTCAATGCCGAACTGCTCGCGGCGTTCGATCGCTCGGCCGAGGACCTGGCCAAACGGTCCGCGAGCTACTTCGGCACCCCCGAGGTGATCGAGGGCATCACGGCCTTCATGCAGCGCCGCCCGCCGAGCTGGGCAGAATAGCCACCATGGCGACACCCCACGAACCCAAGCAGGACCGCAGCCGGGCCACCCGGCAGCGGCTGCTGGAGGCGACCATCGACTGCCTGGCCCAGACAGGCTGGGCGGCCGCCACGGTCGCCGTGGTGGCCGAACGCGCCGGGGTGTCGCGAGGCGCGGCCCAGCATCACTTCCCCACCCGCGAGGACCTGATCACCGCCGCCCTCGAGTACATGTTCGAAACCCGCATGGACCAGGCCAAGGCCGATGCCCTGGCGGTGGCCGACGTCGCGGAGGGCGTGGCCCGCACCGAAGCCGTGGTCGCCGGCCTGGTCGAGTCCTACACCAGCCCCCTGTTCAAGGCGGCCCTGCAGGTCTGGACCCACGCCGCCGCCGACGAGGTGCTCCGCGAACGAATCGTCCCCATGGAGGCCCGCTTCGGCCGCATCTCCCACCGCATGGCGATCGAGGCCCTGGGCGTGGACGACTCCGACCCCGTCACCCACCACCTCGTCCAAGCCACTCTCGACCTGGCCCGCGGCCTCGGTCTGGCCGACGTCCTCACCGACGACTCCCTGCGCCGCAAGGAAATCGTCCAGCAGTGGGCCGCCACCCTCCACACGGCCCTGACCGCCCGGCCCTGACCGGCCGCGATCCGCTCGGCGGGGTCAGAAGCCGAAAATCTCTGCCAGATCGATGGATTCGTCGTCCCAGCGGCGTTCGATGGCCTCGCGCTCGGCATCGGGGAGCAGAGGGTCCCAGCCTGCCCTGCGCCAGAAGGCTTCTCGATGCTCATCGCTGAGGGGATGCGTGCTCATGGCGATTCCCTGGATCGTGACGACCGTCACATCGATTTTATCGACAAGCGCTGAGCGCCAGGACCCGTTCGGGTCCCGGCGCTCAGTTCTTTTGTGGCGGTGGCAAGTCCGCCGGTTATGCGGTTTTCGGTGAGGTCAGGTCGTAGAGGGTGATGCCGTCCACCTCCTGGGAGTTGAAGTGCTCCTTGACCCAGGCCGTGATCTGGGAGCTCTGGCTGTTGGAGTTGCCGCCGCGCTCGCCACCCATCTGGCTGCCGCCGATGAAGTAGTGGATCCGGCCGACCTGCACGTACTCCGGGAACTGGGCCAGCGTCGGCGACGGGTCGCTGCCGTTGAAGCCGCCGATCGGCATGACGGGCAACTTGGTCGCCAGCTGGAAACCGGCCGCCGAATTGGAGCTGACGGTGGCCGCCACCCAGGTGTAGTCCGAGCCGTCGGCCTCGAGCAGTGCGGTCACCCGGGCGCTGGGGTTGCTCGCGCTCATCATGCCGCCCGCCGGGCCGCCGAATCCGCCCGGGCCGCCTTCGCTTCCGGTGTTTCCGGCCGGAAGTCCGCCGGTGCCGCCGCCGGGGTTCGTGCCGGTACCGGGCTGGCCGCCACCGGGCTGGCCGCCACCGGGCTGGCCGCCGGGAGCGCCCCGGCCGGTACCGCCATTGCCGTTGCGGCCGTCGGGCATACCGTGGTCGCCGCCGCGCGACCCGCCGGGACCGAAACCGCCGCGCACATTCGGGCCAGCCGAGGGCATCGGGCCCTGGTGTGCGGTGGCGATGCCGTCGATCGCGTAGGCCGTGGGAGCGGCCAGACCGACCAGTACTGCGGCCGTCGCGACGGCCAGTCCGGCCCTGCGGGGCAGGCGGATCAGCAGGGCCAGGGTGGTCGCGATGCCGCCGACCAGCACCACCCAGCGCAGCCACGGCACGAAGGAGGTGCTGCGGGACAGGATGATCCACGCCGTCGCGGTGGTCAGTGCGAAGGCCAGTGCGAGGGACAGCCGCACCGGGACCCGGTCGCGATGCCGCCAGGCGAGCGCCGCGCCCGCGCCGATCAGCGCCGCCACCGCCGGGGCCAGCGCCACCGTGTAATACGGGTGGAAGATGCCCTTCATGAAGCTGAACACCAGCCCGGTGCCCAGCAGCCAGCCGCCGAACAGGATCAAGGTCGCGCGCTGCGGATCGATGCGGGTCACCTTGCCGCGCAGGGCGAGTCCGACGACCAGCAGCACCAGTGCGGCCGGAATCAGCCAGGCGATCTGACCGGCCTGCGCGGGCTCGAACAGCCGCCCGATGCCCGGCGTGCCCCACATGCCGCCGCCACCGCTGGGCAGTTCGCCGCCACCGCCGCCGACACTGCCGGTCTCCTCGCCATTGAGGCGACCCAGACCGTTGTAGCCGAGGGTCAGCTCGATGATCGAATTATGCTGCGAGCCACCGAAGTACGGCCGGTCGTCCACCGGCCACAGTTCGGCGATGAGCACCCACCAACCCGCGCCCACCACCATGGCGGCGGCCGCGCCGAACAACTGCGCGATGCGCTTGCCCAGCGCGGGCGGGCCCGCGATCAGGTAGGTCAGCGCCAGCGCGGGCACCACCAGCAGCACCTGCAATTGCTTGGCCAGGAAGCCGAGTCCGATGAATCCGCCGGTGAGCAGCACCCAGCGCCAGCGGCCGTCGGCCACCGCGCGGGTCATGGCCCAGGCCGCGGCCAGCATGAGGAACACCAGCATGGCGTCCGGGTTGTTGAACCGGAACATCACGGCCGCGATGGGAGTCAGGGCCAGCACCAGCCCCGCCAGCAGTCCGGCGCCCGCACCGAAATTCCGCCGCACGATCGCCCACAGCAGCGCCACCGTGGCCACACCCAGCAGGGCCTGCGGCAACAGCATGCTCCAACTGTGCAATCCGAAGATTCGCACCGAAATCTCCATGGGCCACAACGACAGTGGCGTCTTGTCCACGGTGATGGAGTTGGCGGCGTCGGAGGATCCGAAGAACATGGCCTTCCACGACACCGAACCGGCCTGCACCGCCGCGGCGTAGAAGGAGTTGGCCCAGCCGTTCGCCGATAGATTCCAGAGGTAGGCGACGGCGGCGCCGACGAGCAGGGCCGCGAGGGCCGGGTACTCCCGGCGGTCGCCGCGGGCCGGTGGCTCGTCCGGGGGTGCGGCGGGCCGGGTTTCGGGCAGGGTCGCGGTCATCGGTCGTTTCCTCGGTCGGTCGGGTCAGCGGTTGGGGTGTCCCACAGCGGCAGGTCACCGTGCTCGGGATGGCAGCGTCCGGGGAAGTCGACCCGGAGCAGCCGGAAGCCGTCGGCCGCTGCCCGCGGTGCGCGGAAGAGAGGTGCGGGGAGGAGGGTGGTCACCGGGCGGCCCCCGGCGTGGCATGCCGACCCGCATTGCGGAAGACGAAGCGCAGGCCCACGAATCGCAGCAGGGTGGCGACCAAGTTGGCGATCACCAGCACGAGTAGGTCGAGATGGACCGCCGCGTCGGGCGCCCAATGATGCAGTGTGTAGAGCGAGCCACTGGTCAGCGCCAGACCGACGCCGAAGATGACCAGACCCTGGAAATGGTGTGACACGGCTTGATCGGCGCCGCGCACGCCGAAGGTGAAGGCCCGGTTGGCGGCGGTATTGCCGATCGCGGTGATGAGCAGCGCCAGGAAGTTGGCGACCTGCGCGCCGGTGATCCCCTGCAGCACCACGTAGAGCAGCAGGTAGGCCAGGGTCGAGGTGAGGCCGACCAGGCCGAAGCGCACCAGCTGCCCGACCATGCCCAGCGGCACGCCCTCCACCAGCGGTTCGCGGCCGACCGCGGCGCGCAGCTCATTGATGGGCAGCCGGCCGCTGGCCAGCGCGCGGGCGACCCGCCAGATGCCGAGCAGATCCTTGCGGGCGGTGTCGACGATGTCGACCCGGGAGTCCGGATCGTCGATCCAGTCCACCGGCACCTCGTGGATGCGCAGCCCGATGCGTTCGGCCAGCACCAGCAATTCGGTGTCGAAGAACCATTCGCCGTCCTCCACCAGCGGCAGCACCAGCTTGGCCACCTGCGAGCGCATGGCCTTGAAGCCGCACTGCGCGTCGGAGAACTTGGCCCGCAGCGAGGTGCGCAGGATGAGGTTGTAGCAGCGCGAGATGATCTCGCGCTTGGGTCCGCGCACCACCCGCGAGGAGGAGGCCAGCCGGGTGCCGATGGCGACATCCGAGTGCCCGGACACCAGCGGCGCGACCAGCGGGAGCAGCGCGTTGAGGTCGGTGGACAGGTCGACATCCATGTAGGCCACGACCTGGGCGTCGGAGGACTGCCACACCTCGCGCAGCGCGCGGCCGCGGCCCTTGCGGTCCAGGTGCACCACCCGCACGCCGTCCAGCTGCGCGGCCAGCTGTTCGGCCACGGTCCGGGTGTTGTCCGTGGAAGCGTTGTCCGCGATGGTGATTCGCGCGGTGAAGGGGAAGTTGAGGGTGAGGAAGGCGTGCAGCCTGCGCACGCACGGCCCCAGGTCGACCTCTTCGTTGTAGACCGGAACGACCACATCCACGACGGGTGCGGTCACTGCGTTTGCGGGTTCCGCCGCCCGCACGGCGGTTACGGTGTCGTTCATGGTGACCAATCTCGATCACCGAACTCACATCAATCTGCGCTGCGCCTGGGAGCTTCCTGGGAGGGCGTGACCGCGTGCCCGAGCCGGGCCGCGGCTAGCGCGGACCGAGGTGCAGCCGCCACAGCGGGGAGACCGGCCCGTGGCCCGCGCCCAGATCGTAGGACGCCTCCAGGCAGCGGAAGGTCCACTCCTTGGCGAAGGCGACCGCGTCCGGCACCGAATAGCCGTGGGCCAGCGCGCAGCAGATGGCCGCGGCCAGGGTGTCGCCGCCGCCGTGGTCATTGCCGGTGGCCAGGCGCCGGGCCGGGAGTTCGTGGAAGGTGTCGCCGTCGAAGAGCAGGTCGGTGGACTGCTCGGAGGTGCGCAGGTGCCCGCCCTTGACGATGGCCCACCGCGGGCCGAGCGCGATGAGGGCCTCGGCGGCCTTGCGCGCGGTGGCGTCGTCGATCACGTCGATGCCGGTGATGAGCCGGATCTCGTCGAGGTTCGGGGTGACCACGGTGGCCAGCGGAATCAGGGTGTGGCGCACCGCGTCCAGGGCCTCGGCGTGCAGCAGGGCGTCGCCGTGCATGGAGGCGGCGACCGGGTCCACGACCAGCGGAATGCTGCCGTCGCGCCCGATGCCGACCTCGCGGCACACGCCCGCGACCGCCTCGATGATGGCGGTCGAGGCCAGCATTCCGGTCTTGGCCGCGCCGATCCCGATGTCGCCCACCACGGTTCGCACCTGGTCGGCCACGACCTGCGGCGGGATCTCGTGGAAACCGCTGACCCCGAGGGTGTTCTGCACGGTCACCGCCGCCACCGCCACACAGGCGTGCACGCCGCACAGCGCCATGGTGCGGGAGTCGGCCTGGATGCCCGCGCCGCCGCCGGAGTCGGTGCCCGCGATGGTGAGGGCGCGGACCGGGGTGGTGCCATTCGGGGCGAGCGGTAGTAGTTCCACGTCACAGACCCTAGTGGGCTCGAATGATGCCCGGGCGGCAGCCCTAAATGAAAACCGTTATCATTAACCGCATGACTTCAGACCCGAACACGGCCCTGCTGCCAGTGACCGTGCTGTCCGGCTTCCTCGGCGCGGGCAAGACGACCCTGCTCAACCACATCCTGGCCAATCGGGAGGGCCGCCGGGTGGCGGTCATCGTGAACGACATGAGCGAGGTGAACATCGACGCGGCGCTGGTCGCGGGACAGGGGCACCTGGACCGGACCGAGGAGAAGCTGGTCGAGCTCACCAACGGCTGCATCTGCTGCACGCTGCGCGAGGACCTCATCGAATCGGTGGGAAAACTGGCGCGGGAGGGCCGCTTCGACCACCTGGTCATCGAATCGACCGGTATCTCCGAACCCATGCCGGTGGCGGCCACCTTCGAGTGGGAGTTCGAGGACGGCTTCCGGCTCGGCGAGCTGGCCCGGCTCGACACCATGGTGACCGTCGTGGACTGCTCCACCTTCCTGGCCGAAGTGGTCAAGGGGCAGGCTCTCGCCGAGCGGAATATGCAAGCGGGAGCAGGGGATGCCCGCACCATCGCGGATCTGCTCATCGATCAGGTCGAGTTCGCGAATGTGCTGGTGCTCAACAAGACCGACCTGGTGACCGCGAACGCCGTCGGCACCGTGGAGGCCACGATCCGCCGCCTGAACCCGGCCGCCCGCATCGTGCACTCCGCCCATGGCGTCGTCGACCTGGCGCAGGTCCTCGGCACCGGCCTCTACAACCCGGACCTGGCGGCCCAATTCGACGGCTGGGACGAGGAACTCGCGGGCGGCCACACCCCCGAAACCGAGGAATACGGCATCAGCAGTCTCACCTTCACCGCCGACCGCCCCTTCCACCCCGAACGCCTGGAAGCCGCACTCTCGCAACTGCATCGGCTGCTGCGCAGCAAGGGCTTCTTCTGGCTGGCCACCCGCCCTGACCTCGCCGCCATCTGGTCGCAGGCGGGCCCGAACCTCACCTTCGAAGCGGGCGCCCACTGGCAGGCTCTCGACCTGCCCCCCGGCCAGGAAATCGTCTTCATCGGCATCCAGCTCGACCGCCCGCACGTCCACGATCTCCTGGCCTCGGCCCTGCTCACCGACACCGAAATGGCTGCCGGCCAACAGGAATGGCTCACCTACCCCGACCCCTTCCCCTCGTGGGGGCCGTCCCACACGCACAACTGATCAGGCGGTGGCACGGATGGCGTCGGCCACCGCGACGTGGTCCTTGGTGAGGATCTTGGAGTGGTTGCTGGGCACCTTGGCGGTGACGGTGAGGTTGGGATTGGCGGCCAGACACGGGTCCAGGGAGGCCCGGACGGCTTCCATTTCCTCCTCGGTGGCACCGAGATTCGCGCCGGTGGCGAGGACGTAGCGGACCGGACGGGTCACGCGGTCGAGGATGGGGGCCAGGGCGGCGCACAGGTCGTTGAGTTCGATATTGCTCTCGGCGTGCTGGGCGGCGGACATGCGGGCGGCCAGGCCGAACGGGCGCAGCAGCGGCATGAAGTAGCGCATCTGGTTGAACAGCTTGCGGATTCGCTCCTTGCCCGCCTCGTCGGTGAGGCCCCAGGGCTGCGCGCCGTCGACCGAGACCACGCCGATGACGTGGTCGGGGTTGCGGTCGGCCCAGTGCACGGCGACCAGGGCGCCGTAGGACCAGCCGACCAGGATGGCGCGCTCCACGCCGCGGGCCGCGAGGACGGCGTCCACGTCACGCAGGCACGCCTCGAAGGAGTAGTCGGCGGAGGTCTGCGACTTGCCGCGGGCCCGCTCGTCGAAGGTGATGTGGCGGTAGCCGGGGCCCAGGTCGGCGATGACCTTCTTCCAATTCGACTGCGTCGCATAGGAGCCGTTGAGGTAGATGACGGCCGGGCCGTTGCCGCCGGTGTCGGTCACCGCCAGTGCGGTGTCCTCGACCTGCACCAGGCCGGTCCAGGTGGTGGTGTCGGTGTGAATGGCGGTGGTGGTCATCGTGTACTCCCGGTACTCGTCGCGGCCCGGAGGCCGCGATCGCTGTTGATGTGAGTACTTTCGCCAGACCGGCTGATACCGGCCTGATGTCGACCTGACACGGATGCTGACGCGGTGGAGCGGGTCAGTTCGAGATGCCGGGGGTACGGCGGACATAGGTCTCGTCGGTGAGCTGCTCGACGAGGAAGTCGGCGATATCGGCGCGTGAGATCTTCAGGGCCAGACCGGTTTCGGTGGCGGGGAAGGCGCGGCGATACTTGCCGGTGGTGGGGCCGTCGGTGAACGCGCTGGGGCGCACGATGGTCCAGTCCAGGTCGCTGGCCAGCACGTACTGCTCCTGCTGCACGTGGTCGGCGTAGGCCTGGCGCAGCAGCATGCCGAACATGACGTACTTCCAGACGAAGTTCAGATTGCCGCGGCTGTCGCCGACGCCCAGCGAGGACTGGCAGATCAGGCGCTTGACGCCGGTCCGGTCCATGGCCTCGATGATGCGGCGGGTGCCCTCGGCGCGCACCACGCCCTTGCGGCCCGCGCCCAGGGTGACGATGACCGCCTCCTGGCCGATCACCGTGCGCTCCACGGCGGCCGGATCCAGGACGTCGCCGACCTCGACGCGCAGCCGCTCGTGCGGCGCGGCGATATTCGCGGGGTTGCGGGTCAGCACGGTGACCTCGTGGCCGGCCGCCAGGGCGCGGGCGACGACGTGGCGACCGATGGTGCCGGTGGCTCCGAAGATTGCGACCTTCATGCTTCTCACCTCGTGTAATTCGTTGTTGCGAAGGTGAATTCAGTACATCAATCCGGGCCGCCGGGGAACATCGCCGCGCGTCTCGCGAACATGCGGGAGGGTCCAGGCATGCGTGTGGCCCGCGCTCGGACACGGGCACGGGCCACGGGGCGGGAATCAGCTCAGCTGGGCGAAGAATCGGCGAATATCGGCGAGCAGTACCTCGGGGGCCTCGTGCGCGGCGTAGTGCCCGGCCGCGTCGTTCGGGCTGTCCGAGTGCGTGGACGCCACGTCGTAGGCGTGCCAGCTCACGATGTTCTTGTGATCCCGGTCGGCGAAGCGGCGGATCGACTGGAAATCACCCTTGAACATGGCCAGCGCGGTCGGCACCGTGGTCGGGCCCGGGGTGCGCTCGGTGTCGTGGGCGTCCTCCCAGTAGAAGCGGATCGAGGAGGCGGCGGTGCCCGTCAGCCAGTAGACGGCGACATTGCCGACGACGAACTCCGCGTCCAGGCTCTCGCCCATGAGCTGGGAGTTCCAGCCCAGCAGGCCGATCGGCGAATCCGAGATGGCGAAGGCCAGGGTCTGCGGCTGCTGGCTGTGCAGGGTGTTGAAGGAGAACTTGTTGTCCATGAACCACTGCAGGTGGCCCAGCGCCGCCATGTCGTCATCGGACAGGTCCGCCATCTCGGCCGGATCGCCCGAAGGGAACGAGAACAGCTGCGTCACATGCATTCCCAGCAGCCGATCCGGGGCGATGCGGGCCATTTCCGGCGCGACCATCGAGCCCGCGTCATTGCCGATCGCGCCGTAGCGCTGGTAGCCGAGCCGGTCCATCAGCGTGACCCAGGCGCGGGCGGTGCGGCGGGTGCCCCAGCCGGTCGAGCGGGTCGGGCCGGAGAAGCCGAAGCCGGGCAGTGAGGGGATGACCAGGTGGAAGGCCGGGTCGTCGGCGGATTCCGGCGCGGTGAGCGGCTCGATGACATCGAGGTACTCGAGGATCGAGCCGGGCCAGCCGTGGGTCAGGATGACCGGGGTGGCGTCCGCCCGCGACGAGCGCACGTGCAAGAAGTGGATGTCCTCACCCTCGATCTCGGTGGTGAACTGCGGGTAGGAGTTCAGCTTGGCTTCCAGTGCCCGCCAATCGAATTCGTTCACCCAGTACTCGGCCAGCCCGCGGACCCGGTCGGCGGTGACGCCGTACGCGTCACCCACGCCCGGCAGCTCGTTCGGCCACAGCGCCTTGCGCAGCCGCTCGTTCAGATCATCGAGCCGGGCCTGGGGGACATCGATGCGGAAGGGGCGGATGGCTGCGGAGGCGGGCTGGGCGTTCATCATTCTCTCCTTGGTGGAACGGAATGTTTCGTTCTGTTTCAAGCGTAGCGGAACAGAGTATTCCGTTCAAGTGGTATTCTCGATTCATGCCGAAGACAGCCGAACCCGCAGCTCAGCGCGCCCTCCCGGGCCGCAAGGCGCAGGCCGCCCGCAATGACGAGGTCATCCTCGCGGCCGCCCGCGAGGTGTTCCTAGCCGAACCGAAGGCCCCGATCTCCGCGGTAGCCGAGCGCGCCGGCGTCGGCATCAGCGCCCTCTACCGCCGCTACCCGAGCAAGGAGGAGCTGCTGCGCACCCTCTGCTACGACGGCCTGCACCGCTACAACGTGGAAGCCGAAGCGGCCCTGGCGAATTCCGACGGCTGGCCGACCCTGGTCGACTTCCTGCGCCGAGTGGTAGACGCAGATGTCCACTCCCTGGTCGTCCACCTCGCGGGAACCTTCACACCGGATGACTCGATCCTCCCCGAGGTGCACCGCTCGGCTCAGCTGAACAACGAAATCCTGCGCCGCGCACAGGAATCGGGCCGACTGCGCCCCGGCATCACCGTCGCCGACTTCGGCCTGATCCTCGAGGCCTGCGCCGCCATCTCACTACCCGACGCCGACCGCACCACCCAGCTACGCCGCAGAATCCTGGCCCTGCTCATCGACGGCCTGGCGGCCACCACCGGGGACCTCCCAGGCCCCGCGCCCGCGCCGGGGAAGTTCGCGAGCCGCTGGCAGCGGACTACGTGAGCATCAGCTCGATCTCGAGGCGGCCACTGCGTCAGTTCCGGCAATTCGCCGGGAATGAATGGGCAGACGAGCGCTCGCCCGGTCTCGGCCTCGATAGCTTCGTCTTGGCCATGCAGGCATCCTGCCTGGCATCGGATGAACCATCTTGGGAATCCATATCCTGAGATACGAAGAATTCGCGCGTGCCGCTCCGTCTGTATTCGCAGGACCCCGGATCGGAAGGAACCGCCATGAATTGGACCCTCGAGGTAGTCATCGTCCCCGTCACCGATGTCGACCGGGCCAAGGAGTTCTACAGCGACAAGCTGGGCTTCCACGTCGACCACGACACCGTGGTCGGTGAGGGGATGCGCGTCGTCCAGCTCACCCCGCCCGGCTCGGGCTGTTCGATCGTCATCGGCGAGGGTGTGGTGCCGAAGATGGAGCCCGGCTACCTGAAGGGCCTGCAACTGGTTGTTCCCGACATCAAGCGCGCGCACGCCGAACTGAAGGAGCGTGGCGTCGAGGTCACCGATATTCAGGTGCTGGGCGGACCGGTCACCGAGGGAGATCCGTTGAACAACAGGGGTGTCATCTTCTTCGACGACCCGGACGGCAACAGCTGGGGCGTCCAGCAGATCTCCGATCGGGCCTGAAACGACTGCGGGGCGGGCAGCTCGAAAGCCGCCCGCCCCGAATCGGATTCGTAACTAGGACACGACCGGCAGGTACACCTTGCCGCCCGCGGCCGCGAACTCCTCGGACTTCTCCGCCATGCCCGCCTCGATGGCGTTCACGTCGGTGAGGCCGTGCTTTTCGGCGTAGTCGCGCACGTCCTGGGAGATGCGCATGGAGCAGAACTTCGGGCCGCACATGGAGCAGAAGTGGGCGGTCTTGGCGGGCTCGGCCGGCATGGTCTCGTCGTGGTACTCCCGTGCTGTGTCGGGGTCCAGGGAGAGGTTGAACTGGTCGGTCCAGCGGAACTCGAAGCGGGCCTTGGACAGCGCGTTGTCGCGGTCCTGGGCGCGCGGGTGCTGCTTGGCCAGGTCGGCGGAGTGGGCGGCGATCTTGTAGGTGATCACGCCGACCTTCACGTCGTCGCGGTTGGGCAGGCCCAGGTGCTCCTTGGGCGTCACGTAGCAGAGCATGGCGGTACCGGCCTGGGCGATGATGGCCGCGCCGATGGCCGAGGTGATGTGGTCGTAGGCGGGCGCGATATCGGTCGCCAGCGGGCCGAGGGTGTAGAAGGGAGCCTCCTCGCAGAGCTCCTCCTCCAGCCGCACGTTCTCCACGATCTTGTGCATCGGCACGTGGCCGGGGCCCTCGATCATCACCTGCACGCCATAGGATTTCGCGATTTTAGTGAGCTCGCCCAGGGTGCGCAGCTCGGCGAACTGGGCCTCGTCATTGGCGTCCGCGATGGAACCCGGACGCAGGCCGTCACCGAGGGAGAAGGTGATGTCGTACTCGGCGAGAATCTCGCACAGCTCGGCGAAGTTGGTGTACAGGAACGATTCCTGGTGATGCGCCAGACACCAGGCGGCCATGATGGATCCGCCGCGCGAGACGATGCCGGTGACGCGCTTGGCGGCCAGCGGCACGTAGCGCAGCAGCACGCCCGCGTGCACGGTCATGTAGTCGACGCCCTGCTCGGCCTGCTCGATCACGGTGTCGCGGTAGATCTCCCAGGTCAGCTTGGTGGGATCGCCGTTCACCTTCTCGAGCGCCTGGTAGATCGGCACGGTGCCCACCGGGACGGGGGAGTTGCGCAGGATCCACTCGCGGGTCTCGTGAATGTTCTTGCCGGTGGACAGGTCCATGATGGTGTCGGCGCCCCAGCGGGTGGCCCACACCATCTTCTCGACCTCCTCGGCGATGGAGGAGCTCACGGCCGAGTTGCCGATATTCGCATTGATCTTCACGGCGAACTTCTTGCCGATGATCATGGGCTCGGACTCGGGGTGGCGGTGGTTCGCGGGGATCACCGCGCGGCCCGCGGCCACCTCGTCGCGCACCAGTTCGGGCGAAACGCCCTCGCGCGCCGCGATGTAGGCCATCTCCTTGGTGACGATGCCCTGGCGCGCCCAGTTCAGCTGGGTCGGCGGGCCGTCGACCTGCGGCTTGTCCCAGGTGTCGCGCAGCTTGGGCAGCCCGGCCTCGAGGTCGATGGTGGCGGTGTCGTCGGTGTACGGACCCGAGGTGTCGTACACGTCGAAGTGCTCGCCATTGGTGAGATTGATGCGCCGCACCGGGACGTTCAGGGTCGTGCCGTCGGCCTCGACCTGCTCGTAGTGCTTGACGCTGCCCTCGATGGGACCGGTGGTCACGGTGTCGACAGGCGCAGAGCTGCTGGGGACACGGCTGGATGACATTGTGAATCCTCCCTACGCCGGCATTACCCGGTCAGGTTCATACGGTCGACGGCCCTAGCCGTCCTCTCAGCCCGCTGGTGCGAGCCCCCGTTGGCATGCGTACTTTCTTGCGACAAAAACTGTCGCAGCCGACCATACATGCCGAGTGCAACCGGGTCAGCCGAGCTCGGGAAGATATACAAGACACGCGCGCCCGGTCGGTGGTCGACCGGGCGCGCGTCGCAGGAAAACGGCGGAAAAGGCGTTACCGCTCCTGCGGGCCGATGGGCCAGCCGAGGGCGCCGAAGGCGGCGTTCAATTCGATCTCGACCTGCGTGGCCAGCGCGTCCACGCTGCCGAGCATGGTGATCACGTCGTCGGTGCGGCAGCCGACCGGATTGGTGGCTCCGGGAGCCAGCCGGGTCTGGATCCAGTTGAAGGCGTCCGCCATGCCCAGCGTGGTCAGCGTCAGATGCTCGCTGAGGTGATCGCGCTTGTAGTAGACCGAGGTCCCGCCGTCACACCACCGCTGGACCATGCGGTCGTTGGTGTACCAGGGCACCGCCTCGTCGTAGACGCCCTGATAGACCATGGTCGGCGCGGTCGGCGGATCACCGCCCAGCACAGCCGAATCGAAGACCTCCTTGATCTCCGGCAAGGCCAGGTAGTCCGCGATCGGGATGGTCAACATGCGCTGGTAATCGGTGAACATCAGGTTCAGCACATTGCGCACCAGACACTGGTTGGCCGTGCGGTTCATGACCGCCAGACCCTCCGGCGTCATGACCTTCTCGGTGGTCTCCGCGAACTTCGGATACGCATTGCGCAGCGAGGCGATACCCACGCCGATCAGGCTCGCGAACATGGAACCGTTCACGTGCAGCAGCGATTCGACATCCGAGACCGGCGCGCCCATGGCGATGCCCTTGACGTTCAGCTCCGGCGCGTAGCTCGGCTGCATCTCCGCCGCCCAGCCGCTGCCCATGCCGCCGCCGGAGTAACCCCACAGCGCCACCGGCGTATTCGCACCGTCCAGGCCCAGCGGCTGGAAGCTCTCGGCGGCGCGCACGCTGTCGAGAATCATGTAGCCGGGTTCCTTGGCGACCGCGAGGTGCCCGTTCAGGCCCTCGTAGTCGGGCACATTGATGGCATAGCCCTGACTCAGCGACGCCGCCAGCTCCAGGTATTCGACCGTGGAGTGGATGCCCTCCAGCGCGGGCAGGCCGCCGCCCTGCTGCAGGACGTAGGAGGGCGCGCAGTTCGGGGCGGTGCTGTCGTAGAAGAACTGGTGCGAGACCAGCGGCCGGACGTGAGAAGATGCGCACGTCGGCGTTGCCGAGCAGCAGCCGCCGTCCGGTCACCACGTCACTGTCGGCGGGCTTGTCGCCCAGGAACAGTTCGTGCAGCTTCAAATGCCGGTGCCGCAGCGGATGATTCGGATACAGCCGCTGCTCGGGCAGCACCCACACCGACGAATCCACAATGGCCGGAGGCAATCCCCGGTGATACAGCAGCGAGGAGTCGCCGGAGAAGCCCTCTTCTCCCATCAGCTCTTCGTAATAGAGCCGACCCTGCTCGTCCCGATGCTGTGTGTGCCGCTTGGGCGGCACCGAACCAACCTGCCGATAGAACGTCATCGCGGCCTCCCGCATTGACCGATGGGCACTTTCCATCGTAGCCATCGAATAGCGGGGAGGACCCCGGTTCGGGCAGGTGTGCTCAGGCGTGGCTGTCCGGGTTTTCAGGCATGGCGGAGCGCGCGGTACACGGCCGCACCGACGAACTCGCCCAACGTGTCCGGAGTCCATTCGCCCGGGTCGGTCAGCAGGGTGCGGACCGCGCCCTCGCCCGCGGACACCCACAGTTCGACCAGTGCCGAAAGTTTGCGCTCGGCGTCGGCCGTTCCCCACGCCTTCAAGGTCGGCCGGAGTCGGCGGGTGCAGCGCTCCACGGCGAGCAGTCGGCCCTTGCCGAACGAATCCGCCACGGCCGGATCGGGATTGCCGTACAGCAGCCGCCAGCTGTCGGGCCGCGCGGACACGGTGTGCAGCAGCGCGCGGAAGCCCTCCACGAACACCGCCTCGTCGGCCTCCACCCGGCGGCGGGGCAGCACGTCCAGGATGCCCGCGACCAGGTACTCCTCCTCGCGGTGGATGAGGGCCTCGAGCAGTTCGACCCGATCGGCGAAGCAGGCGTAGACCACCGGCCGGGTCACCTTCATGCGGTCGGCCACGGCCGCGATGGTGACCGCCGCGATGCCGTCCGCGACGGCGATCTCCAGCGCGGTGTCGAGGACCTGCGGGCGGCGGCGTTCCGGACCCAGATGCGGCGCGCGCTGGCGGGGTCTTGTCGCCGAATCGGTGCCCATGCGCACCGACGATAGCAGTGCCCGCCGAGACCGGAACGGCAGGTCGGATGGGTTTCCAAGATCGTTTCATTCACCCGTGTACAAAAATGCTACATTCACGAAGGAAACTATTCGGTGGAGCCGAGGACGCCCCCGGCCGGAGGAGAAGAATCCCGATGAGCCAGACCCTGTTCAACCCGAAGACCTGCGAATTCACCGAATTCGACGCGGAGACCCGGCGCCTGCTGCGCGCCACCGTCGACTACTTCGAAGCCTTCGGCAAGGTCCGGCTGCTGGCCGAGAGCCGCGACCGCGTCTGGTACGCGGACTTCCTGGACTTCATCAAGCGCGAACGGGTCTTCGCGATCTTCCTGACCCCGGCCGAACAAGCGGGCGGCGACTCGAACAAGCGCTGGGACACCGCCCGCATCGCCATGATGAGCAAGATCCTGGGCTTCTACGGGATGCAGTACTGGTACGTCTGGCAGGTGACGATCCTGGGTCTGGGCCCGATCTGGCAGAGCCACAATGCCGAGGCCAAGGCCCGCGCGGCCGCGCTGCTGGAATCCGGCGAGATCTTCGCCTTCGGCCTGTCCGAGCAGGACCACGGCGCGGACATCTACTCCACCGACATGGTGCTCGAGCCGAAGGCCCGTGGCGGCTACACCGCCACCGGCGGCAAGTACTACATCGGCAATGGCAATCTCGCGGGCATGGTGTCGGTCTTCGGCCGCCGCGCCGACAAGCCGATCATCGACTCCTCGGACTTCATGCGGAAGATGACCGACGAGGAGTACTCCGGCTACCTGTTCTTCGCCGCCGACTCCCGGCACAAGAGCTACAAGCTGCGCAAGAACGTCGTCGACTCCCAGATGTACGTCGCCGCATTCGATCTCGACAAATATCCGGTCGCCGAATCCGACATCCTGCACACCGGGCGCGCGGCCTTCGACGCCGCCATGAACACCGTGAACGTCGGCAAGTTCAACCTCGGCTTCGGCGCGGTCGGCTCGTGCGAGCACGCCATGTTCGAGGCCGTCACCCACGCGCACAACCGAATCCTGTTCGGACACCGCGTGACCGAGTTCCCGCAGGTGAAATCGCTGCTCGCGGACAGCTACGCGCGCTTGATCGGCATGAAGCTCTACAGCGAGCGCGCCATCGACTACATGCGCTCGGCCGACGAGAACGACCGGCGCTACCTGCTTTTCAACGCCATCGAGAAGATGTCGGTGACCCGGAACGGGCAGCGGCTCTACGAGGATCTCGCCGACGTCATCGCCGCGCGCGGCTTCGAGAACGACATGTATTTCCCCATGGCCATGGTCGGCATGTTCGGCCTGCCGCGCCTCGAGGGCACGGTGCACGTGAACATGGCGCTGTCGCTGAAGTTCATGCCCAACTTCATGTGCCATCCCGCCGACGCCGCGCTGGCCGCGCTGCGCTACCTGCCCGGCGCGGGCGTCGCGCCCAAGGGCGCGGTGCGCGCGGTCTCGGGCGCGCTCAGCTGGACCAGCCGCCACGCCAGCGGCCCGGCCGCCAAGGCGGTGCCCGCGCTGAAGGCCGAATTCGCCCGTGCCGCGCACGCTCCCGTGCCCACCCGCCGCGACGCGGCCGATGACGAATTCCTGTTCCGGCAGGGCCCGAGCAGCGGTCTGGGCAAGATCCGCTTCGCCGATTGGCGTCCGGTCTTCGAGAAGTTCGCGCACATCCCGAATGTCGCGGTCTTCCTCGAACAGGCTCTCGCCTTCCAGACCCTGCTGGCCGCCGCCACCCCGACCGCCGAGCAGCAGCAGGACGTCGACTTCCTCTTCGCCCTCGGCGAGCTGTTCACCACACTCCCGTACGCCCAGCTCATCCTCGAGCAGGCCGAGATCGCGGGCGCCGACGAGGCGGTCCTGGACCAGCTCTTCGACCTGTTCGTGCGCGAGTTCTCCAAGCACGCCCTGACCCTGCACACCAAGCCGACCGCCACCAAGGCCCAGCAGGTCCGAGCCCTGGATCTGGTCCGCCGCCCGGCCGCCGACCCGGCCCGCTTCGGGCGTGTGCTGACCCAGGTCACGGCCCTCGCGGGTGCCTACGAAATGAACCCCTGACCATAGCCAATGCTGACCGGCATCCCCCGGTCCGCAAATGCTACATTCCTGAATGAAACCGGTGAGTTCGTTCAGGACTGGACAACTGATCTGGTGACGACCGGGGTAACTCCCCGGGTACGGCCGAAATGGTTTCGGCACCCAACCGCCGGCACGGGTGCACAACATCGACGGCTCCCGAGCCGCCCGCTGAAGTCGCGGGGAGGCGGGGGAGTCACTGCAAAGGAGCAGAAAGATGACCGCAGTGACCGCGCGTCCCCAGTTCGACGCCCCCGCTCGCACCATCCGCGAGGTCGATTACGGCTTCTTCGGGCCGGACTCGCCGACGTGGAAGGTGTGGACCGCGCCCACGGCTCTGATCGGCTTCCAGCGCGCGGTCACCCTGGAACACTTCGACCCGGATCTCACCGCGGCCGTGGCCGATGTCGGCGGCATCTACAGCGATCCGCGCGGGCGGCTCGACCACACCTTCGCCTACTTCCTGATTGCCGCGGTGGCCGACAGCCGGATGGCCGTCGAGGCGTCCGAGCACCTCATGCAGGTGCACGCCAAGGCCACCGGCATCGAGCCGATCAGCGGAAAGCGTTACAGCGCAAACAATCCTGACTCACAGCTGTGGATGCACGTCACCGGCTGGCATTCGGTGCTCAAGTGCTACGAGATGTACGGCCCGGGACCGCTGACCCCCGAGGAGGAGCAGCAGTACTGGCGGGAGTGCGTCATCGCGGCCGAACTCCAGACCTGCCGACCGTCCGATGTGCCGACCTCCCGCGCCGAGGTCCGCGAGTACTTCGAGCGGGTGCGGCCGCGGCTGTGCAGCTCCGAACGGGCCCGCCAGGGCATGCACTACCTGCTGTTCACGCCCAGTGAGAAGGGCGTGAAGCTCTGGGCCGGAAGCCGTTTGGTGGCCCCGGCCGCGATTGCCACGCTGCCGAAGTGGATGCGCGAGACCGGTGGTTTCGACCAGCCCGGCGCGCTCGACGCGGCCTACCCGCCCGCGGTGCGACTGGCCATGGCCGCCCTGAAGAACGACCGGCTCGAACTGAAGGTCGCCGAGCACTTCATCGGCCGCATGACCGGTCGCTTGCTCGAGGAGCACATGCGAGCCGGGGTTCCCGTGAACCCGGTCACCGTCACTCCGGCGCAGGCCAAGGAACTGTACGGCCGTTCGGCGCACTCGAGCGCATAACGGCGCGGTTAACATTTCGGGGTTCTTACCGGTCGGGAGGGCCATCCGGGGTTAATACT